>CAZVXU010000040.1:0-17368 GCA_964631585.1 uncultured Spirochaetaceae bacterium | reverse complement strand
TCCTTACGCCCTATTTCGTTCTGCTGATTGTACCCACACGCTGCTATATACCTCAAAGCGTGCGCGTCCGCTTGAACGCCAGCAGCCGAATCAACCACCGCGGAACCGACTTACCGGGGCCGCCCTTTGTCAGATCGACGTTGAGACCGAGGGCAGGAAGAATCGGCAACTTGTGCGTCTCGACGAACTCGACCAGGGTTCCAGCAGCGTCCTCGACATATGCAAAGCGGCCGCCGGCCTCACCCATATCGAAGGTCTCCCCGGAATCGACGGTCAAGGATAGCCCGGCCTTCTCGCAGGCAGCTTTCAGCGCGTCCATGCCCTGAACGTCGAAACAGAGATGGATGAATCCGAGATCACCCCAGTATCGGTTCGCGAAAATCCGGCTACCTGCCTCGTCGAGGGACTGGACGAGCTCGATCGCGGTCGCACCGAGAAGTGGCGCGAAGCCGCCGGTGCGGGGGCAGGAGTGCTCGAGCAGCACACGACGAACCCGGCGCTCGCCACCGGGCAGTGCGGCGAGGTCGAGGAAGGCGCCGGTCTCGTCGTAGACGACGCGGTCGTAGCCGAGGATCTCGTGGTAAAGGGACAGCGTGCGGTCGATGTCGGGGGTGCCGAGCATGACACCGCAAACTCCGCCGACGTGCCCCGGCGTACGTGAGAACCAGTCCTCCCCCTCGACTATCTGAAACGCATTCCCGAAGGGGTCCTGCACGAAGAAATGCTCGCGGCCGGCAGGGTCGGCTCCGGGCGCAGAAAGCAGAGTTGCCCCGGCTTCCCGAAGGGCGGTATAGGCCTCCCTGACCCGCCACGATTTCAGCCGCGGCGCGAGGATGCCGTGATCGCCGAGCTCAGGCGGTCGTGGCGGCCCCACGGGCGTACGGCTGGTGTACTGCCACACCTCGAATCCGCCACCGCCGCGCATGTTGATGGCAAGGGCGGCCTGCCGACTCTGCACGGTACCGCCGGTATACGGCGTCATGAACGGCGCCTCCGCTGCATCATTGAAGGCGGGAACATCGAAGCCGAAGTTGTCCGCGTACCAGGTCCACGCGGTCGAAAGATCCGCCACGCCGATCCCTACCTGTTGTATGCCCGTCACTCGGTAATCGCGCTCTACCATCTATCGCTCTCCTATCCGTTCCTGTGCGTCTCTTTCAGCGTCCTGCACCCGCAGCCCTGTCCGGCAACCCTACACCAGCAGCAGGGCCCAGTTCGCGCCCACGGCCACCACCATGAACAGCCCCCCGACCACTGTGGTCGTGGCGACACGCCCGGCCGGCGGTTCCTGTGGCATGCCGGGCTGGTACAGTGAATCGAGAATATCATCGATACTCCCGATGAGCCGGCGCGCCTCGAGCTTCTGCCGCTTCGTCTCGACGATGCGCTCGAAGTAATAGAACAGCCGAACAAGCAAGCCGCCGAGACGCCCGGGCAGCTTCAGATCAGGCCGTATGCTGAACAGGGAGATGAACACGAGGCCGATGATCGTCAGGCCTTTCATCACCCCATTGCGCAGCGCCCCCTCGGTGATGGCAAACGGACCGGCTGAAACGAGCACCCGCCCCATGGGAGTCAGCAGATTGAAGAACGTGATGGAGCTCACCATCACGACGAAGTACAACCACTTGATCTTCTTGCCCGCAACAGTGGATAGACCCGCGAACAGCAGCACCTGCGCTATCCGCAGCAGCAGCTCGTCCTGAAAGAGATAGGCGGGCAGAATAAGCGCGCTCGTGATGAACAGGTGCAGGGGATTGGTATTGCGGGTGAAGAAGTTATCCTTCGAGCGCATCACGGACCCTCCCGAGCCACCTCGACTGTTCCCAGAACTTCTGCGCGAACAGTCCCACCGCGAGACCGCTTCCTACACCGAGGGCCACGAAGGGAGGCGCGATGATCCAGGCGCTGAGTCCGAAGATGAAGCGAATGCTGAGATAGAGCTGCACCACGTTCGACGCGATGGCGCCGAATACGCTCACGCCGACCAGGCTGATGCGGTCCCCGAACAGCCTGTCGGCGGCGAGCATCACGAAGGCGCTCGCAAAGGAACCGCCGAGGGAGAAGAGAAATACGTAGGAGGCGAGCGTGCCGTTTATGAGTCCCTGACCGAGCACCTTCAGGAGCACGAGCAGGAGCACGTATCCCGGCGAGAAGAGCCTGAGGCTTATGATGACGGGCAGGTTTGCCAGGCCGAGCCGGAAGAACGGAAAGGGCTTTGGAAAGAGGTACTCGATCGTCGCAAAGAAGAGGCATGTAGCGCCGAGGAAGGCGATGAGATCGAGTCGCTCGTACGTTCGGGGGTGGCTGTCGGCGAGAGAGCGCATCATAGCCGGCGTGCCAGGATGAAGGTGATGTTATCCCGGGCGCCGCCGGCGTGTGCGAGCTCGAGAAGTCTCGCCCCCGCCGCATGGAGGTCCTCCAGCTCCGAGATGGTTCGCTCTATCACGTCGTCAGGAACCATATCGCTCAAACCGTCGCTGCACAGCAGAAACAGATCGCCCCGCTCCCCCTCGCTCTCGAACTGCTGCGCCTCGAGAAAGAAGTCCTGCTCGGAACCGAAGCAGTTTGCAAGGATGTTCCCCGGAATCCGCGGATCACCGGAAAACTCGCGAAGCGTATGGTCGCGGGAGACCTGCCGCAGCACCCCGTTTCTCACGACATAGCAACGGGTGTCGCCGGCGTGAGCGAGGAAGAACTGCTCCTCGTAGAGGACCACAGCTGTGAGCGTCGTCGCCATGCCCCGGTGCCGCGGGTTTGCACGCCCCCGAGTGAGAAGCCCCTCCTGGATATCGCGCGCTATCTCGGTGAGCCGCTGAGAAAGGGCCGTCGGTGAAAGCCCGGTCTCGAGGGCGGCGATCTCGTCGCGGAATGCCACGAGCACGTCCCTGCTTGCGATTTCGCCCGCGGCCTGTCCGCCGAGCCCGTCGGCAACCGCCATCACGTAGGGCCGGGCCCCCCGGGAGATCTCGTGCACGCCGTTATAGCGCTCATCGCGCAGCGTGCGGGTGCCGAGCAGCGCCATATCCTCGTTGTGGTTTCGTTGAAGTCCGACGTCACTCGTCGCGTGTACTGCCAGTTTCATGAAGCCTGACCAGTATATGCAGATCGGGAATTACCGACAAGCTCACCAATCCCCAGGCCCCCGCCCGGTGAGACGCAGATGCGCCTTGTCGAGAAGCAGGCGGGTATTCTCGAAGGTGAGAAGCGACCGCGCCTCGGTATAGGATGCCCATCGGTACTCGGATATCTCGTCGACCTGCACCCGAACCCGCGGTCGCCACACCCGCGCAAGGAAGTAGACAACTTCCTTTCTGCGCCCCTTCGGTGTGAGGTAGTAGATTCGCTCGTAGAATCCGTGAAGGAAGTGCGGACGCAATCCCGTCTCCTCATGGATCTCGCGTACCGCAGTATCACGCTCGCTCTCGCCCTTCTCGGTATGCCCCTTGGGAAAGCTCCAGTGCCCGCCGTTCTCGTGCCGAAGGAACAGATATCGGATGCCCACGAGAGTGCGCCGGTAGATGATCGCCCCGCATGACTTCCGGGTCGATGAGCGCTCGGCGGTTTCGAGTCTCATGCGCCGGGCACGCGGCTCAAAGCCGTGCCCCTCCCAGAACTTCAGGGCATCCTGGTTTCCCTCGAGCACGTCGAGCTGAATCTCGGCGGCCTGTGCCCACTCCGTCTCGCGCATACGGGTGAACATCTCGCTCCCGACTCCCCTCCCTCGCATCTTCTCGCTCACGTAGAACTGTCGTACGTAGGTGTAGGCGGGCTCTACCCGGTAGAGGACGTAGCCGACGGCCGCACGTTCGTCTTCGGACGCGCCTGCGTCTGCTGCTGCTTCGTCTTCGGCTGCGCCGTCGTACTCGAACAGGGCGGCCTGGTACCCCTCCTCCATGAGAAAGGCGTTCATCCGGTATCTGAGCTCCTCGAGCGTCATCGGATTGTCGCTGCCCTCTGCCTGTATCAGCGAGGCGTTCATCTCGGCAAGCATCCCGGTTGCCTCGGACCCCACCAATCGGTAGGAGAGCCTGGAGCTGTCAACCCTTTTTCGTGAGCCTTTTCCCATGGCTGTACGTCCCGTCCTTGCTGCTTGTCGCCGGCTCCGTGTATGCTAAGCCTATGATCAGTGTAAATAAGAACGATGAGAATCACTACACGGTAACGGTGAGCGAGGGTGGATCGGAGACGACCCATCAGGTCGAGCTCGACGACTCCTACTATCGGAAGATCTCCGACGGTTCGGTATCGAAGGCGGATCTGGTCCGAAGTTCCTTCGAGTTCCTCCTCGCTCGCGAGCCCAAAGAGAGCGTCCTCGGCCGGTTCCACCTTTCGGTCATCGCCCGGTACTTTCCCGAATACGAATCGGAAATCGGGTCGATGTAGGAAATTGAACGCGGCGGGATTCGAACCCACGACCTTCGGCTCCGGAGGCCGACGCTCTATCCAACTGAGCTACGCGTCCGTGGCCTGTAAACTACCACAGGAGGCCCTCATGGTAAAGTTTGTTCTCGGCATAATCCTCGGAGTCGCGGCGATCATTTTCGTGATGCAGAACACGGAGATGGCTTCGGTCACCTTTCTCGCGTGGGAGATCGAAATGTCCCGCGCTCTCCTGCTGCTCATAACGCTGGTCGTCGGCGGCTTCATGGGCTGGGTACTCGCTACCCTCGGCCATCGCCGGCGCGGCAGGAAATAGGCAATACGCCGCGTGAAACTCGGCAAAAACAACCTCGGCGTCCTCGCCCGCCTCATGCTTCTCACCGGCCTGCTCGGAACCCTCGCCTGGGCGATACTGGAGCGCCTGGCGAGTGTGATGGGCGCGGAGGTGTCACTGGCGGTCGGGCCGATCGGCTTCGACGTGATGATCCTCTCGGCGTACGTATACGTGAATCCGGGCACGATTCTCGGCGCCCTTGCTGCAATACCGGTTTTCAAATCCATATGACGGATAAAGACAGCCCCAGGCCACAGAGCGAGTATCGCCTTACCGGTAAACCCAGCTCCTCCTCCGATTCCCTGACCCTCGCCTCCACCTCCCCGCGCCGCCGCGAGCTCCTGGAGCAGCTCGGCCTCCACTTCGAAGTCGCCGAGCCGACTCCCGACGACGATCCCGCCGATCATCGTCCGGCGGTGGAGTTCGCCCGGGACCTCGCTGCCGGCAAAGCGGCCTCCGTAGCCGAGGCGCCGGCGTACGCGCACCGCTGGGTCCTCGGCGCCGACACGGTGGTCTTCGACGACGCTGAGATCCTGCTGAAACCCGCCGACAGACGCGAGGCGCGGCGGATGCTCGCGCGGCTCGCCGGGCGCACGCACCGGGTTGTGACCGCCCTCGCGCTTTTCGCGCCGGCGCCGGGGGGCGCGGGCGCCGCGACGGGGACTCCCGGCGCCGCCCCGGGAAGGGCCGGCGCCGCCGCGGGGAACACAGGCGCCGCCGCCGGGAACGCAGACGCCGCGCCCGGGAACGCAGGCGCCGCCCCGCGTATCCATGCTTCGTCGCCCCGCGAGCCGCTCGTGTCGGCCGACGTCACGGCCGTAACCTTCGCGGCGCTGAGCCCGCCCGAGATCGAGTGGTACCTCGACACCGGGGAGTGGCGCAGCGTCGCCGGAGCCTACCGGATACAGGGCCGGGGGGCGGTGCTCATCGAGCGCATCGAGGGCTCCTACTCCGGTGTCATGGGCTTGCCAATCAGGCTTCTATATTCTATGTTACGAGATACAGGCTTCCGATTTCCTTGACATCGGTTGCGAATACTCCGGCGGCCCGCCGGCTACGGCGGTTTCGTACGAGAAATAGAGACGGCTATGCGCCATATTCATACTCTGGAAGTGGTGCACGCGAGGAGGAACACGTGGCAGTAGTCACAATGAAGAACCTGCTTGAGTCAGGTGTGCATTTCGGTCATCAGACCAAGCGATGGGATCCCCGGATGAAGAAGTTCATCTTTGCCGAGCGCAATGGGATCCACATCATCGACCTTCAGAAGACCATAGGCGCAATACGAGAGGCGTACGACGCCGTTCGCCAGACGGTCATCAATAACCAGTCGGTCCTGTTCGTCGGCACGAAAAAGCAGGCGCAGCAGGCAATCGAGCGAGAGGCTACCAAGTGCGGGATGTTTTACGTAAACAACCGCTGGCTCGGTGGCATGCTCACCAACTTTTCCACCATCCGACATTCTCTGAGTCGCCTCAAAAAGATCGACAAGATGGAAGTCGACGGGACGTTCGAGAGCCTCACCAAAAAAGAGGTTGCCCGGCTCAACAAGGAGCGGGCCAAGCTCGAGAAGAACCTCGGCGGTATCAAGGAGATGAAGGAGCTTCCGGGAATCGTCTTCGTCATCGATACCCGCAAGGAGACCATTGCGGTCGCCGAGGCCCAGCGCGTGGGGATCCCCATCGTCGCGGTCGTAGATACGAACTCCAATCCCGAGGGCATTGACTATCCCATTCCCGGAAACGACGACGCCATCCGCGCCATCAATCTGTTCACCTCAATCATTGCTCAGGCGGTAATCGAGGCGGATAACGAGATCGGCCTCGAAGTCATCGAGAGCCTGCAGGAGGATGAGCGCACCGAGCCGAAGCCGGCGGAAACGGCGGCGGTGACAACCGAGGAAGCTCCTGAATCCGTCGAAGAGACCGAAGAAAAGTCCGCCCCCGAAGAGGAAACGGTACCGCTCGCGGCGGTTGCGGAGTCCGAATCCAAATCCAAATCCGAATCCGAGTCCGGCGCGGAGTCCGAGGAAGAGGAGAATCCCACCTACACCGCCGAGGACTACTCCGACTATCAACCCGAAGAGGAGTCCGACGACGGTGAGCAGAAGACCGAAGAAGAAGCCGTAGCGGAACGGTCCGGTTACAACGAAGAAGACCTGTACGAGCAGGACGAAGAATAGAACGAGCAGAAACGAACAGGAGAAAGAAGATCGTGGATATAAAGGCAGCAGACGTAAAAAAACTGCGTGATAAGACCGGGGCCGGCATGATGGACTGCAAGAAGGCCCTCACGGAGGCGGGGGGCGACTTCGCCAAGGCGGAGCGCATTCTCAAGGAGATGGGCCTTGCCGCCGCCGCGAAGCGCTCCGGTCGTGCGACCAACGAGGGGCGGGTGTTCACGAAGGTTGACGGAAAGCAGGCGGGCATTCTCGAGCTCTCCTGCGAGACGGACTTCGTGGCGCGCAACAAGGATTTCATTGCCCTGGGACACTCGATGCTCCAGACGATGCTTTCCGAGGGGCTCGACGATGACTCCGAGCAGGTGCAGTCCATGCTCCAGGAAGCCATCGGCAGGATAAAGGAAAACATGGGCTTCACACGTTTCTCCCGCATGAACGCGGATGACGATGAGCTCATCGTGGACTACGTGCACGGCGATGGCGGCGGTATCGGTGTGCTGGTCAAGATCAAGGCGGACAAACCCGAGGTTCTGGAGAACGAGACGGTAAAACAGTTTGCGTTCGACGTCGCCCTTCACGTAGCAGCCTTCAACCCGCCCTACCTTGCCCCGGATACGGTACCGGAGCAGTACCGGGTCGAGCAGGAAGAGATCTTCAAGAAGCAGGCCGAAGGCATGGGCAAGCCCGAGAAGGTGATAGACGGTATCATCAAGGGTAAAATGAAGAAGCACCTTTCCGAGATCACGCTCGAAGAGCAGCCTTTTGTGAAAGACGACAAGCGCAGCGTGAAGCAGGTCGCCAAGGAGCTCGGTACCGAGACGGGCGGGCTCATCGCCGTGTCAGACTTCGTGTACTATCGCGTCGGGGACGCAACCGAATAGGGAAGTCACACGAATAGCGAAGGCCGCTCCCCGGGGAGCGGCTCTTCCTTCAGAGGAGAGACCACATGGACAGTAACGTTCACAAAGATGCCGAGCAGCGGATGAAGAAATCGCTGCAGGCGCTGCATGAAGAGTTCAACACGCTGCGCACCGGACGGGCATCGTCCGCGTTGTTCGAGAAACTCAAGGTGGACTACTACGGCAATCCGACGCCGCTGAGCCACATGGCGACGATATCGGTGCCGGAGGCGCGGCTCGTGGTCATCCAACCATGGGACAAGTCGACGATCAATGAAATCGAGAAGGCCATCCAGAAATCCGAGCTCTCGGTCAATCCCTCCAACGACGGCAAGGTAATTCGCATCAACATCCCGCCCCTGACCGAGGAGCGTCGCAAGGAATACGTAAAGATTGCCAAGAACATGGCCGAGCAGTCCCGCGTTTCCATCCGAAACATTCGCCGCGACGCCAATGACGAGCTGAAGAAAGCCAAGAAGGACAGCGAGCTCTCCGAGGACGAGGAGAAGCGTCTCGAGGAAGACATACAGAAACTCACTGACAGCTACGTCAAAGAGATAGACGACGCGCTTCAGGAGAAGGAAAAGGATATCCTGGAACACTGATGGAGCACGCCTCACCGATGGATACCGAGCATCTGCCGCGACACATCGGCATCATCATGGACGGCAACGGCCGGTGGGCACATGCCCGCGGATTGAAGCGAACGGACGGCCATCGCGAAGGCTTGAAAGCCGCCAAACGGGTCGTACGTCGTGCTTGCGAGCTCGGTATCCCATTCGTATCCCTCTACACGTTCTCCACCGAAAACTGGAACCGCACCCCCGACGAGGTGAAGTTTCTTATGAGTCTCGTCGGCACGAATCTCCGCAAGGAGTTCCCTTTCTACGAGGAGAACAACATCAAGGTTCTCCACTCAGGGGATCTCCAGGGACTGCCGGAGACGGTGCAGAACGAGCTCACGGCGGTCGAGCGCGACACCGACGGGTTCACCGGCACCCGGGTGAACCTCGCCATCAACTACGGCGGACGTGATGAGATACTTCGGGCCTTCGCACGCCTCGCGGCCTCCGAGGACTTTACGCCGGGCGAAAAACCCGACCCTGAGCTCCTTGCCCGTTATCTCGACCGGCCGGACTTCCCCGATCTCGATCTTGTGATCAGAACGGGCGGCGAGCGGCGGATCAGCAATTTTCTGCTCTGGGAGCTGGCCTACGCCGAGCTGTGGTTCAGCGAAAAGCTCTGGCCGGACTGGGAAGGCAATGATCTCGTCGACGCGCTGCGCGACTTTCAATCGCGGAAGCGGAACTTCGGCGGGGTGCGATGAAGAACTCCGTAAAGCGGGTACTGCTGTTCTTTCTGGCAACACCCGCGTTGCTTGCCGCCGTCTTTTTCCTGCCCTACGCGAATCATCTGACCTTCAACATCATCGTTACCGCGGCAGCCGGCCTCGCCGGCATGGAAGTAATCGGCATGTTTCGCGCCTCCCGCCTGCGCGCGGGGGCGGTTCCCTGGCTCGGCTTTCTCGCGGCCGCGGTGCTGCCTGCCGCCGCCACTGTCGCCACCCTGACGGCCGCCGACAGCGAGCTCGTGCTCGCAGCAGGGGTCATCACCGTGACCGCATTTCTCGCCGGTGCAGCGATTACGGTCAGGGAAGGGCAATTCGAGGCGGCGCTCCCTAATCTCGCGGCCTATTTTTTTGCGCTCGCCTACCCCGGGCTCTTCGCGCTACACGGGGTGCAGATGACGACGCTGCCCTTCCCATCGATACTGATCGTGGTGTTCCTCTGTTCGGTGTTTCTCAACGACAGTCTGGCCTACGTGACCGGCATGCTTTTCGGCAGGAACTCGCGGTCGATACTCGCGGTCAGTCCCAACAAGAGCCTGGCCGGCTTCGCGGGCGGGTTTCTGGCCTCGATCCTCGTCATCGTCGTCGCCGGCCTGCTGGCACCGGGTGTGTTTCCCGCCACGATGGCGGCCCGCGTGATCTTCGGCGCGATCATAGGACTCACCACGATACTGGGAGACCTCGCCGAGAGCGCGCTCAAGCGCGCGGCAACCGTGAAGGACTCCGGCAATCTCGTTCCGGGGCGAGGCGGTATTCTCGATTCGGTGGATTCACCGTTCTACGTTGCCCCTGTCTTCTACTACCTCTACATGATTATCTTTACTGGATAGCTTATGCTGTTGAACATACTGATCGGACTGGTAGGACTCGGCATCGTAGTGTTCGTACACGAAGCCGGGCATTTGATAGTGGCCAAGCTCGTCGGAATCGACGTGGAGGCCTTCTCACTGGGCTGGGGGCGAAAGCTCGTCGGATTCGATTACAAGGGTACCGAGTACCGTATCTCCGTATTCCCGCTCGGCGGGTACTGCAAGATGCGTGGTGACGAGGCGCTGCAACAGGCGTATCAGAACGGAGAGCGCAGCATTCCAAAGGACGAGGGCTCGTTCTTCGCCGCGCGTCCGCTTCATCGGATATTCGTTGCATTCGCCGGTCCGGCCGTCAATCTGCTCTTCTCCGTCGTGGTGCTCGGAATCGTGTGGTGGATCGGCTTCTCCGTTCAGACCTTCGACAATCGTATTGTACTGGCCTCCGAGTATAACTCCGGTCAGGGCCCGGATGCTGCCGCGGAGGCCGGTCTCGAGACCGGTGATGTCATCCGATCGGTCGGCGGCGCCGAGATCAGCTCCTTCCGCGACCTCAGGCAGGAAGTCGCCGCTGCCGCAAAGCGGGATCTACCCGTCGTCGTGGAGCGAGGCTCCCGGACGCTCGAGTTCACCGTCACCCCCGAGCTCGATCCCAACACGGGGGCGGGACAGATCGGGGTGTACCCGTGGATCGAGCCCGTCGTGAATAACGTGCAGCCGGACAGCCCCGCGTCCGAGGCGGGTATCCGTCCTGGAGACCGTGTGGCGGAGGCAAACGGCCGAGAGATTCCTCACTCCATCGCACTCGGCGAAGCCCTCTCCGAGAACGACGGAGAGGAGACTCTGGTCCTCGCCCGGGACGGCACCCGGCGCACTGTCACCGCGCCGGATGTAGCCGGGCTCGGCGCACTCGGCATTACCTTCGAGCCGATGACCGTGAGCACACCGGACCTCGGCCCGCTCGGTGCACTCGCCCGCGGTGCAAGCGAGACCTGGGAGACACTGACCGTTACCGTGCGGGGCATCGGGATGCTCTTCCGGGGCGTCGACGTCACCCAGGCGGTCGCCGGCCCCATCCGCATCACCTACTTCGTCGGCGAGGTGGCGACACAGGGCATGAGCACGGGGCTCGGCGGCGGACTGCGCGCCTTCTTCAGCTTTCTCAGCCTGCTCAGTGTCGCACTGTTTTTCATGAACCTGCTTCCCATACCCGTCCTCGACGGGGGCCAGATACTGCTCTACGCGGTTGAGGGCCTCAGCAGGCGAGAACTCCACCCGAAGCTGGTCTACGGGTATCAGATGGTCGGGATGGTACTTGTGTTTATGTTGCTGTTTTTCGCATTATTCAATGATATTCTCTTTCTAAGCGGCAGGTAAGCGGAACGTTGACCATGGTAAAGATCAAGCGAACGGTGCGGTTCACGGTGCTGGCAGTGCTGATGCTGTCCACATTTGGCGTCTCATGCGCAACGGCCGAAGTCGCCGTGCAGACATCCCATGTCGGATCGGTAAGCGCGATCGCATACCATCCGGCTACTGAATCCATTGTCTCCGCCGGCACCGACGGGCGCATCAAGGTATGGGGCATCAAACAGGAGCGTATCATCCGCACGGTGCAGACCGGGACTGCTGCGGTAACCGAGCTTGCCGTCCACCCCGAGCGGACAGAGGCTGCAGTGGTCAGCCAGGATTCGGGCTCCACATACAGACTGCAGGTATGGGACCTGAACAAGGGGCGCATGCTTTTCTCGGAGGCCCTGCAGGCAGCACCTACCGTGCTCGAATACTCTCCCTCCGGGGACTTTATCATAGTTGCCGAATCCAGGATGTCCGGCATGCGTTACTTTGATTCCCGCAACGGCCGCGGCCTGTCCTACCCGCCGGTACCGCAGGGCATCGTCACCTACGCTACGGTGGCCGCAAGCGAGCGCACGATCATGACCTACGTTGCCGGTGACGGGACTATACGTTACTGGAGCCTTGCAGATCGAAGCATTCTCGGCGACGCACAGACCCTCTTCGACATGGCCCACATGCAGGTACTGCAGAACAAGCGCTATGCAGCCGCCGTCCACGAGGGAGATCTGGTGGTGGTGGATATCGTCGAGGGTGATCTGGTCGACCGCGTACCGGTAGGGCGGGTCAATTATCTGACCGTTGCCCCGGAGACCGGACAGATCGTACTGCTGGAGACCCGCGCAGGCGGGCGACGCGTGACGATTTACGGGTTCGACGGCGATTTCCTCAATCGCGAGCGCATACTCGAGAATCCGACACTGGACCGGATGAACGTGGTTGCTCTGGCAGGCGCAAGCCTCTACGGGGGCTCCGACAACGGTGAGCTATACGTATTCCGCTCCTCAGACGGCGGCGAGGAAGCACTCGTCCAGAACGTCGTGGCACCGATCCACGACATCGCACTGCTCGACGACACCCTTTTCGTGAACGTCGGCACGGACATCACCGCTATCCGCACGGATTTTTTCACCACAAGCAAAGGCCGACTGGACCGCGTGGAAACCGTGGAGACATCGGAGGTCGAAAATCCGGTGGAGGCGCCGGTCAACATGACGGCCCTCTCGGACGGTACCCTCATTCTCTGGGGAACGGAAGGCGAGGAGGCCGCGACGCTGTATCGTCTCGCAGAGGAAACAACGTTCGAAGAAATCTTCGATTCCGACGCGCGTATTCACGCAGTGGAGGAGTTCGACGGGACACTTCTGCTGCTCAACCGCGGCGACACCCTCTTTCGGCTCTCGCTCGAGGACTTCGAAGAGCAGTTCCGATACTCCTCCCTCGGGATGGAAGCGGTGGCCGGAACGGAGGAATACGGCATCGTCGTGGGAAAGGCGCGCACAAGCTCGTTCGAGTCTTCAGTTCTCACTATTGATCCGGTGACCCGTGAAACGGTGGGCCTCGAGACAGAGGCCTTCCTGGTCTTCGACCTCGCCTACAATCGGGAGACAGGCGACCTCTACGCGCTCGGCATCACACGAGAAGGACCGACTGAGACTACCGTCACCCGGTTCTCGGGAACGGCGGACCTCACCCGCAGAACCACCGTCTTCAGCCTTCCCGGCGAGTACCTGGACGGGAATCTCGTCCTCGATCCCGAAAGCGGCGCCCTCTACACCTCGATCGGTCGCTCGGGGATAACGCGCGTCAGCGGCGAGGAAGACGAGGTCTACGGCGGTACCACACACGCGGCGCAACGGCTCGAAAGCTCCGGTGGCTACCTCTGGTCGCTCAATCGTGACGGCAGCACCACCCTGTGGGAGCCCGAGAGCGGCGAGCGCATCGGGGACCTGTATTTTTTCAAGGACGGGGGATGGGCGCTCATTACGGCCGCAGGCCGCTTCTACGCCTCCTCCGATCAGGCGGAGCGGTTTGTGGCGGCGGTCCACGCAGACACCGAAACCGAATCTTTCCGCCTCACACTCCCTGATTGATCGGCAATCAGGTCAGGTCGGACGGAGGGTTCTCTCTGACCACACGGATGGCTTCGGCGACCGCGTCCCGCACCTCGCCGTAGTGCTTCTCATCGAGTGCCGGCTTGTATACGCGGCCGAGGAGCGTGGCGCGGTATAACGGGGGAACGTGGTTGAGGGCGTAAGCCGCCATGTCGAGCACGCACTCTTCGGTGCGACAAACGCCCGCGTTCTCTTCGAGCGCGAGCTGGTGTTCGAGCTCCTCGACCACCATGTTCTCCGCTTCGTTCTCCAGATAGTCGAAGTTGTACCGGTCCTTCAACGCCATGCTCACTCAGCCTCCTTCCTGGTCGTGCTCGGCTCGGCTACGCGGGCTTCGGCTACACCGGTTCCTGACGGAGCGACTCGAACTTGGTGTATTTCGGCACGAACGCTATTTTCACCGTTCCCACCGGGCCGTTACGCTGCTTTGCTACGACGAGCTCCGTCTCAACGACGCTGGGGTGCTCCTCGCCGATGCGGTCGCTTCCCCGCTCGCGATGCAGAAAGATTACCACGTCTGCGTCCTGCTCGATAGAGCCCGATTCGCGAATGTTGGAAAGCGAGGGCCGCTTGCCCTCGGAATCACGGGTCAACTGAGAGAGGGCGATAATCGGTACTCTGAGCTCACGCGCGAGAGCCTTGAGCGACCGCGAAATCTCCGCTACCTGTTCGTGTCGTGGAAGCTCGGTGTTCTCGGAGGTGATGAGGGTAATGTAGTCGACAAACAGGATGCGTATGCCCTGCTGCGCAACCATACGGCGCGCCTGGGCACGCAGATCGAGAAGCGGAATATTGGGCGTGTCGTTGATCCACAGCGGAGACTCGTAGATGAGGCCGGCCGCGTCGGTGAGGCTTTTGAAGTCCGAGGGCTTGAGCATACCCGTTCTGATCGTCTGGGATCCAATCCTGGCCTCCGAGGCAATGAGGCGCTGCATGAGCGCCATGTTGGACATCTCCGCGGTGAAGAAACCTACCGGAATGTGCTGGTGTATGGCCATGTGAGCCGCCATGGTCAGCGCAAGGGCGGTCTTTCCCACCGACGGTCGCGCCCCGATGATGATGAGCTCGGAGTTCTGAAAGCCGCTGAGCATGTTGTCGAGGTCCGGGAAACCCGACGGCACGCCGGTGTAGCTGTCTTTGGTCTTGTAGAGACGCTCGATGGCCTCCACGGTCTCCTGGACGATGTCCCTGGCCTTGCGAAAGCTCTCGGTGTGCTGGTTGTCCGCGATGTCGAAAATGCGCCGCTCGGCCTCTTCGACGACCTTTCGGCTCTCGCGGGTGTCGTCATAGATCGTCGCGATGATCTCGTTCGACACCCGGAGCAGCTTCCGTCTGAGGCTGGATTCCTTGACGATGCGGGCGTAGTACTCGACGTTGGCACTGGTCGGCACCGCGCCGGTGAGGGAGGAGACGTATCCTGGACCACCGACATTGTCGAGGGCGCCCTCGGCGCGCAACTCCTGAGTGACGGTGATGATATCGATCTCCTCGGCCCGTTCGGAGAGGTTGAGCATGGCCTGGAAAATGCGAGCGTTGGCGTTCCGATAGAAGTCGTCGGCGCGCAGGTACACAAGGACGCGCCCGAGCGCCTCAGGATCAAGCAGTATAGCGCCCAGGGTTGCAGCCTCGGCCTCGGTATTGTGAGGCGGTACCCTGTCCTTCAGCGACTCCCCGTTCATTCCGACGAGAGGTTACTCCCGATCTTCCTCACCCTCGAGGGCTTCTTCCTCGGCAGCCTCTTCCTCCGTGGCCTCTTCGTCCGTGGCCGTGGCCTCCGCTTCAACCCCGGTTTCTGCCGACGCCTCTTCCTCAGCCGCGGCCACCGGCGTCGCCGCTTCTTCGGCCGGAGATTCTTCTGCCGGAGATTCTTTGGCCGGGCCCTTCCCGGCCGGCGCGGACTGCTGACGGGCGGCGCTCTTCTCGTCAGGCTCCACCACAACCTTCAGCTGTGCCTCTTCGTCGGCGTAAAGGCGCACCCGCACGGTATGGGTTCCGAGGGTCTTGATGGTGCCGTCTTCGATGTCGATCTTCTTTCGTTCCACATCGATGCCGCGCTTTTCGAGCTCCTCGGCGATTGTCTGACTCGTGACGGAACCGAAGAGCTTGCCCCGCTCGCCGGCGGTCATCTGTATCGTCACTGACTCGCCCTCGAGACGCTCCCGCGCGGTCTTGGCTTGCTCACGCTTGTCTTCCTTGCGCTTCTCGATGGTCGCACGCCGGCTCTCGATGAGTGCCAGGTTCTGCCGCGAGTACGGCATGACCATCCCCTTGGGGATCAGGAAGTTTCGCGCATAGCCGTCCGCAACGTCCTTGACGTCTCCCTCTTCCCCGAGATTGCTCACATCGCTATTCAAAATGATTTTCATATCCCCTCTAGCTCCTTTCAGTACTACGAAAGTGTATCCACGTCTCGGCCACACCCAGCCCCGGCAGTCCCAGCAGAACCAGAATATTTGCCCCCGGCACCAGGAGCAGTATCGCGAGGGCGGCGCCTATGCCGATACGAATCCCGCGTGCGATCTCGAAACGGTCGAGCAGCGACCACAGTATTCCCAGTCCCTGCACGCCATAGAGGAACAGCGCGATAAACAGCGCGTTCCACGCCAGATGCTCGAAGACCCCGGCGTTTCCGGCCAGACTGACCAGCGCCGCACCGGATGATCCGACGAGCGCCCAGACAAATACGTCCGGCAGGCGAAAGTCCCGCATCCGGCAGCCTTCCTCGCCCTGCGTTCGTGCCCCGATCAACTGACCCAGATACCAGTTGCCCGCCAGTACGACGGTATAGGCGAACAGGTAGGTACTGAGAAGCAGGTCGAGTACAGCCTCCATCATGCCGCCGACCGTCGCGAAGCGCCCCAGGCGTGCCGGATCGCTCTCGCCGCCGGTAAACATTGTATGCAGCAGCTCGAACTGCTGCCGCAGGGTCTCCATGGCAACGCTGCTCGAGCTCACCAGGAGGATTACGGGCACACTCACCGCGCCGGCTATAAGAACCGCCTGTATCAGTCGATACAGGCGCCTCACGCCGTACAGCAGCCTCGTCTCCAGCAGGTAGAGCCCGCCGAGAAATGCCGCCGGCGGCAGCACCTCCATGAGCAGGATCGCAAAGTCCCACTCGATATCGAGCCGAATGAGGCTCGTAATCCGCGTGGCCGCAACGACGCCGCCCGTGACGAACGCCGCCATCCCCAGCCACTCGGGCCCGTGCCGACGGCCGAGGGCGGCAAGCGGCACCAGAAATACGAACACGAACAGCGCCGACTGGTAGAGAAAGGCGGACACTACCGACAGTATCGCCGCCTCTATCCAGACGTCTCGTGCGCTCATCAACCCATCGGAAGCAGGGCCAGATACCGCGCCCGCTTGATCTCGCGGATGAGCCGGCGCTGATTCTTTGCAGACGTACCGGTGATACGGCGCGGCAGGATCTTGCCGCTGTCCGTGACGAATCGACGCAGAATCTCCGGGCGCTTATAGTCGATGGTCAGGTTCTGGGTCTTGATCTTGTCGACTTTGCGTCGAAAGAAGACCTTTCCGCGACCACGGTATCCACCGCCGCGGCCCCCGCGGTCCCCGCCGCCGCTGCGGCCACGATCGCCGCCGCGGTCTCCCCCGCGATCACCGGGGCGGCTCGGGCCGCTTGGCCGACTCGGACCGCCGGGGCGCGGACCGCCCTCGGAGCTGCGGCTGTCGCCGCTGCGGGCGGGACTGCGGGTGTCGGAGCTGCGATCGGGGCTGCGCGTATCGGGGCTGCGCGTATCGGTGCTGCGGCTGTCGCTCCCGCGACTCTCGGTGCTGCGCGGAGCGCTCGATTCGCGCCCGCCGCCCTGCTCGCCGCCCTGTCCGGGAGAGGTGCTGCCACTATGTTCACTTTGTGTTTCTTCGTTCTTCGGTGTTTCTTCAGCCATACGAATCCTCCTATCTAGAATGGCACGTCGTCGTC
>CAZVXU010000039.1:4143-17426 GCA_964631585.1 uncultured Spirochaetaceae bacterium | reverse complement strand
CGACAGTGATGAGGCCGCCGGGCACGAAGAGAAGACGAAAAGCGGCTCTTCCGATTCTGATAAGACGGATGGCCTGGTACGGTCGGGAAAAGAGAGCGAGGCGGCAGAGGCAACCAGGGACGGAGCGGAAACAGCGCGTGACGCCGAGACCGGGGGCGAATCCCGGAAGGCGAGCGAAGCCGAGTCGAAGACCGCCCGCGCCGGCGCGGACGGTGAAGCAGACGCCGCGTCTGCGGCAGTCGACTCGAGCGGCGTAGAGTCCAAATCGGTTGAGCGAAGCGCAGAAGCAAGCGCCGCCGGCTCCGGTAAGTCCGCCGGAGCGCAGGAGGACAGCGCACGATCCGCCGAGGCTGCAGGCGGAGCGGAACGCGCGAGGCGTGCGGCACGTGAAGCCGGAAGCGGCGAGCGCGGGGCAAGCGGCCGCGACTCGAGCGGTTCCGACGCGGGTGGCGGGTCGAAGCAGGCTCAGCTTCAGTCCCAGACCGGGACCGGCGAGGACGGCGGCTCCAGAGACGGTGGCCGCGGGACGGGGCAATCAGGCTTCGAGCGCATGATCGCGGAGGCTGACAGCTCCCGGGAGTCGGGCCGCCAGACCGGGTTTTCGCGGAAGCTCGGCAGCGACACGGGCCTCACGCGGCAGCTTCGTGACGCGCACCCGGAAATCGTGAAGCATGCCCGTCTCATCCTGCGCGGCGAGCGCGGCGGCGAGATCCGGCTGCATTTGAAGCCGGAATCCATGGGAAGCGTGCGTGTTCAGCTGCATCTGCAGGATAACCATATAGCCGGGCGGATAATTGTCGAGAATTCTAGTGTTCGCGATGCCTTCGAACAGACGATCGAAGACCTGCAGCGTGCCTTCCGGGAGAGCGGGCTCGAAACCGGCGAACTGGAAGTTTCGGTGGAGGAGCGCGGCGACGGCCGCGCCGATCAGGACGCGTCGCGGAGCAGAGATACACGAGCGGTGCAGGCACTCGAAGAGAGTGTTCCCCGCATGACCGAAATAGAACTGGATACCCGGCTGGTAAATCTGCTGGCCTAAGAGGAGCGGAAAGAAGATGGAGCTTTCCAACATGCTTTCAGGCGACGCGCTTGCGAGACTCGAGGCTCAGGTGGAGTCTTTCAACAAGAGTGTTGCCGGCGGGCGCGAGTCGAAACAGGAGATGGGCAAGGACGAGTTTCTGAAATTGCTCATAACGCAACTGCAGAACCAGGACCCGACCTCGCCTATGGAAGACAAGCAGTTCATCGCGCAGATGGCTCAGTTCTCGGCCCTGGAGCAGATGACGAACATGTCCACCGAGTTTGCTAAAGTCGGGCGACTCCTTTCGGCCGGCCAGGCCGGGGATTTGCTGGGTAAGACGGTTGACGTCAACTCCGGCACTTCGGTGGTGAGCGGGCGCGTTCAGGACGTGACCTTCGGTGAGTACCCGCAGATCAACGTCGGCGGCACCTACTATGACTACGACAGCGTACAGAGAATCTACGAAGAGGGGGCACAGCGATGATGCGGTCGCTTTACGCCGGTGTTTCCGGCCTGCAGAATCATCAGACCCGGATGGACGTGATCGGTAATAACGTATCGAACGTGAACACGACCGGGTTCAAGAAAGGCCGCGTGCAGTTCCAGGACATGATCTCTCAGATGCTTCAGGGAGCTGCACGTCCGCGCGAAGAGATCGGTGGTGTGAACCCGAAGCAGGTCGGCCTCGGCATGCAGGTTGCCTCCATCGATACCATCCACACCCAGGGGTCCCTCCAGACGACCGGGGTGAAGAGCGATGTGGCACTCCAGGGCGCAGGCTTCTTCGTGCTGCGGGACGGCGATCAGCAGCTCTATACCCGCGACGGCAGTTTCGGCCTCGACGAGGAGGGCATGCTCGTGAACCCTGCGAACGGCATGCGGGTTCAGGGATGGCAGGCCCAGACGGTGGACGGGCAGACGCTTATCAACACCTCCGAGTCGGTGCAGGATCTGAACATACCCGTAGGAAGCAAGGATCCTGCGCAGGAGACCACCGAGGTTCTTCTGGCGAGTAACCTCAACAAGAACACCCCGTTGATTCCCGACAATGCCACCGAAGCAGAAATCCAGGACGGCACCTGGACGGTTGAGTACGATATCTACGATTCGTTCGGCAATACCCACACCATGCGTATCGACTTCACGAAGGTGGAGGACGTGCCGAACCAGTGGCAGGCGGACGTCCAGATCAACCCTGAGCTCGACGTGCAGCCGAACCAGGCCGTTGCGGTCGGTGGCGTGGACAGTGCCGACAACCAGACGTTCCTCGTCGACTTCGCCAATGACGGTACGATTCAGCAGGTCTCCAATCCGCAGGGCGGACTCGTGGACCAGGGCGACCTGTCGGTCGATGTAACGTTTCAGGTTCCGGATG
This sequence comes from uncultured Spirochaetaceae bacterium, assembly GCA_964631585.1. Taxonomy (GTDB): domain Bacteria; phylum Spirochaetota; class Spirochaetia; order DSM-27196; family PWMO01; genus JAAAOH01. The sequence goes on along the minus strand of CAZVXU010000039.1, from coordinate 15,030 downwards.
CTCAGGTACCGGTCGACGACCAGACGGGACTTCCGCAGGGACCTCAGACCCAGACTTTCAACCTGAACCTCGGAGAGGTCGGCGCATTCGTCGATTCCATGACCCAGTACGCCTCGCAGAGCTCCACCAAGGTGTTCAGCCAGGACGGATACGGAATGGGATATCTCGAGGACTACCGTATTGACCAGTCCGGCACCATCACCGGTATATTCTCCAACGGCTCCACCCGACCCCTCGGCCAGATCGCTCTGGCCTCCTTCATTAATCCTGGAGGGCTTGAGAAAGCTGGAGAAAACAATTATGTTCAGACCAATAACTCCGGGCTGGCTGATGTAGCGGCCTCCGGCGTAGCGGGGAAGGGCAAGGTTATCTCGGGCACCCTCGAGATGAGCAACGTCGACCTCGCGGAACAATTCACCGATATGATCGTCACCCAGCGTGGGTTCCAGGCAAGTTCCAGAACAATCACCACCTCAGACCAGATGCTGCAGGAGTTGCTCACGCTGAAGCGATAGGGAAACCGCGATAGATGATTAGAGTTACGCGGCTGGATGGGAAGGAATACTATGTGAATCCCCATCAGATCGAATACATAGAAAAGAACCCCGATACGACATTGACGATGCTTTCGGGTAAACGACTGGTGGTCCAGGAGGATCACCAGTCCGTCATTGATCGAATCGTTGAGTACCGGGCTCGAATCGGGGCCTTCAAGAACGAGGAGTAGGTGATTCATGGATTATGGCACGATAATCGGCGTTTCCGTCGGATTCATAATGATCGGCATGTCCATCATCACCTCGGGCGGGAATCTGACTTCGTATCTGAATCTCCCGTCGGTCCTGGTTGTTCTGTTCGGATCCTTTGCCGCGATGATGGTGGCGAATCCGCTGACGCGGATGCTCGGTATTATGCGCTACGTGCGCAATGCCCTGCGTGTTCCCGACTGGCAGGAGCAGCGCATAATCGAGGAGCTGGTTCGCTTTTCCGATAAAGCTCGAAAAGAAGGGCTTCTGGCCCTCGAAGACGACCTCGAGACAATCGAAGACGAGTTCATGCGCAAGGGCATCCGGCTCGTGGTCGACGGGACGGACCCCGAGATCATCAAGAACATCCTCTATAATGATCTGGAGCAACTTCAGGACCGCCACGGCACCGGCATCAAGATCTTCGATGACTGGGGTAAGATCGCTCCCGCCTTCGGGATGATCGGCACCCTCACCGGACTCATCGCAATGCTTGCAAACCTTGGTGGCGATTCGGCCGCGATCGGCTCGGGCATGGCCCTGGCACTTATTACGACCATGTACGGAGCCATTTTTGCCAACCTGGTACTGATCCCCCTGAGAAGCAAGCTCGAAGGCCTCGACAAGGAAGAGACGCGGGCCAAAGAGATCGTAGTCGAGGGAGTACTCTCGATTCAATCCGGAGACAATCCCCGCACGCTCGGTGAGAAGCTCATTGCCTTTCTCCCGCCCGCGGATCGCACGGGACTTCAGAGCGAGCTGGAGTAGCCTATGGCGAGAGGTGCGAGAAAAAAGAAATGTCCGCGCGAGGGTGCAGCCGACTGGCTGCTTACCTACGGTGACATGGTCACGCTGCTTCTCACCTTCTTCGTGCTCCTCTATACGACCGCCGAGGTGGACGGGTACCGGCTTCAGCTGGTCCTTGCCGCCTTTCCCGGTCTGGGCAATCTCGAAGGGGGCGTAACGCTCTCCGAGGGACGTCTCGCCGAGCTCGGCAACACCATCGAAACACTGCCGTCGGTGCAGCGGGGGAGAGCCCTCGACGAGGCCCGCCGGCAGGCGGTGAGCATTTTCGAGCCGGAGGTGCGCAGCAACGAGGTCCGCATCACCCAGGACGAGCGAGGGCTCGTGGTCTCGCTGGCCTCTGATGCTTTTTTCGAGACGGCGAGTGCGGAGTTGAACATAGAAGCCTCGCGCGACGTCTTTATAAAGCTCTCGGAGCTCCTCCAGTCGGATGCGGTCGCCGACCGCAAGTTCCGCATCGAGGGCCACACGGATAGCATACCGACCGCCCCCGGGGGCGAGTGGGAAACGAACTGGGAGTTGTCCACCGCGCGCTCGTTGAGCGTTCTGCGCCTGTTGCGTGACTACGGGGTTCCCGAGGAACGGTTCCAGGTCATGGGCGTTGCCGACACGGTGCCGCTGGTGAGTAACGACACTGCCGAAGGTCGCGCGTATAATCGACGGGTCGACGTGATCATCCTGACGGAAGGACACCTGTAAGAGGAGACCGAGCCATGTCCGACGATCTGCTTGGAAACGACGAAGAACTGGAAGCTGAAGAGCAAGCTGCGGGTCAAAAGACCGGCGGGTTCTTCTCGGGACTTATCATAGAGATTCTCAAGTGGGCGGGGATCGTCATCGGTGCGATAATATTCATTGTTACGGTGGTCGTTCTAACCATGCGCATCATGGGCACCGGGTCTGCTTCCCAGACTCAGATTCCTCAGAGCCAGGAATATCAGGTCGCGCCTCCGCTTCTGCAATGGTACTCACAGATCGGGGAGGTCCGGGGCCAGACCGCCGACGAGGTGCGAAAGACCTTCATCGTGGAGCCCTGGCTCGGATACGAGGGGGAGAACAAGCAGCTGCAGAGCGAGCTCATTCAGCGGCAGATCCTCCTCAAAGAGGAGGTGGCACTGTACTTCAGCAACAAGCGTGAGTCGGAGCTGACGGGTCCGGAGAACCGCGAGGATGTGAAGGAAGAGTTGCGCCGGCGCATCAACGACATGATCACCAGCGGTCAGATCGAGACGGTCGCGTTTAACCGTTATACGGTGGTTGACTTCTAGGTGCAGGTTGCAATTTCTCTTGGTGTGTGAGAGAATTGCAGATAGGAGGGGAAATTTAATCAATGACCGAGGTTCTCTCTCAGGACGAGATTGATCAGCTTTTAACTGCGATCACGTCCGGAGATGTCGAGACCGAGGAAGTCAGTAGGCCCGCTGATCAACGCAAGATCAAGATCTATGACTTCAAACGGCCCGACAAGTTCTCCAAGGAACAGATTAGAACCGTCTCCATCATGCACGAGACCTTCGCGCGACTCACTACGACCAGTCTGAGCGCGCAGCTTCGGTCTATCGTGACGGTCCACGTCGCCTCCGTGGATCAGCTCACCTACGAAGAGTTTATTCGTTCCATTCCCAGTCCCGCCACCCTTGCGGTCATCAATATGGATCCCCTCAAGGGGTCGGCGATCTTTGAGATCGACCCGGCCATCACGTTCTCCGTTATCGATCGTCTTTTCGGCGGCCCCGGCGATGAGGCCAAGCTCGATCGGGAGCTGACCGACATCGAGACGTCGGTCATGGAGAACATCATTGTGCGCATCCTCGGGAACATGCGCGAGGCCTGGAGCCAGGTTATCGATCTCCGGCCCCGGCTGGGCCAGATCGAGACCACGCCCCAATTCGCACAGATCGTTCCGCCCACCGAAATGGTGGTGCTCGTGACCCTCGAGACGAAAGTCGGTGAGGTCGAGGGGATGATGAACTTCTGTATCCCCTATCTTACCATCGAGCCGATTATCTCCAAGCTCTCGGCGCAGTACTGGTACTCATCAGTGCGCCGGGGAGCGACGACGGAGAATCTCAATATTCTTCGTGAGCGCCTGTCTTCGACCGAGCTGACGATGGTGGCCGAGATCGGCGCGATGGACCTGACCGTGCGAGACGTACTCTCGCTGCAGGTGGGGGACGTGGTACGTCTGCAGAACACGCGGGTAAACGATGCGATGGTGCTGAAGATCGGAAACCGACGAAAATTTCTGTGCAAGCCCGGTCAGATCGGCAACAAACTGGCCGTTCAGATCATTAATCAGCTCGAAGATATCGAGCAGGCAGAGTTTGAAGAGCTTGCCGCCGAAGAAGGAGAGTGAGAATGAGTGACGGATCTCTTTCTCAGGACGAAATTGATGCTCTACTGCAGGGAAGCGGCGATATGGATTTCGGCGGCGGTGGCGGAGCTGCGCCGGGAGGCGGTGCCTCCATCTCCGATGCCGACGTAGACCGTTTCAGGCAGATTATCGCGGGTACCGTCGAGTCACAGAAGTCGAACCTCTCGATGCTGGTCAACCAGCAGGTTTCGCTGGAGGGGCCTCAGGCGGCAATGTCGGACGAGAACTCCGTCTCCCAGGGACTGCCCGATCAGGTTGTAGAAATAAAACTCGATCTTACAGACGGCGTCGTCGGAGGGCACCTGTACGTGGTACCCGAAGACGTTGCGCTCGCCATTGCCGGCCCCATGATGGGGCAGGAGGGCGTCGAGCTCGACGATGCAGCGGTAAACGCCCTTCAGGAGGCGTTTTCGCAGGTTTCGGGGCCCATCGTCACTGCTCTGGGGGAAAAGACGGGGACGACGGTGCTCACCGGTCCGCCGGCGGGACGGCAGATTTCCAGCGATCAGGTCCAGACCCCCGCAGGCAGTTTCGTGAAGTTGACCTATGCGCTGAGCGTGGAGGGATCCAGGGTCGGCGATATCGTCGAGCTCTACGCCCCGGAAGTCGTGCAGGCCGTTGCCGGCGCGGGGCAGGCCCAGCAACAGGCACCCCAGGCGCAGCAGGCGGGAGGTATGCAGGGTGGATTCTCCGGTATGGCGGCCGCAGGCGGCGGAGGCGGGGGGCAGCCGGCCTTCGGTCAGCAGCAGGGAGGTGGCCAGCCCATGATGGGCGGGGGCGGACAGGGACCGAGCGTGCAGTCGGTGCAGTTTCCGAGCTTTCAGTCTCAGAGCGCCCAGGGCGAGCAGGGCAATATCAGCCTCCTCATGGACGTCTACATGGAGATGACCGTCGAGCTCGGACGTACCAGAAAGCTGATCAAGGAGATTCTCGGGATGGGCGAAGGCACCATCATCGAGCTCGATAAGCTGGCAGGTGAGCCCGTCGACATTCTCGTGAACCACAAGCTCATCGCCAAGGGTGAGGTCGTGGTCATCGATGAGAACTTCGGTGTCCGCGTCACCGAGATCGTATCGCCGATGGAGCGTGTCAGTAACATGACCTGAATGGGCTGACCGCACGGCGACAGGTGAATTAGGCGGCAGGTAGGGCCGCGTCCTTGGGAGGGGAACGATCAAACGCACAGCCATTTTCATCACACTCATGGTATGTCTGCTTCCGCTTGCCCTTGCCCAGTCGGGCGAGACAGGCGATTCGGCAGATGCCGCTACGTCCGACGGGGAGCCGGTCGACGAGCGTAGTCTGACCTTCGGCGACGACGCCGAGGATAACGAGGACGGCGCGGGCGCGCAGCCGGGCTCCATCAACTCGTTCGGGGTCTGGGACTTCGTACGGATGATCATCGTGCTCGGTATTGTCATCGCGATCATCTACGTCGTCTTTTACCTGCTCAAGCGCGCATCGGGCGGCCGCTTCGAGAACAGCCCGATGATCCGGGTGCTCGGAAGTCACGGTCTGCCTGCCAACAAGGCGCTGCATCTCGTAGAGGTCGGCCGGCAGGTGTTTCTCATCGGTGTCGGCGATGATTCCATCACGCTTGTCTCGGAGATCTCCGATCAGGAGAGCCTGGACGAGCTGAGGCTGAAGGCATCCACAACGGCAACCGAGCGCGGCGGAAACTTCGCCGATAGGCTCTCGGGATTCTTCCACGGCGGGGACCGCGGCAGTGCCGGAAACGGGGGAGCGGGGAATGCGACCGGAAACGGTGCAGTCGGAGCGGGTTCCGGCGGCATGCCGTCGTCATTTTTCGAGTCCCAGAAGGAGCGGCTTCGAAAATTGCGGTAGGACAGCCCCCCATGCGCGGGGGTGTCTGATTTGAAACTGGGGGGGGAATGAAACGAAGTAAGCTCGCTACGGTCCTGCTGCTGGCGATTGCGGCGGCCATGGTTGCGCCGCCGGCGGCCACCCAGGAAGCCGGCGGCGGCACGGCCACCGACGGTGCAACCGGTGCGCCCGGAGCAGCCGGGGGCGCAGCCCTCGGGGAGGCTGTCCCGACCGGCGAAGAGGCACTGCAGGTGCCGTTTATAGATCTCAACATTCGGGAGCCGCAGAACGGCCAGGAAGTGGCGCTCTCGGTCCAACTTTTGCTGATCCTGGCGGTTCTCAGCCTCGCCCCGTCGATCATCATCCTCACTACATCATTCCTGCGGATTGCGATCGTCTTCGACTTCGTCAAGCGGGCGTTGTCTCTGCAGCAGGTGCCTCCGACGCAGGTGCTGATGGGTGTGGCCTTATTCATGACCATGTTCATCATGTGGCCGACCATCGAGGAGATCTACGACGATGCCTTTCAGCCCTTTCGTGACGGGGAGATCGGCATCGAAGAGGCCTACGGGGAGACGATCGGCCCGCTTCGGGTGTTCATGTACCGGCAGATGAGGGAGGACCCCGAGAGCGTGCGGCTGTTCATGCGCATGGGTGGCCTCGATCGGCCCCAGAATCTCGCCGACGTACCCACACGGGTGCTGTTGCCGGCCTTCGTGTTACACGAGCTCACCGTGGCCTTCAAGATCGGCATTCTACTTTTCATTCCCTTCATTATTATCGATATGGTCGTTGCCTCGACCCTCATGTCGATGGGCATGATCATGCTGCCGCCCATCATGATCTCCCTTCCATTCAAGCTGATTCTGTTCGTCCTCGTCGACGGGTGGAACCTGATCACACAACAGCTCGTAGCAAGCTTTGGAGGTTTCTGATGGATGCTTCATATGCCGTCTACATCATTCGTGCCGGGGTGCTCCAGGTCCTGCTCATGGCCGCGCCGATCCTTGGTATCGGCATGGGCGTGGGGCTGGTCGTGGCGATCTTTCAGGCCACGACCTCCATACAGGATCAGACCCTGAGCTTCATTCCCAAGATTGCCGCGATCCTCTTCGCGGTGGTGCTCTTCGGTCCGTGGATGATTCAGTCGCTCCTGCGATTCACGCAGGGTCTCTTCGAGCAGATTCCGAACATGGTGGGATAGGAGAACCCGAGTGATCGATGCGGTCGCCGCAAACAGCCAGCTCTTCCTCCTCGTGTTTGTTCGCGTGTTTGCGCTCCTGGCGACTGCGCCGATGATCTCCTCTGCGTCCATCCCGGGCCTGGTACGGGTTGCGCTCGCGCTCATGGTGGCGGCCCTCGTCTTTCCGCAGGTGTCGAGCGCGGGCTACCCGATCCCCGACACCGGCCTGGCCTTTGTACTGCTGCTCGTCGGTGAGGCGCTCGTGGGTATCATTACGGGGTTCTTCCTGCTCCTCGTGTTTGCGGCGTTCCAGCTCGCCGGGCAGATGTTTTCCCTCCAGATGGGCTTCGGCGCGTCGCAGGTTTTCGACCCGCTGTCCCAGGTCCAGATCCCGCTCATGGGCCAGTTCCTCAATCTGGTGGCGATGCTCATCTTCGTGAATACGAGCGGGTTCCAGAAGATATTCCTCATCGGCGTGCAGCGCTCCTTCGAGCGCATGCGCGCGGTGGATCTCGTTCTGATTCGAAGCGATATCGCGCAGCAGGTCATGGGACGCCTTTCCGGGCTCTTTCAGGACGCGCTGGTCATTGCGTTTCCCATCCTCGGCACACTGGTGCTCGTCTATGTAACCATGGGATTGCTTGCGAAGGCCGCGCCGCAGATGAACCTGCTCGTGCTCGGCTTCCCGATCTCCATCGGCATTACTTTCGTGGTACTGATCGTGGGGATGCCGTTCCTCGCCGAGGCGATCTCACAGTTCATCGACGAGGGATTCGAGCTTATCCAGGCGATGTACACCGCCGGCCAGGACGCCGCCATCGAGGCGGGGGAGGCTGCTGCGCCATGATGCAACTCGGACCCATCGGCGATCTGGCGTTCCCCGGCGTGCCGTCGGCCCGGGACACAGCCCCCCGTGCCCTCAGCGCGGACCTCGCGCAGATACACCTTCAGTGGTTCGCCGCGCCGGAGGAAGAGGGGCGTACCGAAGAACCCACCGAGCACAAGATCCGCAAGTCCCGCGAAGAGGGGAAGGTCGCCAAGTCCCAGGATGTCACCGGCGCCATTATCCTTCTCTTCACCGCGATTACGCTTGCGATCTTCGCCGGATATCTGCTCGACACCATGATTGCGATGATGACCTTCTTCTACGGCAACGCGGCGGAGATGGACATCACGAAGGCGAACGCGGTTGCGCCGGCCTTCCTTGCCTTCTTTATCCGGCTCACCCTGCCGGTGGCCATCGTGGCCTTCGTTGCGGCGGTCATGGGAAACGTGATACAGGTCGGCGCGCTGTTGACGCTCAAGGCGATCAAACCGGATTTCAACAAGATCGTCCCCCGGTTCGACAAGTTTCTCGAGCGGACGTTCACCTCGGTGGAAGCCATCTACAACTGGTTCAAGTCCATGGGGAAGGTGATCATGCTCGGCGCGCTCGCCTTCTTCAATATCTGGATCGAGATGGAACGTCTCATCAATCTCATCCATGTTCCATTTCTCCAGGCCTTCGGAGCGGTGGCATCGATCGCGTTCCGTATTCTCATCCAGGCGGCCATCCTCATGCTCTTCCTGTCGGTCTTCGACTACATCTTCCAGCGCCGGCAGCATCTGGAGTCGTTGAAGATGAGCAAGCAGGAGGTCAAAGAGGAGCGAAAGACCTATGAAGGTGATCCCATGGTCAAGAGCCGCCTGCGGCAGCAGATGCAGGAGATGATGTCGCGGAATATGGTGCAGAACGTTCCCCAGGCGGACGTCGTCGTGACGAACCCCACGCATTTCGCCGTTGCCCTCGAGTACAACCGGGATACGATGGTTGCCCCGACGGTGACGGCAAAAGGGCAGGACAACATGGCGCGCATCATCCGCGAAACGGCCGAGGAGGCCGAGGTGCCGGTGATCGAGAACAAACCGCTCGCGCGCGCCCTCTACGCCGAGGTGGATATCGGCGATACGATCCCGGAGCGATTTTACGAAGCGGTAGTCACCGTGCTGAAGCAGGTCTACCGGATGTCCGGCCGTCAGGCCGGGGTGGTCGGATAATGGAGAAGACAGATGGCTGACGTACAGACGATGTTCTCGAACGCCTTCCTCAAGCAGCGAAGCGACGTGCTCGTCGCCGTGGGTGTCGTCATCGTGGTGATGATGCTCATCGTCCCCCTGCCCACGGTTGTGCTCGACACCCTCATGTCGCTCAACCTCGTGTTCGCCCTGCTGACGATTCTCATCACGCTCTATATCAAGAATGCGCTCGAGTTCTCCGTCTTTCCGACGCTGCTTCTCGTGATTACGGTGTACGGTCTGGCGCTGAACGTCTCCTCGACACGGCTCATCCTCTCCCAGGGAGCGGAGTTCGACGGCCGGATCATTCAGGCCTTCTCCAATTTCGTCGTCGGCGCGGCCGGAACAGAGGGCCTCGTCATCGGGCTCATCATCTTTATCATCATCATCGCGGTGCAGTTCATCGTGATCACCAAGGGCGCCACCCGTGTCGCCGAGGTTGCAGCGCGCTTCACACTCGACTCTCTTCCGGGCAAGCAGATGGCCATCGAACAGGAGTACAGCTCCGGCGCCATCACCGAGGAGGAGTCGACAAGGCGAAAGCTTGATCTCGAGCGGGAGGTCGACTTTTACGGAGCTATGGACGGTGCTTCGAAGTTCGTACAGGGCAACGTTCGGGTCGGGCTCCTGATTACCGCGGTAAATATGGTCGGCGGCATCGTAGTGGGTATGACCATCCATGGTGAGAGTTTTACCGCGGCACTGAACACGTACATCTCGCTGGCCATCGGCGATGGTCTCGTCACGCAGTTCCCGGCCCTCATCATCTCCACCGCCACCGGTCTGATTGTGACGCGCTCGATCTCCGAGGAGACCTTCGGCACAGACCTCACGCAGCAGTTCACCGGGCAGGCGCGCATCTACTGGATCGCGACGTTCTTTCTGTTCGCCCTCTCTCTGCTTCCGGGATTCCCGTGGTATATCCTGATGCCGCTTGCCGGACTCTCGGGCCTTCTCGCCTGGCGTCTTGGCAGACGCCAGGTCACCGAGGAGCGGGAGGCAGCCGAGGCCGAGCCGAAGCCGAAAGAGGAGCCGCAGCAGATGTCGCCGGTGGCACCTCTCGATCCCCTGTCCCTGGAGCTCGGGTACGGCCTCGTGCCGCTCGTGGACAAGGACAAGGGCGCAGAGCTTCTCGACCGCATAACCCGCATACGGCGGGAGGCGGCCCTGGAGCTGGGGCTGGTTGTTCCGCGGATCCGCATCATAGACAACATGCGTCTCGAGCCGTCGGAGTACACCTTCAAGATCCGGGGGGTCGAAGTCGGCCGGGCGAAGATCAAGATGGGCTACTATCTGTGCATAAACCCCGGCGGAGAGCGGGAGGATGTTCCGGGAGAGGCGACCACCGATCCGGCCTTCGGCCTTCCGGCAAAGTGGATCACCGAGGAGTACCGCGACCAGGCCGAACGGGCCGGTTACACCGTGGTGGACTCACCGTCGATCATTGCAACGCATCTCACCGAGCTTCTCAAACGAAACTCTGCGGATATCCTCGGGCGTCAGGAGGTCAAGTCGATGCTCGACACTCTCAGGCGGGATTACCCGGCGGTGGTCGAGGATGTGCAGGCCTCGCTCTCGCTCGGCGAGACACAGAAGGTGCTGCAGGGGTTGCTTCGCGAACAGGTCTCGATCCGCAACCTCGTGGTCATATTGGAAACGCTGGCCGACTATGGTAACATCACCAAGGACAGCAGCTTCCTGGTGGAGAAGGTACGGCAGGCCCTCAAACGACAGATTTCCCTGCAGTACGCCGACGACGAGAAGTCCATGAAGGTCATCACCCTCGACCCGTCTCTCGAGCAGCGGATCATAGATTCCCGCGTAGAGACAGCCGGCGGAGTGGTTCCGGCGCTGCAACCCGATGTACAACGTGCGTGGATTAATGCGTTGCTCAATTCCGT
>CAZVXU010000039.1:0-4043 GCA_964631585.1 uncultured Spirochaetaceae bacterium | reverse complement strand
CGGCGCTGCAACCCGATGTACAACGTGCGTGGATTAATGCGTTGCTCAATTCCGTCCAGCAGGCTCGCTCACAGGGGGTGTTTCCGCTCATCCTCTGCTCGGAGGCGGCACGCCCGCTGGTAAAGGCGAGCGCGCAGCGTGATCTCCCGGACCTGGTGGTACTGTCGGCCCCTGAGATTGTCCCGGAAGTAAAAGTGGAATCGATCGGTGAGATCAGCATAGAAGAGTGAGGTTGTGGGGATGGAGTATTTCGTAGAACAGGCGCCGTCGCACCTCGATGCGGAGCGGAAAGTACGCGCAAAGTACGGTGACAACGCCCGTATCATGCATCACAAGACGATCCGCATGGGTGGGTTTCTCGGGATGTTTGCCAGAGAGGGCGTCGAGGTTACCGGCTACATTTCCGCGACACCGGCGCGCACCGAAGCTGCCCGCAAGCCGGCAAATTTCGAAGAGGAGAAGAAGAAGATCCTCGGCTCGGTCACGAGCGAAAAGACCATCGACATGGTGCTGCAGGAGCTCAAGGAGATAAAGGAGAGCCTCGGTGAGCGCGAGGCGCAGGCATCGGTCGCCACCGTGCCCGACTCCGGCCCGCATCCGACGCTCTCGGCCCTGCGTGAAAAGCTCTTTCAAAACGACTTTACACCGGCCTACGTTGACAGGGTCCTTGCACGGGCGCGCTCGACGTTTTCGGTGGACGAGCTCGAAAATGAGCGGCTCGTGCAGGACCGCGTGCTCGAGTGGATCGGTGAGACGATCAGAATACACCGGCTGAGCAGCGACGCGCGGCCGGAGATATATGTTCTCGTGGGGCCTACCGGCGTGGGGAAGACGACAACGATCGCGAAGCTTGCGGCCATGCACGCCTTCAACGGCTCGAAACCCCGCAAGGTTCGCATCCTCACCATCGACAACTACCGTATCGGGGCGAAGGAGCAGATCGAAACCTACGGGAATATCATGGAGATACCGGTGGCTTCGGTGGATTCACGGCAGGACATGAAGAAGCAGATGGCCCTTGCCGCGGACGCCGACATGGTGTTCGTCGACACAATCGGAAAGAGCCCGCGGGAGTTCACCAAGCTGGCCGAGATGAACGAGCTGCTTCGCGGGACCGGCGGACACGAAGGGGTGCATCTGGCGGTGAGCGCCACCACGAAAACCGCCGATCTGCGCGAGATCCTGCGGCAGTTCGAGCCCTTCGGCTATACCTCGGTTCTTGTTACCAAGGTCGACGAGACGAATCGCCTCGGGAACATCATAAGCGTTCTCGAGGAAAAGCAGAAACCGATTTCCTACCTGACCGACGGACAGAACGTTCCCGAAGATATCCACCCTGCGACCGTCGAACAGATACTTCTCACGCTCGAAGGCTTTCAGGTCGACCGTCAAATGATCGAAGATAAATTTGGGGAAGTCCAACGTACGGAGAGATGAATGGCTGATCAGGCAGAATCGCTTCGCGAGATGATGAAGAATCGCAACGGTCAGGGCGCGTCGAAGACGCGCATCATCGCTATCGCAAGCGGGAAAGGCGGGGTCGGCAAGACCAATATCGCCACGAATATCGCGATCGGATATGCGCGCCTCGGCAAGAAGGTGGTCCTCATGGACGCGGATCTCGGCCTGGCCAACGTGAACGTCGTGCTCGGCATAATCCCGAAGTTCAACCTCTATCACGTCATCCGCAAGCAGAAATCCATGGATGAGATCATCATGGACACCAACTACGGGGTCCGCATCGTGGCCGGTGCATCGGGATTCGCGAAAATCGCGAATCTGGCCGAAGAGGAGCGCAATAACTTTATCGACGAGCTTTCGCACCTCGAGAACGCCGAGGTGATCATCATAGATACGAGCGCCGGCGTGTCCGCCAACGTGCTGTCCTTCGTTGCTGCTGCGGACGAGGCAATCATCGTCACGACGCCCGAGCCCACCGCCATCACCGACGCCTACGGCATCATCAAGATCATTGCCACCGAGATTGACAATCTCGACCTCGGCCTTAAGCTCATCGTCAACCGTGTGAAGTCGGTCACCGAAGGTAAGAAGGTCGCGGAGCGGGTGATAAACATTGCCGGACAGTTCCTGAACCTGAAAGTGGACTATCTCGGATACGTGTACGATGACCCCGGGGTACATGACGCGGTGCTCAAGCAGAAACCCTTCCTGGCGGTCGACCCAAACGGCAAGGCCTCGATATGCGTTCAGCACATCGTGGGGCGGCTCGAAAACGTGGAGTATCGCGAGGGAGGGGGACTCGGTCAGTTCCTGAAGAGGCTCTTCGGGCGGAGTGAAGGACCCGTAGAAAAGGTATAGACTATTTGAGAAATTGGATGAGCCTTGACTGCGGCTCTGGTTTTGCATAGGCTTGGAAGCTAGGGGAATTATATAATGGGGCCGAACCTGAAATTCAGCGCATACTTCGCCGGCTCGGCCTTTGTCATTGCTTTTTTGACGGGCGTCCTTGCAGGTGTCGGTTTTGGCGCCATTCTGCTGCGTGCAGTGATCGGGGCGGTCGTCTTTGCCGGAATCGGCTACGCCTCCTATATCGTCATTTCCGCAAAACTTCCTGAGCTCCTATCCGGAGGCGCTGCGACCTCGAGCCCTGCACAGGCAGACGGCTACGGGCAGGGCTACGGGCAGAACGTCGATATCGTCGTCGATGACGACGGCGAGGAAGACGCCGAGGAGGACGAGCTGCCCGCCGCCGACGAAGCGCATGCCGCGGAGAGCGAGCGTTCCGCCGGAGTCGAGCAGGCAGCGGACACCGGCGCTCCGGACAGTCGCAGCGATGAGGACGAGCCGGGTGACCTCGAAGAGGTAGCGGAAGACGGCGAGTCGGCCGCTGCCGGTGATGACGAGCTCGTAGAAGAGGTCGAAGAGGTGGCAGCGGCGCCCCCGGGTTCGGTGGACGCAGATTCGGCGGCCTCGGCGAGAAACGAATCGGAAGATGTAGATGAGAACTCCGTCGATGCCCTTCCTGATATCGGGGGCTTTGCCGGCGATTTCGAGTCCGAGGGGGCCGAGGTGGTCGAAGAGGACGACAGAGACGGCGGCTCAGGCGGTTCGAGCCGTGCTCGATCCCACGGGATCGAGCAGGATCCGGAAGTCATTGCGAAAGCATTGCAAACGGTGATAAAGCGGGATGAGTAAGAGCAAGAAGCAGGCGGAACAGGAAACCTCCCTGGCTGAGAAGTCCGAGGAGGAGCTCTGGAAGCTCTACAAGGAAACCGGGGATCCCGAGATCCGGGAGCGGCTCGTCAGACAGTATGCACCACTGGTGAAATACGTCGCCGGGAAAGTCGCGGTGGGCATGCCTCACAATGTGGAGTTCGACGATCTGGTGGGTTACGGCGTGTTCGGCCTCTTCGATGCGATCGAGAAGTTCGATCCCGAGAAGCACGTCAAGTTCAAGACCTACGCCGTTACGCGGATTCGCGGCGCCATCTTCGACGAGTTGCGGTCCATCGACTGGGTCCCGCGCTCGGTGCGCCAGAAGGCGCGCGAGATAGAGGAGACCGTACGAAGACTCGAGAGCTCGCTCGGACGCGCAGCCACCGACGAGGAAGTGGCGAAAGAGCTCAACATGTCGGTAAAGGAGTACGAGAAGACGATACTCAAGGTCAGCGGCACGTCCATTCTGTCGCTGAACGACGTCTGGTATACCGGTGAGGATAACGATAAGGTTTCCATCGCCGACAGCATCGAGTCTCCGCAGAGCCTGAATCCGGACGTGATCGTCGAGAAGGATGAGATAAAGCGCGTCATTGCGCAGTCCATCAAGGAGCTTCCCGAGAAAGAAAAGAAGGTACTCGTGCTCTACTACTACGAGGATCTCACTCTCAAGGAAATCGGACAGGTGCTCGAGGTGACCGAGTCGCGTGTATCGCAGTTGCATACGAAGGCTATCATGCGGCTTCGCACGAAGCTTACGAACATCAAGAAGGGGATCATGTAGCAATGGTGCAGATGTCACAGATACAGAGCTACATGCAGAAGCAGATGACGGAGGACCGTGAGCGGACCTACGTCAACGTTCA
>CAZVXU010000038.1:14118-18083 GCA_964631585.1 uncultured Spirochaetaceae bacterium | reverse complement strand
GCCGTGTCAGTTGTTCTATATCCGCCTCGGTGATCTCCCCCTCCTCGAGCAGGGTGGCGGAGCGCATGCCGTCGCCGGTAGCCTCGATGAAGTCGGCGTTCGTCACCGACTGCACGCTATCGACGGTGGAGAGGTCTTCGAGCTTCCCGGTGATCTCCCGGATGGTGGAGAGCGGCTCCGGGCGCAGGATGCTTGCCGCGTCGCTGGTCACCGCGATATCGACCTGCTCCTGGCTTCCGAAGTCGTCCTGCAGGTCCTCATACGCCACCCGCGAGGGATTTCCCTCCGGTATGAAGATCTTGATGTTGTTGTTTATCTCGAGGTCGGGGATCTGCGCAGCGAACACGGCAGTGATCACCAGTATCGCCGCAACGACCAGCCCCGGGCGCCTGAAAAATCCTTCCATTACCGTTCCTTTCCTACTGCAGTGAATCGATGATCATCGCGAACAATCGTCTGATGAGCGCCTCCGGATCTACGCCCATACGCGCCCGAATGAATCCGGCGCGAGAGACGGCGTGCTCCATAAAGCTGTGGATAACGTGGGCGTACATAACCGCCTGCTCATCCGGCTCGAGATCCGGCCTGAAGCTCCCGTCGGCCACTCCATCGTACAGCAGGTGCCGCAGGCGTCCGTCGAGCTCATCTATGACGCCGAAGCAGGCCTCCGCCGTTGAATCGCTGGGGCCTTCGGCGTTGAAGGCGTAGTCGAGGTAGTGGAAGAGCGGGAAGAAGTCCTGCCGCTCGTGGTAGAAGGCGATGTAGCGCTCGAGGAGCTCACTGACCTTCTCCATCCCCGATCCTGGCCCCTCTATGACCGGAGCGACACGGTCGCGGAGGTCTTCCAGGAACTCGAGGAGGAGGGAGTACATGATCTCCGTCTTGTCCTCGAAATAGAGGTAGAGCGTCCCCTTGCTGAGCTCCGCCTCACGGGCAACCTCCGACATCGTCACCTGCTCGAGCCCGCGAGCGAGGAACTGCCGGCGCGCGGCCTCGAGGATGCTGCTGCGTCGTTCGTCTTTTTCACGGATGCGGCGTTCGGGAATTCCCATATGCTTGCGTTCCTGCCGGCGTCTTTGTAACCTCTTGTCAGAACGACCACTCGTCAGAAAATGACCGCCGGTCATTACGCAAAAGTTACGCATGGAACTCGATCGCGTCAAGAAGATGGCGCCCCGCTTACTGCCGTCTTACTGCGTTATATCCACGTAGCGCCCCTGCCATTCGGCAATGGTATCCTGATTGGTGTGCTGCTCGCCGGTGTTTCCGTGCTTGGCGACCTGGCCGCCTATCTCGGTTTCTGCCGGAGGCTCTATGCTGTGGAAGTACTGCCAGACTGCGTCACTCGCGAGCCGGACGAGAATGCCGCGGGATCGTGCAGTTACGTTCTCGATCTGCATAACTCCCTCCATCACCAGTATGAACCCTCTCCGCGTCGGTCGGCAACCGGAATCGAGGCCGGCACACCGAAATTCTCAAGATGTTGACAGACTCCCCGCGCCCCGCTAGAGTTAACCGGTGCCGTGTAGCCCGTGGCATCTGCCGCACTCAGGGGAGATCCTCGTCTGTGCGCCGGTGCCGCTACATTACCTATCACTCTTCCCATAGCAACCTGAACGAGGACCACCGATCAGCCACGCCGGCCCGCGGATGCGGAACGGTGTAGTGCGACGTGTGTGTCGTAATGCTTACAACTTCTGCAGGGGAGGTATATGCAGGCGAAGACAGGAAGCGACATTCTAGTAGAGACGCTGGAAGCCCTCGGATGCAGCACCGTATTCGGCATCCCTGGCATACACAATCTCGATATCTATGACGCGCTCATCGGGAGCTCTCTCAGACATGTAACTGCCCGCCATGAGTCCGGTGCCGGCTTCATGGCCGACGGATGGGGACGGCGCACCGGCACGCCCGGCGTTGCCCTCGTCATAACGGGACCGGGCCTCACAAATATCGCAACCGCTATGGGCGAGGCATTCCACGACTCGGTGCCCATGCTGGTGGTCTCGAGCCAGCTTCCCCGCGAAATCGCCGATCAGGGGACCGGCTACCTCCACGAGCTGCGCGATTCCACCCTGCTCGCCCGCTCCGTCGCCAAGGAAAGCCGCCGGGTACCCGACGCCCGCCTCATCGCCGACTACCTGACCGCCGCCTACGCCCTCGCCACCTACGGACGCCCGGGGCCGGTGCACGTGGAGATCCCCGTCGACATCCTGCAGCAGGAAGTTGCAACCGATGCCGCAGGGGCCGACGCCGCGGCAATACCCGATCCGGCCGGCCTCGACGAGCTCGCCGAGGCCATCGGCGCCGCCAGGGCCGGAACGATAGCGTTCGTGGCGGGCGGCGGCGCCACGGGGGCCGCCGAGCAACTGCGAGTCCTCGCCGAGACCCTCGGCGCGCCGGTTGCGCAGACCCTTGCCGGAAAAGGAATCCTGCCGGACGACCACCCGCTGTGCCTGGGGACCCGTCTCCATACGCCCGCGGTGCAGGCGCTTCTCGCGGATACCGACCTTGTCATCGGCGTCGGCACCCAGCTCTCGCTCACCGATCTCTGGGAGACGCCGCGGGCGCTCGGGCGCAGGTTCGCCCAGATAAACATCGACCCCGCCGATCTGAACCGGAACTACCGCGCCGATATCGCCGTGGCCGCGTCGGCCGAAGCGGCCCTCGACGCCCTGCTGCGGCGGGTCGAGGACGCGGCGGTAGCGAGCCGGCCGACGGGCGCCGAAGCACCGCGAACGGCGCAGCAGCGGGTCTCCGACACGATCGAGGCTGCGACCGCCGAGCTCCCGCAGGTTCTCGGGATCGACGCCGAGCGCTTCGCCCGCATGCAGCGGATCTTCGAAGCGCTGCGCTCGGCGCTTCCGCAGAACGCCGTCCTCGTCACCGACATGACGAGCCCGGCCTACGTCGGCCTCAGCGAGTATCCCGCCCCTGCGCCGCGCACCTTCATGCATCCGGTCGGCTACGGCACCCTGGGCTTCGCCCTCCCCGCGGCCGTGGGCATTTCGATCGCTGAGCCGGAGACGCCGGTCTGCGTATTCGCAGGCGACGGCGGCTTTCAGTTCACGATGCAGGAGCTCGGTGTCGCCGCGCAGGAGGGCCTGTCCCTGCCGATCGTCATCTACAACGACGGCGGCTACGGCGAAATCCGCCGGACGGAGGACGACCGCCACCCGGGCGCACGAATCGGCGTGGACCTTCGCACGCCGGACTTCGTGAAGCTTGCGGCGACCTACGGCATCGAGGGGTGCCGGGTGACGGACCCGGCGGAGCTCGAGCGCGAGATTCGGGCGGCGCTGGGGCGAGGCGGCCCGACCATCATCGAAATGGAGGACAGATGACACCGAAAGGCATCCGCCGTGCGGTTCACGAGGTCAGCGCCTACGTGCCCGGCAAGACCATCGAGGAGGTCAAACGGGACTACGGGCTCTCGGACGTCGTAAAGCTCGGCTCGAACGAAAACCCCTACGGCCCCTTTCCCGCCTCCCGCCGGGCGATGCAGCAGGAGGTGGACAGGCTCCACTCCTACCCCGACAGCAGCTTCGAGGAAATCAAACGGCTTCTCGGAGAGCTTCACGGCGTGCGTCCCGACTCGGTAGCGATTTCCCACGGCGCGGGCGGCATGCTCGAGACCATCGCCCGCACCTTCATCGAGGAGGGAGACGAGGTTCTGCTGCCGGTGGAGACCTATGGGCTCTACCGCGAGATCTCCCGTCTCATGGGAGGCGTCACGGTGGAGGTTCCGGTGACGGCAGACTACCGCATCGACCTCGAGGCCATGACGCAGCGGATCAGCGAGCGCACCAAGCTCGCCTGGCTCTGCAACCCGAACAATCCAACCTCCACCCTCTTCGACCTCGAGGCCTACGCCGCGTTCCGCGACGCCCTTCCGGAAACCGCGTGGATCGTGCTCGACGAGGCCTACGTCGAGTTTGCCGGCGCAAAGACGGGCGGTGAGGCGG
>CAZVXU010000038.1:0-14018 GCA_964631585.1 uncultured Spirochaetaceae bacterium | reverse complement strand
TGAGGCGGACGGCGGGGCGGCGCTGCCCGACGCCGTCGCCGAGCTCACCGGCCACAACGTCATCGTCGTTCGGACCTTCTCCAAAGCCTACGGGCTCGCGGGTGCTCGACTCGGCTATGCCATGGCGCGGCCGGAAGTCATACGGGTCATCGACACGGTCGCGGAGCCATTCAACGCCAACCGGATCGGCCTTGCCGGGGCGGCGGCGGTGCTCCGCGAGGACGGGGAGGCCTACACCCGCGCCCTCGAGGCAACCCTCGCCGAGCGGGCCCGACTGACCGCGGCACTTTGTGCGCGCGGCTACAAGGTGGCGGACAGCTGCACGAACTTCGTCTTCTTCGACACCGGCGCAGACGCGAACACCCTGGCAACGCGGATGCTCGAGCGTGGGGTCATCGTGCGCTCCTGCGCCTCATGGGGCTATCCCGCGCATCTGCGCGTGACGGTAGGCAAACCCGAACATACCGAGCGCTTTCTCGCCGTTCTCGATGCGGCGATCTCGGCGCTTCGACAAGAGACGGTCTATGGTTGAATATCACAACGTTTCCAAAGTTTTCGCAGACGGCACCAAAGCCGTCGACGACCTGTCCCTCACCGTCGGCAAGGGTGAGACGGTGGTCTTCATCGGCCCGAGCGGCTGCGGGAAGACGACCACCCTCAAGATGACGAACCGCCTCGAAGAATGCTCGGGCGGGCACATCAGCATCGACGGCGAGGACATCACCACGGTCAATCCGGTGCAACTGCGCCGCGGTATCGGTTACGTCATTCAGGAGACGGGCCTGCTTCCGCACCTCACGGTGGTGGAGAACATTGCCACGGTGCCGCAGCTTCTCGGCTGGCCGAAGCGGCGTATCGAGGAGCGTGTTGCCGAGCTTCTCGAGCTCGCGGGTCTTCCGCCGCGGGAGTTCCGCTACCGCCTCCCCTCACAGCTTTCCGGCGGCCAGAAGCAACGCATCGGCGTGCTCCGGGCCCTCGCCGCCGAGCCGGATGTGGTGCTCATGGACGAGCCATTCGGCGCCCTCGACCCCATTACGCGGGATCGGCTGCAGGGAGAGCTCGTCGAGCTGCAGGAGAAGCTCCACAAGACGATCATCTTCGTAACTCATGACATGGACGAGGCCCTCAAGCTCGCCGATCGCATCGTGCTCATGCGGCGGGGGAAAGTCGAGCAGATCGGAAGCCCGGATGAGCTGCAGGAGAGCCCCGCGAACGATTTCGTTCGGGACTTCATCGGCGAGGACCGCCTCTCCCAGATCACCCCCGACATGTCGGTGGAATTCCTCGTCGAGGACGCACCGCTCGTCGTGCGCCCGATCACGGCGGCCCAGGAGGTACTCGGCGGCATGGAGGATCTCGGTCGGGAAAGCGCACAGGTCTGCGATTCGCGGGGACGCTGGCTCGGCATGGTGTTTCTGCCGCAGGCCAAGGCGACGGCGGGCCGCGGCGGGTCGGCGCGTGATGCAATGCGCACCGACCGAAAGCTCTACATGAGCGAGGCCACCATCCAGGACGCCGCACAGATGCTCGCCGATCAGTCCATTCCGATCCCCGTCCTCGACGACGAGAACGCATTGCTCGGCGTCGTCTCCGACGAAGGCGTCGCGCGGATGACCATCACCCGACTGACGCGACAGAAACGAGAGGGTCGGAAGGAGGCCGCATCATGACCGAGTTTCCCGGATTCTTCGAGCTGCTCATCGACTTCGTCGGCAGCCAGTATGACCGGATCCTGTATCTCACCTGGGAGCACATCTTCATCTCGGCGGTGGCGCTCGGCATAACGGTGGGATTTTGCATGCCCCTCGGCATCTATCTCACGCGAAACGAGCGCATTGCAAATTACGTTATCGGCGTGGCGAATGTCTTTCAGACGATCCCGAGCCTCGCCCTTCTCGGTTTTCTCATCTTTGTGTTCGGCATCGGAAACGACAATGCCATCGCCGCCCTGGTCCTCTACGCGATGCTTCCGGTGCTGCAGAACACCTATATCGGGATCAAGAACGTGCCTCAGGCGACGGTACAGGCGGCCCGCGGCATGGGGATGACCGAGATGCAGATTCTCAGGCGCGTGGAGCTCCCGCTCGCACTGCCGGTCATCATCGGCGGCGTGCGCGTGGCCGCGGTGTGGATAATCGGCACCGCCGCGCTCGCGGCTGCAATCGGTGGAGGGGGGCTCGGCAAGCTCATCTTCAGCGGGCTCGCCTCCATTCGAAACGAAGTCATCGTGGCCGGGGCCTTCCCTGCGACGATTCTCGCACTCGGAGCGGATCAGGGGCTGAAGTCCCTCAGGACCCACCTGAGGCCGGAGCATCGTGCGCGACGACTTGCCAGGAAGGCGGACATCATCGAAGGAAAGGAGGTGGCGAAGGCAACGAACTAGCAAATCGGATGAGGGCGGGCGCGGTCCCCGCATACGTATGGCCGCTTCACACATTATAAGGAGATAGCGAATGAAGAAGTTACTTACGATTGCTCTTGTCTTGATGATTGCCGCGGGCAGCCTGTTTGCCGGCGGACAGCAGGAAGGCGTGGTTCGGGTTGCCGCTCAGCAGGTCAACGAAACCATTATTCTCGCGCACATGGCCAGGATCCTGATCGAGGAGAGCTCGGACCTCGAAGCCACCGTGAACACCGAGTTCAACGGCTCATCGGTGCTGCACCAGGCCATGGTCGGTGGAGAGATCGACGTGTACCCCACGTGGACGGGTACGCAGCTCACGGGCATCCTGCGATACGACGGCCCCAATCTCTCCTCCGAGGAAACCTATCGCCGCGTGAAAGAAGGCTTCGAGGAACGATTCGGCTTCACCTGGTCCGAGCCGATCGGTTTCAACAACACCTACATACTGGTTGTCAGCGAGGAAACCGCCGCGCAACACGGCCTCGAAAAGGCCTCGGACCTGGCGGGCATCGCCGAAGACTGGGTGCTGGCCGGTGACGAAAACTTCGACACGCGTCCGGACGCGTATCCCGGATGGTCGGAGCACTACGGCATCAAGTTCCGGAAAGTTCTTCCGATGCAGTACGGTCTGATGTACCGGGCGATCGACCGGGACGAGGTGGACGCCGCGGCGGCGTACTCCACCGACTCCCGCATTCAGAGGATGAACCTCGTGATGCTTCCCGACGACAAGGAGTTCTTTCCCGACTACTCCGGCGCCTACGTGGTAGATGAGGCAACGCTCGAGCAGTATCCCGACGTCCTCGACGCACTGAACAGCCTCGGCGGGCGTATCTCCACCGCGCAGATGGGGGCGCTCAACACACGCTACGACGACGGCGAGGAGCCCGACGTGATAGCACGGGATTTCCTGACCCAGGAGGGGTTGATCCAGTGACGGCCTCAGGCAGCTCATCTCCCCGGCCCGATGCGGGCCGGGGGATTTCTATACCGCTCGAGCTCGCCTCGTTCATCGGGGGTACCTCCCGCACCGACCGCGAGCCGACCGGCACCTCGATGAACCCGGCAACGGGGGAGACCCTCGCCACCGTGGTGGAGGCCGGCCCCGCCGAAGTGGAGGCGGCCGTATCCGCGGCAAAAGACGCCTATCCCGCATGGAAGGCACTGAGTCCCGCCGACCGCGCCGGCGTGCTCGTGGCAGTCGCCGATCACATGGAAGCCCACGGGGAGTACCTCGCGCGCCTCGAGAGCATGGACACCGGGCGGATGATCGCGGAGACCCGCGACGACGTGAGCGCCACGGTGGATCAGTTTCGCTACTTCGCCGCCGCGGTGCGCACTCATGAAGACGCGCTGGTGTGGCACTCCGACACCTCCTACAGCATGCTCGTGCGCGAGCCGCTGGGAGTTGTCGGCGTGGTCATTCCCTGGAACTTCCCCTTCCTGATCGCGGGCTGGAAACTCGCCCCCGCACTCGCGGCGGGAAACACCGTCGTGGCAAAGCCGTCGAGCAAGACACCGGTGACGCTCTCAGAGCTCGCGCGGATCACCGCCGACATCCTGCCTGCCGGCGTGCTCAACGTCGTGCTCGGACCCGGCTCGAGTACCGGCACGGCTCTCATCGAGCACCCGGGGCTGCGCAAAATCGGCTTCACCGGCTCTACCGAGGTCGGCCGCGGCATCGCCCACGCGGCCGCCGAGCGGGTGATACCCGTGACGCTCGAGCTCGGCGGAAAGTCGGCAAACATCATCTTCCCCGACGCACCGTTCGATCGAGCCCTCGAAGCGGCCCGTGTCGGAATCCTCTACGGACAGGGACAGGTATGCAGCGCGGGCTCGCGGCTACTCGTCCACAAAGACATCTACGATGAGGTCACTGCCCGCCTCGTTGACGACTTCCAACGGGTCTCCATTGGTGATCCCCTCGATGAGAGCCGTGAGATGGGCCCACTCATCGACGCCTCCCAGGTCGAAACCGTGTCGGCGTACGTCGCCCGCGGAACCGAGGAGGGTGCGAGGCTTGCCTGTGGCGGCAGCAGGCTCGAGGGCGGCGAGTATGCTTCGGGATCCTACTTTGCGCCGACGCTCTTTTGCGATGTGACAAGCGACATGACCATCGCCCGAGAAGAGATCTTCGGGCCGGTGCTCGTGGTTATTCCCTTCGACGACGAGGATGATGCGGTTCGCATCGCCAACGACTCCGCATATGGCCTGGTCGGCGCGGTATGGACGCGCGACCTCGGTCGTGCCATGCGCGTGGCCCGGTCTGTGGAGACGGGTACCATGTGGGTCAACGAGTTCAACCTGGTGCCGTCTCACAGCCCCTTCGGCGGCTACAAGCAGTCGGGGTACGGGCGGGAGGTGCACAAGATGGCGCTCGATTCATACTCCCAGGTCAAGAATATCTACGTCGAGTTCTCCTGAACCTTCCGATTTCGCGTCGCGGCGCAATCGGAAATCGGGCAAAAAAGGGCTTTTTCCACACGGGAACCGGGTGTAAAATATCTATGAATACTTATCTATAAGAATAGGCAGGAATAATGCGTTCGGGTCCGTGACAGGCGGCACGCGCCGTACCTGCGAGGAGGTAATCATGCCTGCAGACGTTCAACCGGCCCACCCCGATTTCACTGTCGAGCATCTCGACGGCATCATCAACATGCACCGGGACGAAGCCGGTGCACTGATTCCGGTTCTTCAGGAGGTTCAGGAGTCAGTCGGCTACCTGCCCGATGAAGCTCTGGTCCACATTTCCTCACGTCTCGGCATCCCCTACAGCGAGGTTGCAGGCGTGGTGTCCTTCTACTCCTTTTTCACGACGGTTCCGCGGGGACGCCACACGGTACGAGCCTGCCTCGGGACCGCCTGCTACGTCCGGGGCGGGAAAGAGGTACTCGAGAGCCTGAAGCGTCACCTCGGGATCGACGTGGGTGACACTACCGATGATCGCATGTTCTCCCTCGAGGTCGGACGCTGCTTCGGCGCCTGCGGACTGGCGCCGGTCGTCGTCGTCGACGAGACCGTCCACCAGCAGGTGAAGCCATCACGCATAGCCGAGCTCCTCGAACCCTATAGAGAGGAGGCCACCGAATGAAAATCACCTCACCACAGGATCTCGCCACGGCGCGCGAGCGCCTCGAGCAGGAACGCAATGCGGTAAGCCGCCGCATCCGCCTGTGCACCGGCGGTGGCTGTCTCGCCTCCGGCGCCGAAAAGATCCGGGCCGCCCTGGAGGCGGAGCTCGCCGGCAGAGACGGACACGTACAGATCGCCGAGACGGGCTGTATGGGCCCCTGCGCCGCAGGCCCCGTCCTGGCGGTCGATCCCGACGGCACCTTCTACGAGGGCGTAACGCCCGAGGATGCCCGCGAGATCGTACACGATCACGTGCTCGGCGGCAGGCCCGTGGAGCGGCTGCTGCACCGAAACCTCGACACCGGGGACACCGCGCCGACCGAAGCGGAGGTCGACTTCTTCACCCGCCAACACAAGGTGGTGCTCAGGAACTGCGGGCAGGTGAACCCCGGCAGCCTCGGCGACTACATCGCGCTGGGCGGGTATGCGGGGCTCGCGAAAGCGATCACCGAGTACTCGCGCGATGAGGTAATTAACGCGGTGAAGGCGGCGGGGCTTCGGGGACGCGGCGGCGCCGGCTTTCCGACCTGGCTCAAGTGGCGCTTCGCCCACGACGCCGAGGGCGAGGAGAAGTACGTACTCTGTAACGCCGACGAAGGCGATCCCGGTGCGTTCATGGATCGCAGCCTCCTCGAGGGCGATCCGCACAGCGTCGTGGAGGGAATGGCCATCGCCGCCTACGCGGTAGGGGCGCAGCAGGGGTACGTCTACGTGCGCGCAGAGTATCCTACCGCAGTCGCCCGTCTCGCTGCAGCGATTGACCACGCCCGCGAGGCCGGACTTCTCGGCAACGGCATTCTCGGAAGCTCCTTCTCCTTCGACCTCGAGATCCGGAAGGGCTCCGGCGCATTCGTCTGCGGCGAAGAAACCGCCCTCATCCACTCCATCGAGGGGAAACGGGGTGAACCGACGCCGCGCCCACCCTTCCCTGCCCACAAGGGACTGTGGGGGAAACCCACCATTCTCAACAACGTCGAGACCTACGCAAACGTCTCCGCGATTCTCGCCGAGGGTGCCGAAGCCTACGCGCGGATCGGTACCGAGGACAGCAAGGGCACCAAGGTGTTTGCCCTTGCCGGGGCCGTACGAAATACCGGCCTCGTGGAAGTGCCCATCGGAACCACCCTCGGGGAGCTCATATACGACATAGGCGGCGGCGTCAAAAACGACAAACCCTTCAAGGCGGCCCAGATCGGCGGCCCCTCCGGGGGGTGCGTGCCCCGGCAGCACCTCAACGTTCCCCTCGACTACGCCTCCCTCGAGAAGCTCGGCGCCATTATGGGCTCGGGCGGTCTTATCGTCATGGATGACTCCACCTGTATGGTGGACGTCGCCCGGTTCTTCCTCGAGTTCGTGCAGGAGGAGTCCTGCGGGAAGTGTACGCCGTGCCGAGTCGGCACCAAGCGGATGCTCGAGATTCTCGACCGCATCTGCGAGGGTCACGGCGAGTACGAGGACATCGACCGGCTTATCGAGCTCGGCACCGAAATCAAGGAAACAGCGCTCTGCGGGCTCGGCCAGACCGCACCGAATCCCGTACTCTCCACCATCCGCCACTTTCGCGGCGAGTACGAGGAGCATATCCGCGACAAGCACTGTGAAGCCGGTGTCTGCCCCTCTCTCGTGCGAGCTCCCTGTCAGTCGGCCTGCCCGGCGGGCGTGGACGTACCCGGCTTCGTAAGCCTCGTGGGAGAGAAGCGCTACGCGGAGGCCCTGCAGCTGCACCGTGAGCGCAACCCCTTTGCCGCGGTCTGCGCGCGGGTGTGTTTCCACACCTGCGAAGAAAAGTGTCGCCGTCAGTCCCTCGACGACTCGGTCGCCATCAGGGCGGTCAAGCGGCACATGGTGGATCAGGAGGTTGTCGTTCAGCTTCCCGAAGTGCGGGAGAACGAGGCAAATGCGGCACGAAAGGTGGCCATCGTCGGGGCAGGCCCCGCCGGTCTCTCCTGTGCCTACTTCCTTGCCCGCCTCGGTTACCGTCCCGAGGTCTTCGAGGCGATGCCGCGGCCGGGCGGCATGCTCGTGCAGGCGATCCCCGCCTACCGGCTGCCGCGTGAGACTATCGCCCGCGAAATCCGCATGATAGAGAACCTCGGCGTGACCATACGGACCGAGACACGACTCGGGACCGACTTCACGCTCGACGAACTGCGAGCCGACGGTTACGAGTCGGTCTTCCTCGGACTCGGCGCACCGCAGAGCCTGCCGCTCGAGGTGCCCGGTGCCGACGGGGACGGCGTGGTGCCCGCGGGAGATTTCCTGAGGCAGTACAACGTACGTGGATCTGCACCGGTGGGCAAGAAGGTCCTCGTGGTCGGCGGCGGAAATGCCGCCATCGACGCGGCGCGCACTGCCCTGAGACTGGGCGCGGAGGTGACCATCATCTACCGACGTACGCGTGAGCAGATGCCCGCCTACGCCGAGGAGATCGAAGAGGCTATCTCCGAGGGCGTGAAGCTCCTGCCCCTCGTTCAGCCCACCGAGGTTCTTCGGGATTCCGCCGGCGGGGTCAACGCTGTTCGATGCGTGGAGCTTTCCCTCGGGGAGTTCGACAGAAGCGGCAGACGGAAGCCACAGCGGCGAGAGGCCGAGCCCTTCGAGATCGACGCCGATCAGGTCATTGTCGCAATCGGGCAGCGGCTCGACGGAGCCGAGCTCGGGGACAACCACGATGTGAAGCGAGACGACGACGGCTTCCTGCGGGCCGATCCGGTAACCGGTCAGGCCGCGGACCCCTGGATATTCTCGGGCGGAGACGCGGTACTCGGCCCCGCCTCGGTCGTCGAGGCGATTGCAGCGGGAGAGCGGGCGGCCTACGGTATCGACCTCTACCTCACCGGCGAGGAGCACGCCTTCTGGCGACAGGACCGGCCGGTGGATACCGCCTTCGACCCGGATGCCGATCCCTCACCCGACTCGCGCGAGCCGCTGGAGACGATCCCCGTAGACCGGCGCCGGCACAACTTCTCAGAGGTGGAGCTTCCGTGGTCGGAGGCGGTTGCCGTCCGACAGGCACACCGCTGCCTGCGTTGCGATTACGGGAAGACCCCTGCAGCAAAGGAGGACGTCCATGCCTAAGATCACGATAAACGGACATGAGATAGATGCACCCGAGGGCAGCACCATACTCGGTGCGGCACAGGCCGCCGGCATCCGCATTCCGACGCTCTGCCACCTCGAAGGCCACGAGGCTCTCGGCGCCTGCCGGGTGTGTGTCGTCGACCTCGAGGGAGCAAAAACCACGGTGCCGGCCTGCGTGACACCGGCTACCGACGGCATGACGGTGCGCACCAACTCGGCGCGCGCTCGGGCTGCCCGCAAAACGGTGGTCGAGCTCCTGCTGAGCGAGCACGACGGCGACTGTCAGTACTGCGGGCGCGCCGACGACTGCGAGCTCAAACAGCTTGCGTGGGAGCTCGGGATTCGTGAGGAGCGGTATGCCGGAGAGCGGACGCCTGCGCACCTCGACGCGTCCACGGCGGCGCTCGTGCGGGACGCTTCCAAGTGCATCAAATGTCGCCGATGCGTGACGGTGTGCTCCGAGGTGCAATCGGTTTCGGCGCTCTCGCCCCAGGGCCGGGGATTCACCACCCAGATCGGCCCGGCCTTTGCAAACAACCTCGACTCGACAGCCTGTGTTCAGTGCGGGCAGTGTGCCGCGGTGTGTCCCGTCGGGGCCATTACCGAGCAGCGCCATGTCGACGCGGTGTGGGCGGCCCTCGATGATCCGGAGCAGCTCGTCGTCGTACAGACCGCGCCGGCCATCCGCGCCGCCCTTGGTGAATGCTTCGGCTATCCGGCGGGCACTCGCGTTACCGGACAAATGACCGCGGCACTGCGCGGGCTCGGCTTCGACAAGGTGTTCGACACGGACTTCACCGCCGACCTCACCATCGTGGAGGAGGCAAACGAGCTGCTTCACAGGCTCACCCGGGCCCTGGTCCACGGGGAACAGGTCGCCCTGCCGCAGTTCACGAGCTGTTCTCCCGGGTGGATCAACTTCGCCGAGCACTTCTTCCCGGACATGCTGGAGAATCTCTCGAGCTGCAAGAGCCCGCAGCAGATGTTCGGCGCCCTTGCCAAGAGCTACTACGCCGAACAGCTCGGCATCGACCCGGCGCAGATGACCGTCGTTTCGGTCATGCCCTGTACTGCGAAGAAATACGAGGCGGCCCGCGACGAGATGACGGACAGCGGCGTACGCGACGTGGACTATGTACTGACCACCCGCGAGCTCGGCGAGATGATCCGCGAAGCCGGTATTGATTTCGCGGCGCTACCCGGAGAAGAGATGGACGCCCCTCTCGGGATTTCAACCGGAGCCGCCGACATCTTCGCCAATACCGGCGGCGTGATGGAGGCGGCACTCAGGACGGCCCATCACGTGATAACCGGCCGGCCCCTGCCGACCGATCAGATGCACGTCGCTCCGCTGGCGGGCCTCGAGGGGGTCAAGGAGGCCTCGGTGACCATCACCGATCCTGTCGCGGCATGGGATTTCCTCGACGGTGTGGAGGTAAAGGTGGCGGTTGCGCATGGACTCGGAAACGCGCGGGGGCTCCTCGAGCGAATCCGGGGCGGAGAGGCGACCTACCACTTCGTGGAGGTAATGACCTGTCCCGGTGGATGCATCGGAGGCGGTGGTCAGCCGCGCATGACGACGGACGAGGTGCGCCGAGCACGGATCGAAGCCATCTACGAGGAGGACGAGCACAAGGCGATCCGCATGTCTCATGAGAATCCCGCGGTGATCGAGCTCTACGAGCGCTTCCTCGAGAAACCGCTCGGCGAGAGATCGCATCACCTGCTTCACACCTTCTATGAGTCGCGCATGAAGCAAGTCGCGTTGTAGCGGGGGCGCGGGCGACCGCGAGGCGCGTCCGCGTGAGGCGCCCCCGGCCGCTCAGCCGAAGCGGCCCTGAATGTAGTCTCGGGTGCGGTCGTCCACGGGGTTGTAGAAGATCTTTTCGGTCCTGTCGATTTCGATGAGGTAGCCGTTCAGAAAGAACGCGGTGTAGTCGCCGACGCGTGCAGCCTGCTGCATGTTGTGCGTCACGATGACAACCGTGTAGCTCTCCTTGAGCTCCTTGATGAGATCCTCGATACGACTGGTTGCGACCGGATCGAGCGCCGAGGCCGGCTCGTCCATGAGGATGACTTCCGGCTCGACCGCGATCGCGCGGGCAATGCAGAGGCGCTGCTGCTGTCCGCCGGATAGAGAGAGCGCATTCTTATGGAGACGGTCTTTGACCTCGTCCCACAGGGCTGCTCTTCGCATGCTCCGCTCCACGATCTCATCGAGCTGCCGTTTGTCGTGAATGCCGTGAGCCCGCGGGCCGAATGCCACGTTGTTGTAGATCGACTTCGGGAATGGGTTGGGCT
This sequence comes from uncultured Spirochaetaceae bacterium, assembly GCA_964631585.1. Classification (GTDB taxonomy): domain Bacteria; phylum Spirochaetota; class Spirochaetia; order DSM-27196; family PWMO01; genus JAAAOH01. The sequence goes on along the minus strand of CAZVXU010000038.1, from coordinate 3,097 downwards.
GCTGGAACACCATGCCGATCTCCCGCCGCAGCCGCACCGGCTCGATATCGGGGTCGTAGACGTTCCTGCCGTTCAGCAGCACCTCGCCGGACTCGGTGGTCGGCCCGACCAGATCATTCATCCGATTCAGGACCCGCAAGAACGTTGACTTGCCGCAACCGCTCGGGCCGATGATCGCCGTTACCGCGTACTTTGGAATATTGAACGAGATATCAAACAGCACCTGCGTACTACCGTAGGAGAAGTCGAGATTGCGTACCTCGATGAGCCCCTCGGTAGCCGCGCCATCTCCGACCGACGTTTGCATGTTTTCCATTGCGAAGTTGTCCGCCATTATACGATCTTCCGCTTTGATGCCCGATACCGGATGTAGATGGCGAGCCCGTTTAGCGTGAGCAGGATGATGAGCAAGGTGATGATGGCTGCGGGCACCACCCCGTGCTGGAAATCTTGGCCCGGAAAGTCGGACCACGCGAAGATCTGCATCGGCATGGCGCTGAACTTGCTGAAAAGGCCGGATGGAGCGCTGTATATGCTCGTCGCCGCACCGATCATGATGAGCGGCGCGGTTTCCCCCATGGCATTCGCAAGCGCGAGGATGGTGCCGGTCATGATGCCGGGGATCGACTCAGGAAGGGTGACCGTGCGGACCATCTGCCATCGCGTGGCGCCGAGGGCGAGCGAGGCATGTCGATGAGAATCGGGTACCGCACGTATCGCCTCCTGAGAAGACACAATGACGATGGGCAGCGCTCGCAGCGTAAGCGTCAAGGCTCCGACGGCGACGGTCCCGAACTCCATACCCAGCGTTGAGACGAACAGCCCCAACCCGAGCAGGCCGTAGACGATCGAGGGAACACCCGCGAGATTCGCGATATTGAGCTCGATCGCCTTCTTGAGCCAGCCTTTGTGAGCATACTCTTCGAGCCAGACGGCGGAAAACACGCCGATGGGCAGGCTGAGGATGCCCACGGTGATGATCATGTAGATCGAGCCGAGCATGGCCGGGTAGATTCCGGCCTGCTCGGCGAATCGCGACGGCATAGACGTGATAAACTGCCAGTCGAGCCAGCCGATCGCATCGACCGCTACGTAGAGGATAAGGACAGCGAGGGCCAGGACGCCGAGAATCGTTGCCAGCAGCGTGATGATGGAGAACACGCGACCTCGCCTCTGTTCCTTCTTGATGTTGTCGTCGCGATGAGCCCAGGCCTGCCCGCGCGGAGTCGTCGAAACGGTGCTCATTCGTATTTCTCCCGGTAGCGCATCTTGATCCATTCACTGACGAGGTTCAGCATCAAGGTCATCGCGAAGAGAAGCAGCCCCACCGCGAAAAGGCTCTTGTACGCCAGGGACTGGCCGCTTACATCGCTGATGCCGAGCTCCACCATGGCGGCGGTCATCGTCTGGACCGGCTCGAGCACAGCGCCCGGCAGGTCCCACGCCTGTATGAGGCGCGGGTAGTTTCCGGCGGCTATGGTGACCGCCATCGTCTCTCCGATTGCGCGGGATATGCCCAGGATAAAAGAGCTCACGATGCCGGATACGGCCGCCGGCACCACGATGCGGGTCGACACCTGAAACTTGGTAACGCCGAGCCCATAGCCCGCCTGCCGAAGGCTGTCCGGCACCGAACGCATCGAGTCCTCGCTGATACTCGCGATCGTCGGGATGATCATGATGCCGACCACGATCGAGGCGCTGAGCACGTTGAAGGCGCCCATATCGGGCAAGATCGTGTTTCGCAGGAAGGGCGTAATGTAGACCAGTGCAAAGTATCCGTAGACCACCGTCGGAATTCCCGCAAGCACCTCGAGACCGGGCTTGATGATGCTTCGCGCCCGCTGCGTGGCGTACTCGCTGAGGTAGATGGCGGCAAGCACGCCCAGGGGAACGGCAACCAGCGCGGTGAGAAACGTAAAAACAAGCGTTCCGCTCAGGAGCGGAAGCACGCCGAACTCCACCGGGCGGATCAGGGGGCTCCACCGCGTGCCCGTAATAAAGGCCCAGAAAGAGCTCTGACTGAAGAAGTCCGCTGCATCGAAGATCAGGACACCGACGATTCCCGCCGTGGTCACAATCGAGAGCATCGCGCAGGCAAAGAAAAAGGAGCCGATCAGCCTCTCCTTCAGCTGCGTGAGGCCTCGAATATTGCTGCCGCGTTCGGTCATCTCTGAACTCCCAGTTGTGGTGCTTACCGGATCGATGTGGCCCTGTCAAGGCAAAGCTCGAGCGGGGCGAACCCCGCTCGAGTGTGTTAAAGCGTGAGCCTTTACTGAGCAGCTGCCACGAGCTCTTCGAGCTCTGCAAGCTGCCGCTCTTTCAGCGAGGTCGGTGCCGGAGCGTAGCCGATCTGCGAGATCATACTCGTGTCGATGCGCTCCAGATAGAAGCGGACATACTCCGCGACGGCCGGGTCCGCGAGATCCTCATTGTTAACATAGATGAAGATCGGCCGGGCCAAAGCGTAGTCGCCGCTTGCTGCCGTGTCGATGCTCGGCGCCACGCCGTTGATCGAGAGCGCCTTCAAACGGTCCGGCGCCTCGAGATAGTAGGCGAGGCCAAAGTAACCGATGGCGTTCGTGGTAGTCGAAACGGCCTGGATGATGGTGTTGTCCTGCTCGGTCTTGGAGTAGTCGTCACGAGACGCTCCGCTTTCGCCTATAACTTCTTCGGTGAAGAAGTCGAAGGTGCCGGAAGCGGCCGTGGGCCCATACATCTCGAAGGGCTCGTCTGGCCAGCTCGAATCCACATCGCTCCACATCTGCGGCGGGTTATCCGGACCCCAGATCTCGGCGAGTGTCTCGATGCTCACATCATCCACCCAGTCCGCATCCGGATTCACAACGACCGAAATCGCGTCGAACGCAACCTGGAACTCCGTCCACTCCACTCCGTTATCAGCGGCCTTCTCAGCCTCGGAGTCCTTGATGGGCCGGCTCGCACCGGTGACCGGAGCGCGCCCGACGGTGAAGAAGTTCTCCATGCCGCCGCCCGTGCCGGTGGACTGCACCCCAACCTCTACATTGGGATTGACCTTGCTGAACTCTTCAGCCATGGCCGAGCTGATGGGAAACACCGTGCTCGAGCCTGATAC
>CAZVXU010000037.1:15596-18727 GCA_964631585.1 uncultured Spirochaetaceae bacterium | reverse complement strand
GCACCGCCGCCGAAGCCCCCGGCTTCTGTTTCGCACGCAGAGCCCTCATGCTCAACTCTCCATCCGGTCGACGGTCTCGACGAGATCCCCGAGACGAAGCAGGAGAGCTTCGGCGAGATCGACAGGATCGGCGGACTCCCCGTTCCGGTAGGCGACCAGCTCCACGAAGGGCCCGGACTCCAGTCCGAATGCCTCGTTTACGGAAGAAATGAGGGCATCCGGAGCGGTCGGCACCGGATCGACGCCCTGGAGGCGTAGCAACCCGCGGAAGACCGCCGCAACGGGTCCGTACCACCGCTTGAGCTCGCGCCCGAGCAGGCGGCGTCGGCCACGGGCGGCAAGCACGAGCTGCCGGAGGCTGATGAGGTTGCCGCGCATCTGATGCTCGAGCTGGTGGCGCAGGTTGCGCCGGTTGACTGCGAGCGTGGCGGTGGGATCCTCACCGTGGAGCACTCGATGCCGCGCGGCAATGTCGAGGTACTCCATAGGAAAGACATCACTCGAGCGGGCGAACTCCCCGGAGGTGAGAATAAGCGGAGTAATCCGCCGCTTTCGCATCATCTTTCCCGCCGACTTTGCAAGCCGGGCAAGGGCGTCGGGGTCGGGCTCCGAGAGAAGCATGAGTACATTCACGTCGGATACACCCGGACGAAAGCTGCCCTCCACGTAGCTCCCGTACAGAACCACGGAATCGAGGCGTTCACCGAAGGTTTCCTTCAGTTTCGCGAGAAAATCCACTTCGACCGCATGTTTCAGCCGTTCGGCCGCACCTGGCATACTTCACTCCTGCGTCTGAATCCCCCCGAAGATACTCACACGGGCCCCGCGAATCAATATGAGCCGTTGACGTAGCGGCCGGGCCCTTTTAAGATGATGGAGTGCAAGCGCCGGCCGGGCCGGCGCACCACCTGACAGTAAGCTGAAAATCAAGGAGCGACACATGGCAAATCTGGAAACGAGCTATATGGGTATCGACCTCAAGAGCCCGCTCGTAGTCGGCGCGTGCAGCCTCACGGCCAACATGAAGGCAATAAAGAAGATAGAGGAAGCAGGCGCCGGGGCGCTTGTCATCAAGTCTCTCTTCGAAGAGGAAATCCAGCTCGAGAAGTACAAGATGGAAGAAGACATCGAGATGTACGACGACTGGCACGCCGAGATGACCGACATCTTTCCGGAGATGGAGCACTCCGGCCCCGAAGAGCATCTGATGTGGGTCAAGAAGACCAAGGAAGAGGCCGGCATTCCCGTCATCGCCAGCCTCAACGCCGTAAACCACGACACCTGGGTCGAGTGGGCCAAGCGCCTGGAGGAGACCGGCGTCGACGGCCTCGAGCTCAACTTCTTCTCCACTCCGACCAGCTTCGACGAAAACGCGAAGAAGATCGAGGACGACCAGATCAACGCGCTCCGCGACGTGAAGAAGGCCGTGAAGGTTCCCGTGTCGGTGAAGCTCAGCCATTTCTACACGAATCCGCTGGAGCTCATTAAGCGCATGGCCGAAACCGGCGTGGATGGATTCGTGCTGTTCAACCGCATGTTCCACCCGAGCTTCGACATCGAGAAGGAAGACCTCTCCTACCCCTTCAATCTTTCCCAGCCGAACGACCACCGACTCCCCATGAGATTCGTCGGCATGCTTCACGGCAACACGAAGGGAAGCCTCTGCGCATCCAACGGCGTCCACAAGGCCCAGGATGCAGTGGAAATGCTGCTCGCCGGGGCGGACGTCTTCCAGGTCGTCAGCACACTCTACCAGAACTCCATTACCACCATCGAAGATATCAACAGCGGCATCTCCGACTGGATGGATCGCAAAGGCTATCGTGCACTTGGAGACTTCCGCGGCAAGCTCAGCGCGAAGAGCACCGGCGGCAAGAGCGCATACCGACGTGCCCAGTACGTAAAGATGCTCCTCCACGCCGACGAATACGTCAAACGCCCGAACCTCATATAGCGGCTGACGCATGACAATCGGAAAACAGGCCTTCGGGGATTCCCCCGAAGGCCAGGTCGAGCGCATCACCATCGAGAACGCACGCGGCACGCGGGTATCCGCCATCACCTACGGCGCTATCATAACGTCGGTGCTTCTGCCGGATGTCTCGGGCGCACGCACGGAAGTGACCCTCGGCTTCGACGACCTCGAGGGCTATCTCGGCAAGCATCCGTATTTCGGTGCGACCGTCGGCCGTGTCGCCAATCGGATTGCCGGGGCGGCGTTCAGCCTCGACGGAACCACCCACCGCATCGACGCCAACCAGGGCGAGAATACGCTTCACGGGGGCACCGACGGGTTCCATCGAAAGCTGTGGACGGCGGAGCTCTTCGGTGAGAGCGAGGTGGCCGGCGTGGTGTTCAGCCGCACGAGTCCCCACGGCGAGTGCGGTTTTCCCGGCAATCTCACGGTCTCGATCCGTCTCTACCTCTCGGAGAAGAACGAGCTCACACTCGCCTACGAGGCGTCCACGGACCGGCCGACTGCCGTCAATCTGACCAACCACGCCTACTGGAATCTCGGCGGACAGCCGAACGCGACCATTCTCGGTCATGTGGTAACCCTCGACCCCGACCACTATCTCCCCACCGGCGAGGGCCAGATCCCCACCGGCCGCATCGCGCCGGTTGCCGGTGATCCTCACGACTTCAGGCAGCCCAAGCCGGTCGGCAAGGACATCGGCGAGGTGGCGGACGGCTTCGATGAGTGCTACGTCTTCGGCAACGCCGTCGGCGAGCAACGATCCCGCGCCACCATGGCGTCGGAGGAGCTGCGCCGTGTCGCACGGGTGGAAGACCCCGAGAGCGGGCGCACCATGGAAATCCGCAGCACGATGCCCGGCATACAGTTCTACACCGGCAACAAGCTCGAAGGCGCGCCCGCCCGCGACGGGGGCACGCTGGTGAAGCACGCCGGGATGTGCTTTGAAACGCAGTTTCTGCCGAACGCGGTCAACGAGCCCGGTTTCCCATCACCCTTCCTCTACCCCGGCGAGACCTACCGCCACACGACGGTGCACGTGTTCGGAACGCTCTGATCGGAACGCTCTGAGGCGGCGAAAGTTACGCCGGCCCCAGCTCGTCCTCGAAGGGCACGAGCACGCGGTCCAACAGCCCGTGAAGGTGGGAGATGGCGA
>CAZVXU010000037.1:13225-15496 GCA_964631585.1 uncultured Spirochaetaceae bacterium | reverse complement strand
TCCTCGAAGGGCACGAGCACGCGGTCCAACAGCCCGTGAAGGTGGGAGATGGCGATGCCGTAGTTTGTCACCGGGACCCCGGCGGCAACCGCCTCGTCGAGGCGGCTCAGCATCATCTTCCGCGTGAGCATGCACGCGCCGCAGTGAATTACGAGCGCGTAGTCTTCGATGTCGTCGGGGTATCCGCCGCCCTGCACCGTTATGTCGAGCTCCTTTCCCGTGTACTGCCGAAGCCAGCGCGGAATCTTCACGCGACCGATGTCGTCGGAGTGGGCATGGTGGGTGCAGCTCTCTGCAAGCAGCACACGGTCGCCATGCTCGAGCCGGTCGATCATAGCCGAGCCTTCGACGAACCGTGCGAGGTCCCCTTTGAGGCGCGAGAAGAGCACGCTGAACGTGGTGAGCGGTATCGCGGGCGGTATTGATCCGGCCGCCTTTTGTACGACCTGCGAGTCGGTAATGGCAAGGTCGGGCGGCCGCTTCAGCTGCGACAGCGCCCAGTCCACCTCGCGCTCCTTCACGACCAGTGTCGCGGCGTCCGCATCGAGGATCTCCCGGATGGTCTGAACCTGGGGCAGGATCAATCGTCCCTTCGGCGCCTCCAGATCGATGGGAACGATCATGAGCACGAAGGAGTAGCGGGAGATCATATTCTGAAGCAGCGCCCGCTCCTGCTCGCGCTTGGCCTCGAGCACGGTGATGAGCTCCCGCTTGAGCTCCTCAACCCCGGCTCCGGTCACGTTGGAGACCTCGAGGACGGCGATGCCCTCGGCGCGGAGCTCCGCCGTTACCGGCGCCTCCCCGCTTCGCCGGTCGCCGTTGGTTACGGCGACGAGGAGGTCTGTGCGGTGCTCTCGCAGGTAGCGGCGCTCCGCCTCGGTCATGGTTCCCGATGTGACGTAGAGGGTGACATCGGCACCGCGCTCGGCGCGGCGGGTGCGGCTGACCCGCCGGGAGCCGAGCACGCCCTCGTCGTCGACCCCGGCGGTGTCTACGAAGACCACCGGTCCGAAGGGCAGGAGCTCCATCCCCTTGTACACGGGATCGGTGGTGGTGCCCGGCGTTTGCGAAACAATCGCGAGCTCGCGGCCGGTAATGCGGTTTATGAGGCTCGACTTGCCGCTGTTGCGCGGACCGAGCAGCACGATATGGGGCCGGAGCCCCCGCGGCGTGTTAATCATCAGGTTCCTCCACTGTTCCGTTCTCCCGCAGCTCTCGGATGAGCGCTGCGTAGCGCCCTCGGAGCTCGGCATAGCGCACCGGGTCGTAGCCGAGCCGCGTGAGGTTGCGCGTGGAGAGTAACTCCTCACAGTCGGCCTCGGCCACGCCGAGCTCGGTCACAAGATAGGCCGAAAGCGTCATACCCCGCCCCCGGGCGGCCGCGATAATGCGCTCGCAGGCCCCATAGCCGAACAGCGGCAGCAGGGCCACGATGCGGGCATGACTCGCCTCGAGGTTTTGCGCGCAGCGCTCGGCGTCGACCTCCAGCGAGCCGATGAGGGCCCGCAGGGTTCCCGCGGCACCGGTGAGCAGGCGAAGGCTCTCCCATGCCGCATGAGCGATCGCCGGGAGAAACGCATTGAGCTCGAGCTCGCTGCGGGCGCAGAGACGGGTGAGCAGCCCGTGGTTCGCCGCGATGCGATCTGCCGCCTGCACGACAGCCTCAGCCTGCACCGGATTGACCTTACCGGCCATGATCGAAGAACCCTTGACCGGTGCCGGCAGTATGAGCTCGCCGATGCCGCCACCCGGCCCCGAGGCAAGGAGCCTGATATCGCCGGCGATGCGCTCGAGGCCCACGGCGGCAACGTTGACCGTTTCCATCGCCTCGAGAATCTGATCGTAGTTGGAGGTCGCCTCGACCGGGTTGTCCGCGCGCGTGACCGGGTGCTGCGTCGTTCGCTGCAGGTGACGAATAACGCCGAGGACGTAGTCCCGCGGCGCCCCGAGACCGGTTCCGACGGCCGTTCCCCCGAGATTGACCTCTTTGAGGCGTTCCCGTGCTTTGAACAGGCGCCAGCGGTCGCGCCCGAGCGTTCCCGCCCACGTTGCAAATTGTCGGCCTGCGGTGATGACCGTCGCATCGCGAAGTTGCGTGCGGGCGGTCTTGAGCACATCCGCGTGGGCCCTCTCGCCCTCCTGTATGGCGGTCTGAAGCGCCTCGATCTCCCGTTCCGCAGGCTCGAGCATGTCGAGCAGCATCAGGCGCAGCGCCGTCGGCATGACGTCGTTCGTCGACTGGTGGAGGTTCACGTGATCGAGGGGATCGAT
>CAZVXU010000037.1:0-13125 GCA_964631585.1 uncultured Spirochaetaceae bacterium | reverse complement strand
TCGGCATGACGTCGTTCGTCGACTGGTGGAGGTTCACGTGATCGAGGGGATCGATGGTCCCGGCGCGGGCGGCAATTGCCTCGTTGAGGCTCATGTTCACGGCGGTCCCGGCGCCCCCCTGGTAGGCGTCGAGGTCGAAATGGTGCGCAAGCTCGGCGTCGGGCAGGGCGGCAAAGTAGTCGATCGCCTCCTCCATGATCTGAGCCTCGTCGGGACCGAGGTATCCCCCCGCGGCGTTTGCCCGGGCACAGGCACGCTTCACATGTAGCCCCGCCCGGATGAGCTCGAGGGGGACACTGTAGGGCGAGACCCGGTACAGGGTCCGCGCGCGGGAGGTCTGCGCGCCGCGATAGTGGTCACTCACAACTTGGCCATCCCGGACTTCACCGTAACCCCCTCGATGCTGCCGAGCCTTCCGGTCAAAGCTCCGACCTCGTCGGCATCGGCGCGCACGATCAACGTGATCACCGCGATCCGGTCGTCCTCGAGGTGCGGCAGTCCCATACGGCCCAAAATGAGATCTCCAAAGCGGCTCAGCACCTCCTGCACCCGCGTTCCGCGGCTGTGCCAGTTCTCCACGACGATTCCCACGAACCCGTAGCGCTTGTGCTGCTGTGCGCTGCCCTCGCTCATTCCGCGTTTCTCCTTTCTTGCATTTTGCGCTCTTGCATTCTGCGCGCAAAGTGCGGCGCGTCTCCCCAATCATTGATTCCGACCGGCCGCCCCGTCCACGCAACCCGCCCCGAGATGCACCCGGCGCACGCGACTCGGTCCTCGTCCACGCAGGCCTTCCCGTCGTAGAGCTGGTACCCGGATCGCACGGCAACGGGGGTCACAACCGGCATGACCACGTTGGCCCCGCCCTGCAGGGCCCGCTCGCGCCCGAGGCCGTCGAGCGTCTGCAGGGCGGTCGTCGCGGCGATATTCACGTCCCGGAGAACGATGCGGGTAAGCGCAATCATTCTGAGTGTACGCTCGAGAAGCTGCGAGCGCTCGGCCTCGCTCAGCCGCCCCCCGCTTCCCATAGGGGTCGACGCATGAGCGAGATAGGGGCCCATGCCGATCATGTCCACCCCCTCGGCGGCGAAGAAGCGGATGTCGGCGGCAAGGTCCGCGACGGTCTGTCCGGGAAGCCCGATCATGACGCCCGTACCCACCTGGAATCCGGCATCACGCACGGCACGCAGCGCTGCACGGCGGTCGGCATATCGCTGCCCCGGCGGGTGTATCCGCGCAAAAAGCTCCGGTGAGCTCGTTTCGATGCGCAGCAGATAGCGGTGCGCGCCGGCATCGTAGAAGCGCCGGTAGGTTTCGGGCGCCTGCTCCCCCACCGATAGGGTGATGCCGAGCCCGTCGGGCAGGTCGTCCCCCCGCGTCTCGGCCTTTATCCGCTCGAGGAGGCGGCATACGTACTCTATAAACGCCGCATCCCGCCGCTCTCCGGCCTGGAGGGTCAGAGACCCGTAGCCGGCCTCCGCGCAGTGGCGGGCGGCGGCAAGCACATCGGCCTCCTCGAGTGTGTACCGATCGACGGCGTCGTTGCTGAGGCGGATGCCGCAGTAGAGGCAGTCGGCGCGGCACACATTGGAGAACTCGAGGAGCCCGCGAAAACGCACCGCGTCGCCCACCTCGGCCCGCATCACGGTATCCGCCGCGGCGGAAAGCGCCGCGGTCGTTTCGGGCTCCGGATCGGAGAGAAGCGAGGCAAGGACGCGGGCATCGAGATCGCGAGCCGCGTCGACGCGCTCTGTGAACTCGCGGGGGCCGGGGGTCCCCGGAGGCTCGGGGCGCCCGAAGGACCCCGGAGTCGCGGGGCGCCCGGGCTGCCCGGTTGAGGCATCCACCTGAGTTTCCTTAGATGTAGAGATCACGCTCACCGGCGTTCGTGCGGCGGTAATAGTCGCTGAACTGTTTCCGCTGCGCCTCACCGTTAAACGCAAGCGACCCGAGCTCGCGGTGGATGAGCTCTTCACCAAGGCGGCGGGTCTCTTCGGTGGCGAAGTCGTCGAGCCATTCCCGGAAGGTGAGCACGGCGTTGAGCTTGCAGAAGTGTCCCTCTTTGCACGAGCGCAGGAGGTGCATGATCCGCTCGCCGGTTCGGCCGATCCGATACCCCGCGGTGCAGAAGCTGGTGATGAAGCCCTGTTGCGCCATGTCGCGAATGAGCTCATCGAGGGATCTGGTGTCGCCGAGCATGAATTGCTGGCGCTCCTCATGCTGGCCGTCGTCGCGGACTTCCCCGGGGCCATCATCCGCGTCCTCCGCGCTGTAGGCGCCGATACCGATCTTGGTCGATGCGTCCATCTGCGTCACGCCCCGGTGCACCGTTTCATCCCTGATGGCGGCGGGCTCTCGGGCGGTGCAGATCATACCGGTGTAGGGCACGGCAAGCCGCAACACCGTGACGAGCTTGAGGAAGTCGGCATCGCTCACCCGGTAGCGGGTGTCCGACACCGCCGGGGCGTTCTGCGCGGCCTCGAGGCGCGGGAAGGAGATGGTGTGGGGGCCGATTCCGTCGAAACGTCGCTCGAGCTCCCGCGAGTGAAGGAGGAGCCCCATCACCTCGAAACGCCAGTCGTAGAGGCCGAACAGCGCCCCGATCCCCACGTCGTCTATACCCGCCTCCATCGCCCGGTGCATGGCATACAGCCGCCACCGGTAGTCGCTTTTCAAGTGATTCGAGCCGTGCACGCGCCGGTAGGTGTCGCGGTGGTAGGTTTCCTGGAAGACCTGAAACGTGCCGATGCCGACCTCCGGCAGGCGGCGCAGGTGCTCGATGGGCATTGGTGCCGCATTGACATTGACACGACGTATGCAGGAATGCCCCCCGGTGGTCTCCACGCTCTGGCGATAGACCGTCTCGATACTGTCGGTGATATAGTCGATGTCGGACTCCGGGTGTTCACCGTAGACGACGATGAGACGCTTGTGGCCGTGCGTGCCGGTGAGCGCGCGGGTCTCCGCCGCAACCTCCTCCATGCTCAGCTTGCGCCGCTCCATCTCGGTGTTTTCCGACCGGAAGCCGCAATAGGCGCAGTTGTTCACGCAGTGGTTCGACATGTACAGCGGCGCGAAAGTGACGATACGGTTGTCGTAGACCTTCAGCTTGACCTCAAGGGCAGTGGCGCGCATCTCCTCGAGGAGCTCGGGGTCGTCAACATGGATAAGCGCGGCGGTCTCCTCCGGTGTGAGCGTTTCTATATTCTTCGACTTGGCCAGAATGTCGCGGACACGAGCCCGATCGGGCGCCCGATTCTCTGCGAGCGTTCGGTTAATGAGATCCTCATCGAGAAAATCGGCGCCGTCCTCGAGGTAGCGCTCGATTTCATCCGGGCGGATGATGTCGGATTTGAACGTGGATGCCATGGTTCCCCCTTCCGTCAGACCAAGTCCTTCGGAACAGTGTGTGATTGCTACGTCCTCCCCTCAGCGGCGCCCTCTGTGGGGCGCTGCCTCGGTATCGGGCAAATGCATTGTAGCAGAAGGGGGTTATTCGGTCAAGAATTATCGATATGTATCTAATGTAAAGCCGGCGGCCGGGTTTCCCGGCACCGGCAACGGGGATTGCGGCGCCGATTATCACGGCGCCGCATCACCACCTACTGATTCTTCGACTCGTCCTCTTCGTTTACGACCTCGTAGTCGGCGTCCTCATAGTCCGCCGAGGCGCCCTGGCCGTTTCCGCCTGCGCCGGCCTCGGGTCCCGCTCCGGCTGCTCCTGCGCCGCCGGCTGCACCGGCCGCGCCGCCGCCTTCCTGCTGGGCCTGCTGGTACACAGTCTGTGCCAGCGTGTGCGAGGCCTGCTTGAGGGCTTCGGTCTTCTGCTTGATGTCCTCGAGGTCGTCACCCTCGAGCGCCTTCTTCACATCGTCGATGGCGCTCTGGATTGACTGCCTGTCCGCATCGGAGACCTTCTCGCCGTAGTCGGAGAGGGACTTCTCGGTCGTGTAGACCAGGCTGTCGGCCTCGTTACGGGCTTCCGCCTGCTCCTTGGCCTTCTTGTCCTCCTCCGCATGCTGTTCGGCGTCGTTGACCATCTTGTTGATCTCGTCTTCGGAGAGGCCCGAAGAGGACTCGATGCGGATCTTCTGCTCCTTGCCGGTGCCGAGGTCCTTCGCCGAAACATGCACGATGCCGTTGGCGTCGATGTCGAAGCTGACCTCGATCTGCGGCACGCCGCGCGGTGCGGGCGGGATGCCCTCGAGATTAAACTCGCCGAGCAGCCGGTTTTCGTGCGCCATCTCACGCTCACCCTGGTAGACCCTGACCGTAACCGCGGTCTGATTGTCCTCCGCGGTGGAGAAGATCTGGCTCTTCTTGGTCGGGATGGTGGTGTTCCGCTCGATGAGCTTCGTGAACACGCCGCCGAGAGTCTCGATGCCGAGCGAAAGCGGCGTTACGTCGAGCAGCAGCACGTCGGTGACGTCACCGCCGAGAACGCCCGCCTGAATTGCGGCGCCCATCGCCACGACCTCGTCCGGGTTCACGCCCTTGTAGGGTTCCCGGCCGAAGAGCTCGGTGACGAGCTTCTGCACCATCGGAATGCGGGTCGAGCCGCCGACGAGGATAACCGCGTCGACGTCGCCGGCTTCCACCCCGGCGTCCTTGAGTGCGCTCTTGCACGGCTCGCGGGTCTTCTCGACCAGATCCCCGATGAGCTGCTCGAACTTCGCGCGGGTCAGGTTGTAGTTGAGATGCTTCGGGCCGGACTGATCGGCGGTAATGAAGGGCAGATTGATGTCCGTGCTCTGGGAGCTCGAGAGCTCCTTCTTGGCGTTCTCCGCTCCTTCCTTCAACCGCTGCAGTGCCATTCGGTCCTGCCCGAGGTCGATGCCGTAATCACCCTTGAACTGCTCGACGAGCCACTCGATGATCTTCTGGTCGAAGTTGTCACCGCCGAGGTGAGTATCGCCGTTGGTGGAGCGCACCTCGAAAACGTTGTCGCCAAGCTCGAGGATGGAAATGTCGAACGTACCACCACCGAGGTCATACACGGCAATCTTCTGCTCGTTGTTGTTCTTGCCGAATCCGTAGGACAGCGCCGCAGCAGTGGGCTCGTTTACGATGCGCTTCACCTCGAGCCCCGCGATGCGTCCGGCGTCCTTGGTTGCCTGACGCTGCGAGTCGTTGAAGTAGGCCGGCACCGTGATGACCGCCTGCTCGATTTCCTCGCCGAGATAATCCTCCGCGGTCTGCTTCATCTTCTGAAGTACAGCGGCCGAGATCTCGGGCGGAGAGAAGTGCTTATCGCCGACCTTCACTCGTACATCGCCGTTGGGGCCCTCATCGACCTCGAACGGAACGATCTCGCGTTCGCGGTCCACTTCATGAGAGCGGCGCCCCATGAATCGCTTGATCGAGTACACCGTGCTGTCGGGGTTGGTGATCATCTGATTTCGCGCCGGCTGACCTACGAGGCGCTCGCCTTTGTTCGTGTAGGCGACGACCGACGGGGTCGTGCGGTTTCCTTCGGCGTTTTGAATGACCACGGGATCGCCGCCTTCCATGACGGCGACGACGGAGTTCGTCGTCCCGAGGTCTATACCGATTATCTTGTTGGACTTAGCCATAGATGTCCTCCCTATGCGTGTTCGTCTCTTTCTATCTGACTATCTGAATATCTGAAAACGCACGGCGGAGACCAATCCTGTCCCCGCCTGCGTGATATCACTCGAATGTGTGTCCGGGTGCAACAGGCGGAACGTGCGGCGCCGGTGCTGCTTCACGTGCACCGCACCGCACATCACCTCAGCCCGCCGTGACTTCGATCTTACGGGGCTTGACCTCTTCCTGCAGATGCAGGGTGAGTGTCAGAACACCCTTGTCCATCGAGGCGTCGATTTTCTCCCGATCGATCGTCTGATCGAGGGTGAAGACCTGATGAAAGTCGCCCTGTCGGCGCTCGCGCAGCACGTAGTGGCGGTCTTCACTCTCGGCCGGTCGAGACCCGTGGACGATGAGCTGATCATCCTCGATGCGGATGTCCACGTTTTCCTTGTCGACGCCCGGCATATCGAGACGAAGCATTACACTTCCGTCTGCTTCCCAGCACATATTACCGATCGGGCGTACGCTGTTTCTGGTTTCCATTTCCTGCTGTGCCATTTCCGGCCTCCTTATTTCGATACGTCGACCTTGATCTGCTTCGGCTTGGTTTCCTCACGCTTGGGCAGCGTCACCGTCAGCACGCCGTTCTTCATCTGCGCCTGCACCTTCTGCGTGTCGACGCTGTGCGGCAGGGACAGCGTGCGCTGGAAACTGCCTTCCCACTCTTCCTGGCGGTAGGTCTTCGCGTCCTCGCCGAGTTCGGGTAACTCTTTTGTGCCCTTGATAGTGAGTACGTTCGATGCGATGGACACATCGACGTTCTTCTCCTCGACGCCGGGAAGGTCCATGTAGACGGTGAAGGTATCATCGTTCTCCACCACGTCGAGCGCCGGCGAAACCGCGCGGTCGAGCAGTCCGCCGTTCGCACCGTAGTCATAGTCGAACAGCCGGTTGATTTCGTTCTGAAGGCGGTCGAGCTCGCCGACCGGATCGAGTCCTCGTCTCCAACTGGTCAAGTTCATAACGCCCTCCTTCCTGATGTGGATTTAAGGTTCTTGTTCATGGTTCACCACTAATGTAGCAGCATCCGTGCCAACTGTTCGAAAACGTATAAGGTACTGTATTGTAGATATTTATACGAAGCCCGGTGTAGCCGGAGTCGGCGCGGAATGACTCGAATGTGGGCCGTGCGCGCACTGTGGTGACCTGCACCCCTGCTACTGTGTCATAAAGAAACAAATTCGCGGAAAGCGACGAAACACGTGACGCAAAATGCGTTATTCGGCGGAAAGGCCGGCGCGCATCTCTTCGAGCTTTGTCTCGGGAACGAAGCGCATCACCGTTTCAACGTTGCGGGTGTCGCGGTAGAGCAGTCGGATGCGGGGTGGCGAGTAGCGGAAAATCCGCCGCAGCAGTGAGGTTTCGCGCTCGACTTCAACCTCGGAGATATCGCTGAGCGGGATGGAGAAGTAGATGCCTTCCCGTGGCGAGGTCGGGTCGCTGACACTCTGCATCATCGCCGAGAACCAGTTCGAGGAGGGGAAGTGCCTGAAATAGAACGCCTGCCCGGTCACGAAGAACAGGCCCCAGACTTCGGTGCCCTCGGCGCCGCAGCCTTCGAGGCATTTGCCGATCGTGTACACCTCGACCGTCTCGCCGAGTTCCTCTTCGGTTCGTCGCCAGAACTCCTCGGGGGACTCTCGTTTGGAGCTGAACAATTCCATCGCGAGGGAAGTATAACACGTGAGATCGGTTGCGTCGCCGGGGGCGACGGCAGTCGCCGGGGCGCGGCGTCTCAGCCGTGATCGCGGACGTACTCGGTGAGTCTGGAGAACGGCAGGGGCATGCTGAAATAGTACCCCTGGAATCGCGTGCAGGCCTTCCCACGCAGGTACTCGAGATGGCGGTCCTGCTCGACGCCCTCGGCAATCACGCTCATCCCGAGCGATTGTCCGAGGCTCACGATGCTGTTGATGATCTTCGAGTTGTGCTCCTCATCCATGTTGATGATGAAGCCCTTGTCGATCTTCAGTGAGTCCACCGGGAATCGCGTGAGATAGCTCAGGGAGGAGTAGCCGGTGCCGAAGTCGTCGATGGCGATGCGCAGACCCGGGTTGTGCTCGGCAAGCATCTTCATCCGGCGGATCGCATCCTCGGCGTCTCGCATGATTGTGGTTTCGGTGAGCTCGAGGATGAGATGTCGCGCTTCGACTCCCGCGCGCTCGAGACTCTCATGTACGACATCGTGGAGATCGTCGCGCTCGAGCTGCACCGGCGATATATTCACCGAAACAAACAGCTCGGGGTGGCCGGTGCGGTGCAAATGTCCGATCTGCATGCAGGCACGATCGAGAACCCAGCGCCCGAGCTCGATGATCAGTCGCGTTTCTTCAGCCACCGGGATGAAGTCGTCGGGCAGGATGATGCTTCCGTCCTCCTGCTCGAGCCGCAGCAGTGCCTCGATACCGAGCATACGCCCCGACTCGTCGTTGATGGGTTGGTAGTAGAGCTCGAAATCGTTGTTCCGAAGCGCCCGCCGTACCCCGTCCTCGAGCAGCAGCCGGTTCATCGCCTTGCTGTTCATGTCCCGCGCGAAAAACGCGTAGGTGTTCCCGCGCTCCTTCGCGCTGTACATGGCCGTGTCGGCATTCCGCAGGACTGTGGAACGGTCGCGGCCGTCGTCAGGAATCAACGCGATGCCGATGCTCACTCCCATGCGGATATCGGTCACCGGGCCGTGCTGCTCCACGGTGAAGGGTTCCACCACCGCCTCTATGATGCGCGAGGCAACCACGCCGGCATCCTCCGGGCGTGCCAGGTAGGGCAGCAGGATGGTGAACTCATCGCCTCCGAGGCGGAACACGTCCTTGTCACGAAACCGATAGACACGGTCGTGCTCTCGCAGACAGTTCGTCAGCCGGCGTGCGGTCTCCTTGAGAATGGTGTCGCCGATCTCGTGCCCGAGGCTGTCATTCACCTTTTTGAAGCCGTCGAGATCGAGAAAAAGCAGGGCCGCACGCCGGCCGGGGTGACGCTCTATCTCGGCAAAGACCTGTTCGAGCGTCATCTCGAGCATGTCGCGGTTACCGAGCGCGGTCAGCTGGTCGTGAAACGCCAGAAACTTGAGACGGCGCTCGCCCTTCTTGCGGGCGCTTATATCGCGCAGAATGCAGGTCAGAACCCGATTGTCACCGAACCCGCGTGAATTGCCGAGGGACAGCTCGAGGGGAAAGAGGTCACCGCCGCGGCGGCGCCCGATGACCTCGAGCGAGCCTTCCAGCCCCGAGGTCTCGCGATCGGGGTCGTCTATGAAGAAGTAGCTGCTGACCAGTTTCCGGTAGCGTCCCGCCCGCGACGGCGGGAAGAGGAGGTCGAGCCCCTGATTCTCGAGCTCCTCCATGGTGTAGCCGAACACCTTGTACACCGCCGAGTTGGCGAAGCGTATGACGAACTCGTGATCGATCTGCACGATGGCTTCGGTGACGGTGTCGGCGAGGGTACGGTAGCTTTCCTTCAACCGGGCGAGCTCGTGCTCGAGAGCACCCCGATGGGAGGCGTCCTGCAGCGCAAGAAGGATGTGCCCGTCGCGCCCCGGGCAGCGTTCGACGAGCAACCGTACGGGAACCTCGTATCCGGACGCGTGCACCAGCGTGGATGCGCGCACCAGCCGGTGCTCCTCCTCGGCGGCGCGTACTCGCTTCACAAGCGCATCCCAGCCGTGCTCGAACAGGCTCCGCGTATGGCCGGCAAGCAAGTCGAATACCGACTGTCCCGGCAGGGAACTGCGGCTCCACCCCACCATTCGCGCAGCGCCGACCGACGCATCCGTAATGACACCGTCAGCGGTCAGACATAACGTGTGGCGTGCAGGGGCTCCGTCCCTGCTTTTCGATTTGTAGCTACGGATGAGCTCGTCAACCCGGCTGAGTGACGCCTCTATCCGCCCGACTCGCTGGTCCGGTGTCAGGTTCATGCATGCATCGCCGGAGGATCTGTAAAACCATTCTAATGCGAATCCGCGTCCGGGGGAACCACGCTTGCGTGCTACCTCCGGGGCGTGTATAACGGAGAGCACAGGAGGCAGTCATGGCAGATCTCACCCGTTCTTCACTCGTGGCCCGGCTTTTCCCCTCGGGCATACCCCGCCTGTGGTGCCCGATTCTCACGCACTATGATGCTGACGGGAGAATAGATCAAGACCGCATCCGTGCTCACCTCCGTCATCTTGCACCAACCGTCCGCACGTTTCTGGCTCCCGGGTCGACCGGCGACGGCTGGGAAATGTCCGACGCGGAGCGCACCGAGCTCCTCGACCTGCTCATCGAGGCCGCGGCGGAGCTCGACGTCTGGATACTCATCGGCGTTCTCGCCACCGAGCGGGGCGCGGCCCGCCGAAGCATGGCCGCCCTTGGTACCGAGCTTGCCGGCCGTCGCGTATGCGGGTTCACCGTGACGCCGCCGAAGGGCGCGGATCTCGAGCAGGCGATAATCCACCGCGAGCTCGAGAGCATTCTCGAGCTCGGATATCCGACCGCACTGTATCAGCTCCCCCAGATAACAGAGAATGAGATGTCGCCCGAGACGGTCTCCGACCTCGCCGCGCGCTACGAGAACTTCTACCTCTTCAAGGACACGAGCGGGGGAGACCGGGTTGCCATGTCCGAGGCGTCGACCGCCGACGTGTTCATGGTCCGAGGGGCCGAGGGCGGCTACGCGAAGCACCTCAAACCGGCCGGGGGCCCCTACGACGGATTTCTTCTGAGCACCGCCAACTCCTTCCCCGCGGAACTGAACGAGATCGTCGAGCTCGTGTTCGCCGGCAGACATGAGGAGGCCGCCGCGCTTTCGGCCCGGGTGGAGGCGGTTGTGAACGGCGTCTTCGACGCGGTGTCGGCCCTGCCCTACGGCAATCCCTTCGCCAACGCGAACAAGGCCATCGATCATGTGCGGGCCCATTTTCCCGACCACGGCTCCGTCGCGCCGCCCATGACGCACAGCGGCAACCGCATCCCGCAGGACGCAGTCGAGCTTGCCGAGCGTCTCCTGCGCGAGCAGGACCTGCTGCCACGGCGTGGCTACCTGCGGATTTAGGCTCGCCGAAGCATCGGGCTCGCCGAAGCCCCGGGGCCTCCGTTATACTCGGGGCGGAGGTACTATATGAGAAAGTTTGCACTCTTCGCATTCAACGGGGATCCTATGTGCTTCGTGCACGTGCTCCTCAACGCACTCGACATTAAGGAGAAGGGTCACGAGGTTACCCTCGTGGTGGAAGGAAGCGCCACGAAGCTCGTAAAGCTCCTCTCCGGCGGTCCCGGTTTGGAGGACTTCGCTGAGAACAACCCCCAGATGCACAAGATGATTGCCGATCTCTTTCAGCAGGTGAAGGACGCCGACATGATAAGCTGCGTCTGCCAGGCCTGCTCCAACATGATGGGGTCTCTCGAGGACGCCAAGGAGCTCGCCCTGCCGCTGTGCAGCGAGCTCAAAGGGCATCCCTCGATGACGCGCTACATCGAGGAAGGCTACGAGATCATTTCATTCTGAGTCGTCCCCAGCAAGTCTATCTCCGTGGGATGATGAGCACGGAGCAGCGCGCCGAATGGGGGAGCTCCTCGGCCGTGGAGCCGAGCACCGCGCCCAGACCCGCCGGCGCATCCGACTTTCCCAGGATTACGACATCCGCGCCGACGCGTCGTGCCTCACGGACGATCTCACGCCGCGGGTTTCCCACCGTGGCCCTCTCATCGGTCTCGTCGAAGTTGCCGGAAAACTCCCGCGCGAGCCGTGCGAGGTTCGACTCCACCTCGCTCAGGCGGGCGCGCTCTGCTGCGGGGTCGGGCGCACGCTCTCCCACGTGGATGAGCCGCAGGCGGTGTCCGGAGAGTCCCGGCGAGCAGAGGTAGGGGGCGACATCTGCGTCGGTTGCCTTGAAGGCGGTGGCGTAGAGAACGGTCATGCCCTCCTCGTCGGGGGCGGGACGATTGTGCTTGTGCACGAACACCGGCAGATCGGCCAGCCGGATGACGTCCTTGGTGGTGCTTCCGAGGATGCTCCGCTGAATCCAGGTCTTCCGCTTCCAGGAAAAGACGATGAAGTCGGCCTCCTCCTCTTCGGACGCACGGATGATCTCATTGGCGGCCGCACCGTTTCGAACGAGGACACGCGTCTCGAACCCGCGCGCCGCGGCCTGGTCGGCCCCCCCCTGAGCCGCTTCTCCGCGCGTCCGGCGGCCGCCACACCGAACTCCACCACGTGGAGAAAGGCGATCTTCCGCGTGCCGAAGAGTGAGAGGTAGGAGAGCACCTCCTCGATACGGGATGTTGTTTCGTTGAAGTTCAGCGGAAACAATGCATGGTCGAGCATATAACTTCGCCGGAGCACGGACGATCAGTCAGCGGCGCCGCGGGTCCGAAAGCCCGCGTCCGCATCGGCGCCGCCGGTCGCCGGGGTGCCGACAAGCGCGGCGGCAGCGTCGGCATCGGTGACGAGCACCGTTCCCATACCGGAGGCAAGCGCCGCGGACAAGGCCGGTGCCTTGCGTGCGCCTGCTGCAACCACGATGGCATTCTCGGCGCTTCGCATACGGTCGGCGTCCATCTTTATCATCCGCTCATCGAGCTCCGTACTTACAAGGCTACCGGACGCGTCGATAAAGGTAAAGTTCATTGCCGCCACCGCACCCGCCTCACGCAGGCGGGCGAGCTCATCAGGCGGAATGATCTCGTACTTGGACACCGAGTCTTCGTCGCTCAGCCCGCTCACGCCGACCAGGAGGGTCGTGACCTTATCCCAGGCACGAAGCACCCGGACGAAGTTTCCGTCCGTGCGAATGGAGCGGCTCGTCTCCGCGGTGTCGAGGATGGCGGGTGTATTCACCAGATAGCTCGATCCGCCGAGCTTGCGGGCGAATCGCGCGGCAATCGCGTTGGGATAGATGCCGGTTTCGACCTCGCCCATGGCGCCGATGATCGGCACGACATCCACCCCGCTCCGGCCGGTATCGGGCAGGTGATCGGCCACCGCCTTGAGGGTTTCGCCCCAGCTGACGCCGAGGCAATCACCGCTCGATACCGTGCGACCGAGGAGCTCTGCAAGCGCGCGTGCCATGTCGATGAAGATCTGCTCTCGCCGCGGCGAGCTCGGCACCACGACACACTCACGAAGCCCGTAAGCCGACTCGATCGCGGTCTCGAGCTCCGCGTAGCCCGCCTCCGGATCGTGGATACGGATCTCCACGATACCCTCGTTCTTGGCGCGCGAGAGCCCGCGGGAGACAGTGGCCATGCTGACGTTCAACCGCTCGGCAATGTCACGCTGAGTGAGCTCATCGACGTAGTACAGCCGCGCGATCTTGTGCAGAAGCCGTTGCCGTCCCACATGCCCTCCGGGTCACGAAATATGCGACGGGCCCGCGCCGAAGCGCCAGCCCGCACACTCATGCAGCAAGAAAGCGGATCGGATGCTCGAGGAGCGTCCGCAATGTCGCCAGGAACTCGGCTCCCTTCGCGCCGTCGATGACCCGATGGTCGATCGTCAGGCTCAGTCCGAGCGTCTTGCGCTCGCCGATGGAACCGTCCG
>CAZVXU010000036.1:0-19039 GCA_964631585.1 uncultured Spirochaetaceae bacterium | reverse complement strand
CCGCGGTGTAGAACAGTCGCTCGGTGCGGAAGTCGGCTGTTTCGGTGTTCCGCGGAGCGTAGTTCCGCGCGATGTAGCCGCGGGCAGCCTCGGTGTGGGCGGCGCTGCCGGCGGTACCGGCTTCGGCTGCGGCCTCTCCGATGCGGTGGAAATGATCGAAGGCGGCCTCCACGCCGCCGAGCTCGGGAAACAGATTCCGTCTGTCCGCGGCGTTTACCTCGAGGGCCGCGGCGTTGAGGACCCACGCGTAGTGCTCCCGGTCGGCGGCGGCGACCTCGAAGCCCATGTATTTTGCGAGCCGCGCCACCGAGCCGGATCCGGCGAAGGGATCGACGAAGCGGCGCACCTCGGCCCGCTCGGAAAGCTCGGCAAAGACGGGCTCGAGAAACGGCAGCAGGGCGCGCTTGTTTCCGATGTAGGCAATCAGCTGGTGGGTCAGGTACGGGTGTCGGGACTCCATGTTCACTTGCGGAAGGCCGGTCGCGTTGTTAGTATGCTGCCATGCCTGCGAAGCGGCTGTCAATCTTGCTCAGTGAAACGGAGACGACGGAGATCCGAGGTTCCGGCGACCCCCTCATCACCTCCATCAGCTACGACTCGAGGGTGGTGACCGAGGGCAGCGTCTTCGTGGCCGTCACCGGTTTCCACGTCGACGGGCACGACTATCTGGAGGACGCGATGGCCCGGGGCGCGGCCGCCGTCGTGGTCGAGAGGCCCGAGGCGGCCGGAGCTCTCCCGCCCGATGTTCCACTCGTCGTCGTTCCGCGTTCGCGACCTGCTCTCTCCGCGATGGCCGCCGTCTTCTACGATCATCCCTCGCGGGACCTCTTTGTCATCGGCGTCACCGGTACGGACGGCAAGAGCAGCACGGTCGCCTTCATCGAGCAGATCCTCAGCTCAGCCGGCTTCCGCACCGGGCTCATATCCACGGTCACGGTGAAGACCGGAGACACCCCCGAGAAGAACCCGAACCGCCAGTCCACTCCCGAGGCGGTAGAGCTTCAGGGCTACCTCGCTGAGATGCGCGGGGCCGGCAGGGAGATCGCCGTTGTGGAGGCCACCTCTCACGGGCTTTCGGAGCGCACCTCACGTCTCGCGGATGTGGAGTTCGACCTCGCCGTATTCACGAATCTGTCCCATGAGCACCTGGAGTTCCACGGCAGTTTCGAACAGTACCGCGACGACAAGGCAAATCTCTTCAGGGCGCTGGACCGGTCGTCCGGCGGCGCGGCCGGGAAAGAGGGCCCGGGAAGGTTCGCCGTCGTGAACGCGGGCGACGAGCATGCCGCATACATGGCCGGCGCCACCCGGCGCCCGACATTGCGCTATGGCATATCCGGCGAGCCCGCCGGCTCGGGACTCCGGAGTGCCCCTGCTGCCGGGCTCGACCTGACCGCCCGTGACATGCATCCGGAGATCGACGCAACGAGCTTCACGCTTGTCGACGCCGCCGGTAACAGCAGACCTCTCAGGCTCCCGATGCCCGGGTTGTTCCAGGTCGAGAACGTGCTCGCCGCCCTACTCGCGGCCGCCGCGGCCGGCGGTCGATCTCCCCTCGAGCTGGCCAGTGCCGTGGAAACCCTGGTGCCGGTTGAAGGGCGACTCGTGCCGGTAGGGCGCGAGACCCCGTTCGCGGTGGTGGTCGACTACGCCCACACTCCCAACTCCTACGAGAAGCTCTTTCCCATCATCCGCGCCTCTACCCCGGGGCGTATCATCGCCCTCTTCGGTTCGGCCGGCGAACGGGACATTGAGAAGCGCGCCTTGCAGGGGGCGGTCGCAGCCCGCCACTGCGAGCTCATCGTTCTCTGTGACGAGGATCCCCGGGGCGAGGAGCCGGCGGCGATTCTCGCCGCCATCGAGGAGGGCATTAACGCCGCCGATCCCGACAGGCGCCGGGGAGAGGGGTACCTCGTCATAGAGGATCGGCGCACGGCAATTCGCTCGGCGGTCGACAGGGCGGAGCCCGGCGATACCATCGTGCTCCTCGGCAAAGGGCACGAGCGGAGCATCATCTACGCCGACGGTCCGCGTCCCTGGAACGAGGCGGAGGTCGCTCTCGAAATACTGGTAGAAGCCGGATATGAACAGCAACGTCAGGAGGCAGCTACATGACGCGCGTGGGAATTCTCTACGGCGGCCGTTCCGGTGAACACGAGGTGTCGCTCCGCTCGGCGGCCTCGGTCGTGCATCGCCTCGACACCGACCGCTTCCGGGCCGTGGCGATCGGCATAACCCGCGACGGAGAGTGGTTTTCCCAGGATTCCGCACGGGTTGGCCGCGAGGCCGCCGACGACGGGGTCCTTACCGTCGCGGCGGACGAGGCGAATCGCGTGTCCGTGGTCCCGGCCAGGGGGCTCGCCGTCGCCGGCGAGTACCTCGGGGTGGACGTGGTCTTTCCCGTGCTTCACGGTTCCTTCGGCGAGGACGGAACCGTGCAGGGCCTTCTCGAAATCGCGGGCATCCCCTACGTGGGGGCGGCTGTTCTCGGCAGCGCCCTCGGGATGGACAAGGAGCTCGCCAAGCGCCTGTGGCAACAGGCGGGGCTCCCCACGGTTCCCTTCCGGACGCTACGCCGGGAGCATCTCGTAGACGAATCGGACGCGATCGACCAACATCGACTCGGGAAGGCGGCGAGCCGCATAGCCCGCGCCCTGGAGCTCCCGTGGTTCGTGAAGCCGGCACGTGCAGGGTCTTCGGTGGGCGTAACCAGGATCCGATCGCTGGAAGAATTTCCCGACGCCGCGCGGGCGGCACTGCAGTTCGACACCAAGCTCCTCGTGGAGCCGCAGATCACCGGGCGCGAAATCGAATGCTCGGTCATGGGGACGGAGGAAATCCGCACGTTCCCGCCGGGCGAGATCAAGCCCCGAAACGGTTTCTACAGCTATGAGGCGAAATACGTCGATCCGGAGGGAGCCGCGCTCTTCGTCCCCGCAGACCTCGACGAGGCGACTGCCGCCGACATCCGGGGTGTTGCCGCCGCTGCCTACCGGGCCGTCGATTGTGAGGGCTTCGCGCGTATCGACTTCTTCCTCGAGGCAGACAGCGGGGAGCTCTACCTCAACGAGATAAACACCATACCAGGGTTCACCAGTATCAGCATGTTTCCGAAGCTCTGCGAGGCGGGAGGCTTATCCTACGAGGACCTGCTTGCGGACCTGATATCGATCGCGATGCGGCGCTACGGCTTGAAGTCGGCGCTGAGTTACCAGTGGTCGTAGGAGACCACGCGATCGATCGGCAGACGATCCGCTCGCGCTGCAGGCTCGGCGGGATGGCCGACGGCAAGCAGCATCACCACGCGCATCTGATACGGCACGGTAAGAAGAGATTTCACATCCCGTTCCTCGAAGGTCGTCACCACACACGTTCCCAGGTCCTCGTGGACCGCCTGAAGCATCATGAATGAACAGGCGATTCCCAGGTCGACGGGATAGGAGAGCTGGCCGTTGGGCATCTTGTATTCCACGTTGGTGGTGCACAGCGCGATGATAACCGGCGCCTGCCCCACATATTCCTGCCCGAAGGCCGCCTCCTGCACCCGGCGGCGCATATCCGGTCTCTGAATTACGACGAAGCGCCAGGTCTGACGGTTCTTTGCAGACGGCGCGACGCGCCCCGCCTCGAGAATGCGGGTGAGCTGCCCCTCGGACACGGCCTCGTCGGTGAAACTGCGCACGCTGGCGCGATTGTCGATTTCCGGCAGCAATGCCATCCCTCTCCTCCGTCGCCCTTCGGTTATTGACGAAGCTGATCCGCCGAATCTATGCTCGATACCGGATGAAAACGCCCTCCGCCATTGTTCTGCTTCTTATTGTAGCAATTCACTTCGCTTTTTCACAGTCCCGTGATGCGTCTGGGGCAGGAGATGCCGTCGCGGGGCGAGTCATGGAGCATTATCGGGCAATGCGCGGCTTCCATCCGCGACTCGAGGGCTCGGAGGGCGAAGAGCGCACCCTGTCCTATCTCGAGCAGGTTCTCGGGCAGCACAGCGTCTCCCTGTCCACCCGCGACTTCTCCGCCCTCGCGGACGGCCACTCGTTCTCGCGCGTTGCCACTGCCACGCTCCCCGGCGTCATGCCGGGTCGTGTGCTGGTCATCGTACCGCTCAACCACGCCCCGGGTGTCTCGCCCGACTCCGACGGCAGCGTCAGCCTTGCCGGCGCCATCGCGTTGCTCGAAGCAATAGCCGGGGACCGTAACCGCCCCAGCCTGTCGTTCGTGTTTCTCGGCGCCGATGCCGGAGACCGGCATCTGGGGACCCGCCTCCTGCTCTCGGGGATGGAAGAGCAGGAGGAGCAAACCGCCGTTGTATATCTTGACGTGGAAGCGCCCGGACGGCGACTGACCGTGCAGCTCGGTGCGGCCGACGTTCCGGCGCCGCGATGGCTCGCCGAGCGGGCGGTGCGGGCACTGACGGCAAGTCGGCTGCCACGGCGACAGCATCTGAGCTCTCTGCAGGTCGCCCGCTCTCCGCTTGCACCGGAAACGGTCCTCGGCAGCTATCTCGAGCGCGGCGTGCCGGCCGTCCGCATTCACGATCCCGCACCGGGCCCGGCGTTTGCCGACCCCTCGGAACCGGAGCTCACCGAAGAGTGGGCCGCGGCCTACGTTCACTTTCTCGATGATGTGGTAAGGGGTGCGGCTCCGCCCACTACTGCGAGCTGGGACCGGCATTACATCTACGCCGTCCTATCCGACTCGGTGTTTTTCGTCGGGGAGAGGAGTTATCTGATTCTGCTGCTTGGCGTCCTCGCCTCTCCCATCATCTACGGCATCGCTTTCCGGAGCCGGCTCGTGCGCTACGTGCAACTCGTGACGCGGCACATGTGGGCGCTTGTGGTCCTTGCCGGCCTCACGTTTCTGTTCTTCTTCATCGCAACAGCCCTCATCCGGGGGATCATGGACTTCAGGGACTTTCCTACACTCTGGCAGTACGCGCCGGGGCCGTACTTCGTGCTGAAACTGCTCCTCTCCATCTTCCTGTTTGCGATCGTCTTTCAGTCGATCCGCGGTCTTCCCTTCCCCCGCAACGGAAGCTTCTATTCCGCCTCCGCCATCTTCCTTCTCTTCTTCGACGTCGTGCTACTCTCGGTGTTCGACATCGCGTTCACCTTCTACTTCCTCTGGGGGTTTCTTTTTGCCTTCTTCTTCTCCCTCGCGCGCTCGCCCTGGCTCAAGCTGCTCTTTCTCCTCGCGGCACCCTCGTGGTTGATCATCGGGGGCGCGGAGCTCTTCGCTGCCGGCGAGCTCTCCGCAGCGGAGGGACTGCTCCTCTCTCCGGTATCGGGCAACCTCATCTTCGCGTTCATACTTCTGCCATTCCTGTTGATGCTCATTCGAATCGATCTGATGCTTCACCGGCGTCTGAGGCTTCCACACGGATCGACGCTTCGCGCCATCATCCTCGGCTCCGCGGCGGCAACCGTTCTCTTCGCCTCTGCACTCGTTTTCCTCGACCCCTTCTCCCCCGAACGACCGCAACCGGTGGACGCGGTGGAGGTGGTTGACCTTACCGCGGGCGAGCACAGGCTCGAGCTCTCGAGCCCTGCGCCCCTGGAAGGACTCGTGGTGAGACGAGGTGCCGCCGGCTTCGAGATCAACACCACTGCGCGCCGCCACTCACTCATGCTCTCCGGGAATCCCGAGCCGGTTTCCCTCTCCGCGTCTGCAAATGAGTTTCTCTCCCGCAGCCGTCGAAACATCCTCGTCGACTCATCCCTCGAGCCCCGCGACGTGAATGTGGCCGTTTCCAGTCCGCAGGAGATCCTCATCTTTGACTCGCAGTTTCCCACCGAGGCACTGGACTCGGGACGACTGGTGCGCTTCGCCATAGGCCCCTTTCCCCCGAATCCGCTCGAGATAAGCTTCACCGTGCCACGGGAGCTGGCGACTCGCATCGACCTCGAACTCTGGTCCCGCGAGACTGCCTTCCCCATCGAAAGCGCGGAGCCGCGGTTCCGGCTCCGCACCAGCACGCGAGTGCTGCAGTCGCTGAGCCCATGACACGCGCGCCGGTCTTCTTTCACGTCGACCTCGATGCGTTTTACGCGTCGGTCGAGCAGCTCGACAACCCGGAGCTCATCGGTAGGCCGGTCATCGTCGGCGCAAGCCCGGGGCACCGCGGCGTGGTTGCCGCCTGCTCCTACGAGGCGCGCGCCTACGGCGTCCACTCTGCCATGCCGATTTCAGAGGCAGCCCGGCGCTGCCCGCAGGCAGCCTTTCGCCCCGTGCGGATGGCACGTTACCAGGAAATGTCTCAGGAAGTGATGGCGACCTTCGAGCGCTACTCGCCGGAACTGCAGCAGATCTCCGTAGATGAGGCCTTTCTCAATATGACCGGCACCGAGAGGCTGTTCGGACCGCCCGCCGAAACCGCAGCCCGACTCAAGGCCGACGTGCGGAGCTCGCTCGGTCTTGTGATTTCGGTGGGAATCGGTCCGAGCCGCTACATCGCGAAACTCGCCTCCGCGTGGAGCAAGCCGGACGGCCTTCACGAGGTGCTCCCCGGCGCGGAGGCCGATTTCGTGGCCGGGCTCCCGTTGAAAGACCTCTGGGGTGTCGGCGGGAAAACGCTGCACCGGCTGAACGATTTCGGGATGCACACGGTCGCCGATCTGCGCGAGAAAGCGCCGGCCGAGCTCTACCGGCTGTTCGGGAAGGCGGCGGGAGACTACCTGCACGCGGTGAGTCGGGGTGTCGATCCCGGCATATACTCCGGCGAGGCGCAGTCCCACTCGGTCTCGAACGAGACTACCTTCGGCCACGATGTGCGCGACAGAGAAGTCATCGAGAGCACCATTCTCGAGCTCTGCCACGGCGTGGTGTTTCGACTGCTGCGCCACCGCCTCGTCTCGCGGACAGTGACGCTGAAGCTCCGATTCTCGGATTTCACGACCACCACGGTGCGCCGCACTCTCAGCGAGCCGGTCGCCTCCACGGAGTCGCTCTATCGCCTGGCGCTTGCCATGCTCGAGGAGAAGTGGGACGGCGCCCGCGAAGTACGACTCCTCGGCGTCGGGGTGGCTCAGGTGGAGGCACAGGACGAGGTGCGGCAGGGCGACCTCTTCGAGCGCCGCGACGATCGCCGCCGACGGGTGGAACAGGCCGCCCTCGACGTCAACTCACGATTCGGAAAGCTGGGGCTCACACGGGCTCGACTGCTGAAGCCGAGGGCCGACGACACTGAGCGGGGCGGCGAGTAGCACCGCCTCGCGAGGCGGTGCCGGCACCCCTGCGGGCGCAGCAGCCGCCGGAGAGCGGCGCCGCCCCGGCACGTCGCCACCTCAGATGTCGTCGAGGAGCTCCCGCGCGCGTTCGAGCTGCCGGCCCTTTCGCGAGCCGGGCTCGGCCTGCCCGGCGAGCTCGTCTATGACGTCGTCGAGAATGCGCTTCGCCTCCCCCTCGTCGTCGACCGGCGGGATATCCACCGTGCCCTCGTAGTAGAAGCTCTGCTCGAGAATCCCATCGGCACTCGAACGCTCGCTCCGCTTTGACGACTGCTCCCGCGCGCGCTTTCTCCGGTTCCAGTCACGATCGAGGAGATGGGAGGCGAGCTCGAAGCGAATCGGATAGTACAGCTCCTCCTCCCCCGCACGCACGTCGGCGAGGTGGAGGTCCACCGCTTTCCTTCCGAGCGACACCGCGTAGTCGGTATTCCCGAAGGAAATGAGGCCGCCCGGCACCCGAGCGTAGAGCAGACCGAGGACGTAGTACGACTCCGCGTGGTCGGGATCCCGTTGGATTGACTGCTCGAGAAGATCCCGCATGGGACCCGCCTGCCTGAGGCTGCTGAGGATACCGCGGGTCTCGCCCCAGCGGCCCAGATTCGAGGCCTTCCAGTAGTAGCCGAAATTGCTCGAGGGATCGGCCTCGATCGCCTGATCGGCATACTCCATGCCACGATCGTAGACCTCCATCGCGGCGTCGTCGTCACCCTCCTCGTCGCGGAGCTCATCACCTATACTGAGCTGTGTGCGGGACAGTCGCCAGTAGACCTCGGCACGCTGCCTGTCCGACGATGCGCTCGAGAGCGCGCGTTCGAGAACACCGACGCTGCGCTCGTAGCGCTCCGCATCGTAGAGCTCATCAGCCTCCTCGAGCAGTGATGAAACCTGGGCAAACGCCCCCTGCGCGAAGATGGCCAGAATCACGACAAGTGCAGTAAAACGCCTCATGCTAATCCTCCTCGGGCGGCATTATATCAGACATCAGCGGCGAGACCCGCTCGGCGAGGGACTCCAGAAAGACGGTGTCTGCCTCGGTGAACGGCCCCTGTACGTGGGAGTCTATATCTATCTCGCCGATCACCGTTCCGTCCCCGAAAACAGGAACAACGATTTCCGACTTCACGTGGATGCTGCAGGAGAGATAGTTGTCCGCCGCGCCGACATCCTGTACCAGGAAGGTTTTCTCCCGCTCGGCGGCCTGGCCGCAGATGCCGCGACCGAAGGGTATGCGCACGTGCTCGGTCGGCTCACCCGAAAAGGGTCCAAGGGCAAGCTCCCGTCGGCCCGGAACGGTAATGTAGAAGCCGAACCAGTCGTAGTGCGGAACCCGGTCCGCAAGCAGATTGCATATCCGCTGAAGCCGGGTCCCCGAGGAAGCATCAGCTGAAAGCAGCTCATCGACCTCTCGGCCGAGCTCCGGGGTGAAAATATCGCTCATACGCAACTCTCTTTCGACCGACGTCTCGCAAACTTGATGCGCGTGGTGCATTATAGATATTCTTACCGGAAATGGCCATTATTGGTAAGGCAATCCACTCATGATCAGAATCAACGAACACTACTCAAAACTGCAGGCCGGCTACCTTTTCGTGGAAGTTGCGCGACGGATCCGTGAGTACGAAGAGGCTCATCCCGACGCCTCGATCATCAAACTCGGCATCGGGGACGTGACGCGCCCCCTTCCCGCCGCAATCGTCTCCGCCTTCGAGAAGGCGGTCGGCGAGATGGGGGACGTCGAAACCTTCCGGGGGTACGGACCCGAGCAGGGCTACGAGTTTCTCCGCGAGCCCATCGCCGAGCACGACTACCGCCGCTACGGTATGGATATCTCCGCCGATGAGATCTTCATCTCCGACGGGGCAAAGAACGACATCGGAAACGTGCAGGAGCTCTTCGCGTCCGACATTCAGGTTGCGGTTCAGGACCCGGTCTATCCGGTGTACGTGGATACCAACGTCATGGCCGGGCGAACCGGCCCTGCGCGGGACGGGCAATATGAGGGGCTGACCTACCTCTACGCGGGATTCGAGAACGACTTCATCCCCGAGCCTCCCGAGGAGGCGGTGGACCTCATCTACCTCTGCTTCCCGAACAACCCGACCGGCTCGGTCGCTACCCATGACCAACTTGCCCGCTGGGTGGAGTATGCACGTCGAAACAAAGCCCTCATCCTCTTCGACGCGGCCTACGTCGCCTTTATCCGTGACGAGGGACTTCCCCGCTCCATCTTCGAGATCGATGGTGCCCGGGAGGTAGCCATCGAGTTCCGCAGCTTCTCCAAGGACGCCGGATTCACCGGCACGCGCTGCGCGTTCACCGTCATCCCGAAGGACGTCACCGCCTACGACTCCGCGGGGACTGCCCACAAGGTGCACCCGCTCTGGAACCGGCGGCACTCGACCAAGTTCAACGGGGTCTCCTATCCGGTGCAGCGGGCCGCGGCCGCCGTCTACACCGAGGCGGGAATGGAGCAGACGAGCGAGCTGTCCGATTTTTACCTCGAAAACGCGCGCATCATCCGCGACGGGCTCGATGCGATCGGCATGAGCTACACCGGCGGGACCAACAGTCCCTACATCTGGGCGCACGGAGGGGGCAGGGACTCCTGGGAGCTCTTCGACATGCTGCTCAACGAGGCCTCGGTGGTCACCACTCCGGGCGCCGGCTTCGGCAAGGGCGGAGACGGAT
Organism: uncultured Spirochaetaceae bacterium; assembly: GCA_964631585.1. GTDB lineage: Bacteria > Spirochaetota > Spirochaetia > DSM-27196 > PWMO01 > JAAAOH01. The sequence continues at coordinate 9,119 of CAZVXU010000036.1, read as the reverse complement.
TCATTCGCATCTCCGCGTTCAACTCGCGTGAGAACGTCGAGGAGGCCATGGCGCGAATCTCGAAAGCGCTCGGCTGATTGAGGCGAGATGCACCTTCTGCCGGCAGCGCGGGGGCCGGTAGCGGAGCGCCGACACCCTGCGCCGCATGAGCTACACCTTGAGCTCTTCTATTCCGGAGAGGCGACTGCGAAGCGTCTCGAACTCTTGCGCTACCTTCGCGTACTCTCGCCAGGAGCCTTCGGTGTCGGCGTTGCGAGTGGTTTCCTCGAGCAGCGCCGCGGCATCGCCGAGTCGAAGAGCCTCGAGATTCCACGAGCCACCCTTGATGGTATGCGCAACGATACGCGCGTCCTCGAACTCGTCGCTTTCGATCTGACTCTTAAGCTCCTCGAGCTGCTGCTCGGTGCGCTCTACGAACTTTCCCACGACCCGCGAGACCACCTCCGGCTGGTTCATGAAGGCCTCGAGCGCAGCCTGATACTCGAATACCGCCCGCGCCCCCGCATCTCCATTATTCGATTCTGCGGCCCCCGCGGCGGCGCCCACGGCGACCGCCGGAGCGGCTGCAGGCTCCGGGACCGGGGCCGGCTCAGGGGCCGGCTCAGCAACCGGCGCGGCTTTGGCCCGGGACGCCTCGCGCTCGGTCAGCCAGCGATGCAGCAGCGGGGTCAGATCATGACTCTTGAAGGGCTTGGCAAGGTAGTCGTTCATACCCGCCTCGATGCAGCGCTCCTTTTCCCCCTTCGTCACGTTGGCGGTCACCGCTACGATGGGAACGTCGAACCCCCGCTCACGCAGCGTTCGCGTCGCCTCGTAACCGTTCATCTCCGGCATGTGCACGTCCATGAACACGAGGTCGATGTCGTGATCGCCTGAGAGCTCGACCGCTTCCCGCCCGTTGCCGGCGAGGATGGTCTGATACCCGCGTTTCTCGAGGATGGTCTTGAACAGCTGCTGATTCACGAAGTGATCTTCTGCGACGAGGATGGTACCTCCGGGATCGGGCTCGCTCTCATCCCCAACCTTCTCCAGCTCTTCGACCGGCGTCTCCTCGAGGGTCGGCAGGTCCATGTCGCTGCCTAGCACCGATTGCAGGGCGTTGGAAATGTCGTCGACCTTGAGCGGCTTGGAGAGGTAGGCGTCGAACCACTTCAGAAGCTTCATCTTTGCCTCGCCCGCCGACCGGCCGGTCGGGCTGAGCAGGATGAGCCTGGTAGAGTTGATCCGTTTGTCGGCGTTGATCTCGCTTGCCATCTGCCAGCCGTCCATCCCGGGCATGAGCAGATCGATGAAGGCAATGTCGTAAGCCTCACCTGCGTCGGCGGCCCGCTTGAGCTCCCGCAGCCCCTCGGGACCGTTGGGGCTCTCTTCAACCGTCGCCCCGGCGGCCTCGAGGTAATGCCGCAGCACCGAACGTGCGAGACCATGATCGTCTACTATGAGCACCCGGGCACCTGCCCCGGCCTCTCCGTCGAATACCTGACCGGTCGACTCGACACCGAGAGGCACCGCAAACCAGAACGTCGAGCCCCGCCCCTCGGTGCTTTTCACCCCGATATTGCCCTTCATGAGCTTTACGAGGCTGCGGGAGATGGAGAGCCCGAGACCCGTTCCGCCGAACTTGCGAGTGGTCGAGGAGTCGACCTGGCTGAACGCCTTGAAGAGCTTGGTCAGCTTCTGCTCGGGTATGCCGATACCGCTGTCCGCCACCTCGACGCTAACCGTCACCTTGTTGTCTGTCTGCTGTACGCGCTGGGCGCGGATCACGATTTCGCCCGACGAGGTGAACTTCACTGCGTTATTGAACAGGTTTACGAGGATCTGGCGCAGGCGGACCGGATCGCCGTGGACGTGCCGCGGGAGAGTCGGATCGAGAAAGACCACGACCTCGAGGTCCTTCTTGTGGGCTTCGAGGCTGAGCATATCGACAGCCTCCTGCACCATGTCGAAGAGATCGAACTCGATGACCTCGAGCGACAGCTTCCCCGCCTCGATTTTGGAGAAATCGAGCACGTCGTTTATGAGCCCGAGCAACACCTCGGCGGAGAACTTGATCTGGTTGGCGTATTCGATCTGCTCCTCGTCGAGCTGGGTCTCCTGGAGAAGCTCGGTCACACCGGTGATGGTATGCAGCGGCGTGCGGATCTCGTGACTCATGTTCGCAAGAAATGCGGACTTGGTGCGAGTCGCTCGCTCCGCGCTCTCCTTCTCGCGGCGCAGCTGCTCCTGGCCGGATTTCTCGACGGTGATGTCCTCGATGACCCCGAAAACCCAGGGTTCCTGCACATGGTCGGTTACGTAGGTAAAATGCAGGCGTGCCCAGGCAATCTCGCCGTCGCGGTTGGTGTATCGGAGGGTGTCCTGGAATTGGGGCCGCGCCCCCGAACGCATGGCGGCGAGCTCCTGCCGAAAGCTCTCCTGATCGTCGGGGAAGAGCATTTCGTCGAACCGCGCCCCTTCGAGCTCGTCCGGACTGATCCCGAGCATGGTTGCCACTACGTTGTTGGCGTAGAGAACCTCCGCGACCGGGCTCAGCATCACCATGCCGGCAGGTGACTGATCAAAAATAGCCTGGAACTGCCTGGAATTCGGGTCCATGGTGATCTTCAGAAGTTCAGCTTCAGTACCTCTGTCGCCTTCTTGCGGATCCATTCCGGCTTGAGCGGCTTGATGATGTAGCTCTTCACGCCGTACTTCAGCGCATCAATGACAGTTTCCCGTTTCGAAAGGGCGGAAAGCACGATAATCGGCGGCTTCTCACCACCGCGCGAATTCACTTCCTCGAGTACCTGGAACCCGTTCATCTCCGGCATCATGAGATCGAGAAACACGAGGTCGTACTCCCGGCTCGGGTAGTCGGCGAGGAACTCCGCGCCGTTGTCGTAGGTGCCGACCTGGAACTCGGTGTCCGAGAATGCGGTTTTGATGAGCTCCTGAATGACAAAATCGTCGTCGACTACCGCGAGCTTGATGTTGCTTCCGAGATCGTTGAGGTGGAAATCCTGCGTGCGCTCACCCTCGAACTTCATGTTGATGGTCTCACCGCCCTCCTTCTTCGGCGCCGAGGCGGTGAGGAACTCCTGCTGCACGGTGCGGCTCTCGGAATCCATGTAGGATCCCGCCTTCCGTCCAAGCAGCCCGTCCATCGCGACTTCGAGGTTGTTGGTCACCTCGATGTCGGAGAAGTCGTCGGACTTTTCCACGTAGCGCTGCACGTAGTCGGAGTTCGTGAGGATCTTGATGTTGGCCGGGCGTGCGCCCGAATACTCGACAATGTTCTGGATGAGCGTCGCAAGTTTCAGCGAATCCTGGGGGGTCACCTCGATGCTCGACATCATGAGGAGGACCTTCGGTGTCTTCACCTCGTAGAGCTCGAGAAGCTCCTTGATCTTGTAGCGAAGCAACTCAATCTTCTCACGGTTGAGCCCCTGAGCGACCTCGATGAAGAGGATCTCGTCGTTGAAGTGCGCCTCGATAATGCTCGGGGTATTGTCGAGGTCGAGCTTGACACCGAGCAACTCGGCGACGGTCCTCAGGAGGGCGTCGATCTTGATCGGCTTCGTGAAGAACTTGCGCACATTGTACCGGGCGACCTGGATAATCTTGTCCCGATCGATACGCGCGGATGCCATGATAACCGGCACTGGTGCTACGTTTTTGTCGTCCGCCTTCTTCTGGAGCAACTCGAGCGAGCTGATCCGCGAGAGGTAGTAGTCCATAACGACGAGATCGGGGGGATCCGCGCGGAGTTTCGACCATCCGTCGAGACCGTTTACCGCGACATCCACCTCGAAGCCGTACTCCTCGAGTTTCTGCTTGAGGAACTCGCGAAACAGCGACGACTCGTCGATCACCAGAATGCGTTTCGCCATAGGATTTTGCCTCGCTTCTCCCACGTTATACGTGATTTTTCCAGATCACGCAAGAATCGTTCCTGTGTAGACGACTTACCGCGATTTGCCGCGATTGACGCTGTCCGGGCGGGGCACTACACTCGGCTCGCTATGGCGCGAATCGATGATCCGCTGACAGGACTTCCGCTCGGCGATCCCGATGCCGATGCGCTCGGTCCCGGCGTCCCCTGCACATCGGAAAGCATCGCCGCGGCCCGCGCGTCGATGATCGTCTCCGCCTCCGGCTGGCGCAAGATCTTTGCCGCCGACGGTGATGAGAGCTCGGCCGTTAGCGAGGTCGGCCCTGCCGACCGGGAGCTCACCGCGCTTGCCGGCGCCGCCTTCTGCGAGTACTTTGCGGCCCGGCTCGCACCCTCGCGGCGCAGCGTCGTTCTTGCCGTGGACTCTCGCCCCACCGGCACCGTTCTCGGCGAAATCCTGCTGCGGGTCCTGCTTGCGCACGACCTGGAAGTGCGCTACCTCTTCATCTCACCCATACCCGAAGTCGTTGCCTACGCCGCCTCCGACGCGCGCATCGGCGCCTTCCTCTATGTGAGTGCAAGCCACAACCCCGTCGGGCACAACGGACTGAAGTTCGGCCGCGCCGGGGAAGGTGTCCTCGCCGGCCCCGAGTCCGGGGAAGTCGCAGCGGCCTTCGACCGGTTCTGCGAAGACGAGAGCGCGCGGCGGCGCCTCGCCGATACCCTGCGCCGGGTATCCACCCGCGCAATCGCTCGGGCATTTACCGACCTTGCGGTGGTCAAGCCGCGCGCCGTGTCCGCCTACCGGAGCTTCGCCCTCGAGGTTGCCGACGGACCGGCCGGCACGGGAAGCGCCTCCGCCGCCATATCGGCCGGCGCCCAAGCATCGGGGTGCGGCATCGTCATCGATTTCAACGGCAGTGCTCGAACCACTTCCGCGGATATCTCGCTCTTCGACGCCCTCGGCATACGTGTACGAACACTCAACGCCGAGCCCCGGGAGATCGTCCATCAGATTCTTCCCGAGGGCGCCGGCCTCGATGATGCTCGAGCCGCGCTGGCCGCGGCGTCCGCCGCCGACCCCGCCTTCACCCTGGCCTACGTCCCCGACAACGACGGCGACAGGGGCAACCTCGTGTTCGCCGACGCAACCACGCCCCTGAGCGCCCAGGAAGTGTTTGCGATGGCGGTGGTAGCCGAGCTCTCCTGGCTCTCCGTCTCGGGGTTCGCCCCGACGGCGGGGCGGCCCTGGGCCGTGGCGGTGAACGGCCCCACGTCACTGCGGATAGAGCGGATTGCGGCGGCATTCGGCGCGGAGGTTCACCGCTGCGAGGTCGGCGAGGCGAACGTGCTGGGAACCGCCGAGCGGCTCCGGGCGCGTGGCTACGTCGTTCGTATTCTCGGGGAGGGATCAAACGGCGGGAATATCCTTCATCCTGCCCGGGTCCGGGACCCCATGGCGACCGTCTTCTCCTTCCTGAAGCTGCTGTATGCCGGGCGCGGCACCGAGCACGACCTCTTCCGCCAATGGTGCCGAAAGAGCGGCCGGGAAGATGCATATCGCGAGGATTTCACCCTCGAGCAGGTTCGCCTCACCCTGCCCCGGTTTCGCACCACCGGAACCGGCGAGCCCGGGGCCAAACTGCAGGTCCGTACCGCCGATCACGCGCTGCTCAAGGCGCGCTACCTCGAGGTCTTCGCCTTGCAGTGGGAGGGGCGTGCCGGGGAGCTCGCGCGTCGCTTCGGCTTTACCCGGTACGAGGAAATCCGCTACGAGGACGGCGGGCCGGGCGGGCTGAAGATGCAGTTCTACGACGAGGCTGATCGGGCGGTGGGGTTTCTGTGGATGCGAGGCTCGGGGACCGAGCCGGTCTTCCGTGCGGTCGTCGATATCGAAGGCACGGATCCGGGGGCCGAGACGGAGCTCCTCGAGTGGCACCGTAGCATGATCGCGCTGGCCGACGGCGACGGCTGATCGGCCCGCCGGGGCCGCGGTCTCAGCGGATGCGCAGAGCCCCGCCGTCCCGTGTCAGAAAACCCTCGGTCTCGAGTGCCGCCACCACCGACTCGACCCGCTCCGCGGGGAAGCCAAGAACCTCCGGCAGCGCCTCCGCCGCAACGGCCTCGCGCTCGGCGAGGGCGCGAAGCAACCTGCCGCGAATCTGGCGGTCGGAGTTCTCGAATGCGGTCTGGCGCGTGTAGTGTGCACTGCGGCGATTCGCATTCGGAAACCACCTGGCGAGCATCGTGCCGTAATCCATGAGGGCGTAGTACCAGCTGCACGGATCGTCGGTGTCGAGAGTGTCACGCACGAGTGGCAGGATATCGCGGTCACGCACATCCGCCTGCCCGCGGAAGAAGAAATGGATGAACACGCGGCGGATGTTCGTCTCGATGAACACGACCGGACTGTTGTAGGCAAAGGCCGCAAGCGAGCCCGCGGTGTTGGGCCCGACACCGGGAAGCCTCTCCAGCGTCCGGGGATCGCGCGGGAGCTCGCCGCCGTACCGGGAGACAATGAGCCCGGCGGATGCGTGGAGGAACTTCGCGCGGCGGTTGTACCCGAGCCCCTGCCAGGCGAGGAGTACATCCCGGAGCTCCGCGGCGGCAAGTGATGAAAAGTCGGGAAACCGCGCGATGAACTCCGGATACTTCTGCATGACCCGTGGAACCTGCGTCTGCTGCAGCATGATCTCGGAGACGAAGATGCGGTAGGGGTCGCGTGTATCGCGCCACGGCATGGGGCGGCCGTAGCTCTCGTAGAAGCCGCGTATGAGGCGGCGAAACTCATCGTATTCCATGGGGTATCGAGAAGCCTGTTGGCGGCTGCCCGCGCCGGCAGCCGCGGTCGCCGGCAGCCGCGGTCGCCGGTCGCCGGCCGGCGGCTACTTCTCGCCGCGCCGCTTGCGCGCCTCCTCGGCTTTGCGGGAAATCTTGTTCCACACTCCGGTCAGTCCCATCGCCTTCTTGGCCATTGTAAGCGTCTCTCGCGCCACCTCGCGGGTGTGAAGCGTCCCCTCGTAGATGACCTCGTCGACGTAACCTTTTTTGCTCTCGATTTCGGCGCGTTTCTCGCGGATCGGATCGAGGAAGGCGTTGATTGCAGCGACGAGCTTGCGCTTGACCTCGACATCGCCGACTTTGCCCGCGCGGTAGCGTTCCTTGAGATCGTCGATCTCAGCCTTGTTCGGGTTGAACGTGTCGTGGTAGATGAATACCGGATTGCCCTCCACGGTGCCCGGCACGTCGGCGCTGACCCGGTTGGGGTCGGTGTACATGCTCATGACCTTCTTCTCGACGGTCTTCTCATCGTCGGAGAGCAGAATGGCGTTTCCGAGGGACTTCGACATCTTCGCGCGCCCGTCGGTCCCCACGAGGGTCGGCACGTCCCCGATTTTCACATCGGGTACCGGGAAGACCTCGCCGTAGGAGTTGTTGAATCGCCGCGCGATCTCGCGTGTGAGCTCCACGTGAGACTCGTTGTCCTTTCCGACCGGTACGAGATGGGCGCGCGGCACGAGGATGTCCGCGGCCTGCAGTACGGGGTAACCGAGCAGGCCGAAGGGCATCTCCACGAGATTCGCCGAGTCCTTCATCTCCTTGAGCGACGGCAACCGCTGCAGGCGGGGGACGGTGACGAGCATCTCGAAGATGAGGTTGAGCTCATAGGTTTCGTGAACAGCCGACTGCAGGTAAATCGTCGACTGCGTCGGGTCGATCCCGCAGGCTATGTAGTCGGTGACCATCTGTCGGGCGTTCTCGGTGATTCCCTCGATGTCTTCCTTGGCGGGCCTGGTGGTCAGCATGTGGAGGTCCGCGATGAGAAAGAAGCACTCGTACTCCTTCTGCAACTGGACACGGTTCTGGATGGACCCCACGTAATGGCCGAGGTGAAGCCGGCCCGTGGGCCGATCCCCGGTCAGGATGCGCCGCTGTTCCATGTTTGTATTCTCCTCTATCTGTGTATTAGGCTGTGTATTAGGTCTCGATCGGAGCCTCGTCGTCCGGAGCTTCATCGTCCTCAGGGAACGGATCGCCCTTTCTGCGTCTGTAGTTCCCCGTGCCCATGAGGATACCGATGGCCCGCACGCCCGGCACGTTCTCCAGGGTGATCTTGATGGCTGCGGTAATGGGCACCGCGAGGAACATGCCGATCACGCCCCAGATCCATCCCCACACCAGCAGGGAAAGCAGAATCACCACCGGACTGAGGTTGAGTCGCTCACCGAGCAGCTGAGGATCGAGCACGTTTCCGATAATAATCTGCGTCAGCGACATCGACAGAAGAGCGGCAATGATAGGATTCCACTCGGGGAGGAACTGCACCACGGCAAAGGAGCCGCTGAGAATCGTGATGGCGATGGAGCCGATACTCGGGATGAAATTAAACAGGAAGGTGAGCACACTCCAGATAAAGGGAAAGTCCACGCCGATGATCGAGAAGGTGGTGAACACGATGGTGGCCGTGAGAAAGCTCACCAGCAGCTTCACGCTGACATAACGCCCGATCTGGCTGTTGATATGACCGAGCATGACGGTGATCTTCTTCGTCGCCTGGTCCTGCAGCGCGTGGGTGAGCTTGCGGTGCAGGAAAGGTTGCTCGAGCAAAACGAAAAAGAGAAACACGATCACCATGATGAGGCCGCTCAGGAAGCTCATGAAGTTCCCGGACACGGCCACGAGGACTTGTCCGATACGGCGATTGATCTGGATCTCACCGAGGATGTCCTCGGGTAGATCGAAGTAGATTATGAGATCTTCGAGGAGTCTGGTTATGCGCTGCTGGTACTTCGGAAACTCCCGTACCAGCGACTGCACGCTGGAGTAGAGCACCAGCCCGACGAGGAAGCTGAAGGCGAGGAAGATGAGCAGCACGAGGAGGATCGAGAGGATCCGGGGGACACCGCGCTTCGAGAAGAAGGAGATGACGGGCGAGAAGACAAAGGACAGGAGAACGGCGATGACCAGCGGCACAAACACCGAGCCGGTGACGTGCAGGACACCGGCTACGGCGAGGACGGTGAGAATGAACAGGAAGCCGCTTTGCGCTCTATTGCTATCCATGTGGACCAACCATGTGTCCGGAAACCTATCAAATTCCTTCCGACAAATAAAGGCCATAGTGCCGGGGCGCGGGGTCTGGGGCCGCAGGCCGCGGTGCCCCGTGCCGCCGCAGTCAGGCGTGGATGATCCAGCCCTCCACGCCGCGTGCGGCCTCCATCACCGCCTCCGACAGGGTCGGATG
>CAZVXU010000035.1:0-19538 GCA_964631585.1 uncultured Spirochaetaceae bacterium | reverse complement strand
AGCGTGCGGGTGCCGGCCTACGCGGTGGCCGATCTGGCCGAGGCGTGCCAACAGGCTGCTTGATACCTCAGCGGGGCCGAGCCTCTTTCTCCGCGCCCACGCGTGCCCCCACCGTCGCGATGAACCATTCATTGAGCGTGTGGACCATGGGATGAACAGTGCCCAGACGCGGGATCATGAAGATCCACATGCGGTTCTGGTCCGGGACGAGGGCGAGATGGCGGAGTGTTCCCGGTTCGCCGAGACGACCGCGCGCGTCCTCGAGCTCCCGCTTGACACGATCATTCTCGTAGTACATGAAAAACGTCCTGCCGCCCCACTCGATGTCTTCGCGCTCTAGTGATTCGGCATTTTCTATGCTTGCGCCCATCTTGCGTGAATAGGCACTCTCGATGATGTGTCCCTCTTCGAGCACACCCACCGCCTTCGGCGAGAGCTCGAATAGCATGAAGAGGCGGTCGTAGCGCCTGACCATCTTCGAGAACGGATAGTATAGCCAGGACTGGCGAGGAAGCAGGGTGATCGTAGCGTCCACGCGCCGGATGTACTTGTTCTTTCGCGGTATCAGGTTCGCATGATATCCACTCAGCCCCCCGATGTTCGTGAACTGCTGGTCCTTCGGCTTCAGTACCCGAACCATGGAGTCGAAGGCGTTGAGGAAGATCCGTTTGTTGCGTCTGCGCCCCCAGATGTACCCGAGAGAGAGGAGGATGGTGGCGGCGATGAAGAGATAGAAAATGGGTTGTGTTGTAACTACGGGATCACCCACCTCAGTCTACTCCGTCGAGCATGGGGGTAACGAGATCATGGTCAATCTTATAGGCCCCTTCGCGGGCAAACGGCTGCAGAGGCACGCGGTCGACCACGACGCCGGACAGTTTCTTGAACAGGTTCTCCTCCACCTCGTCTGCAACCGCCGACAGCTCGGGGCTGTACTTGTTGTTGAACCCGGCTCGAAGTGGCAACTCGAGGTCCTTCAGGCCGTCTATGATCCGCTGTGACTCCCGCTGCGACAGGTAGTCGGGGTTGAACACGACGGCAATCAGGTTGTTGTTCTTCTCGCTCAGCTGCTTGTAGAGCTTGACGTAGCGGTTGAACATATCCTGCAGCTTCACGAAGACGGGATCCTCCTCCTCGGTGTACGGGAGCACGGTTCCCTCTTCGTTGTACTGACCGGTCATGGAGTGCACGGTATGCCGTTTCCTGAGGATCTCACGCCTGATACGACGAAGCCGGTCGATCCAGGTAACGCTGATATTCGGCAGCGCGAGAATGCGGAGCGTCAGACCGGTGGGGGGCGTGTCGAACACGATGTAGTCCATGTCGGTCTCGTTTCGAAACGCATCTTCGAGGATCAGCAGGGACGCGTATTCCTCGACCCCGGGAGAGTGCCTGAGCACCTTGAAATACATATCCAGGTTGAACGCCTTGGTGTAGCTGTACACCTGGGTCAGCAGCTCCGTATTCTGCTGCAGATACTCCTGGGCCGCCCGGTCGAGGTTGGCTTCCTGCAGCCAGAGATTGTCGGCGATCTTTCGCTTCTTGTAGTTGAGCTCCGTTCCGAAGATATCGCCGAGGTTGTGCGCCGGGTCGAGGGAGATGGCCAATACCTTATGGCCGCGCTGCGCCAGCTGCCACGCCGCCGCGCTGGCCAGAGTCGACTTCCCGACTCCTCCCTTACCGGTGAAAAACAGTGATTTCATGCGTTCGTTTCCTAGTCGATGTCGAGAATCGAGCTGACTTCGGCAAGTGCGTCCGACGACCGTTCGGCTTTCCTGTTCAGCACGCGGAGCTCATGCTCCATGTACGGGAGAAGCTCGACCGACAACGAGGACGGCGGCGAAGGCATACCCATAAATGAACCCATCAGGACAAGCACGAAGACGTTCTCCAGCTCACGAGCTTCGAACTGGGTAAGCTCCGCCGCGTTGCCCCGATGGGCCTGATCCATGATGGAGAAGAAACCGCGGACGAGTTTCCATATCTTCCCGAATATACCGGGCTGTGTCTGTTCCTCGTCGCGCCGCTCTTCTCCACTCATGAATGAACTCCTAAAACCTACTTGTCTGCTACTCGTCTGTTGTCTACGCCTGCGACTCGCTGGGCGCCGGCTGATTCTGCGTTTTCAGGAAGTCGATCATGAAAAAGATGTTCATGACAAGCATGATGATCTCGACGATCAGAACGACGATACCGGTGACCGGGTTGGCCTCGATCGTACCCGGAAGCACAACCACGCTGAACCAGATGATTGCGGCGGTTACGGTAACCCACAACAGATAGGCGGGTATGAGCGCAACATTTGCCTTTGCTTTCAGCCGCTTCACCACCCACGCGGAACCGGTGAGCAGAGCGATGGATGCGATGAGCTGATTTGCCGAACCGAAGGACGGCCACAGCACGGTGAAGTTACCGCTCCAGCCCAGCCAGATACCGATGGCAGCGGGGATGATCGATGCGACCCAGCGGTTCGAGAAGAAGTTGTACACGCCCGCCGCCGAGTCCTTGAGCGGCATGAAGATCTCCGCCATCGTGTAGCGCGCCAACCGGTTCGTGGTATCGAGGGTCGTCAGTGCGAAAGAGGCAACCCACATACCGGCGATCACCGTCACGATATCCCGCGGAATAAACGCAAGCCAGGTGGAGTGAACCATTTCGGCATAGGTCTGCGTGAACATCGAAGCGCTCGGATAGGTGCTCTGCATCGCCGCGGTATAGCCCTGTCCCCAGGTAGCGGCAGTGATCTCGGCACCGGCCTCGGTCATGACCGCAATGCCGAACCCTGCAACCGCAATAACAACGGTTGTAGAGAGGAATCCCTCGAAGAGCATTGCGCCGTACCCGATGGGCAGGCCGGCCTTCTCGGTGTCAAGCTGTTTGGCGGTCGTTCCCGACCCGACCAGCGCGTGGAACCCGGAGAGGGATCCGCAGGCTATGATGAGCGGAATGACGGGCCAGAACGGCGTCGGGTTTCCGCCGGAGATGATCGGCGCAAAACTGGTGAACGCCGGTGCGGTGAAGCCGCTGAAGCTGAAGATCGCGGCGATTCCGCCAAGTACGAGTCCCGCGTAGAGCAGCCAGGAGTTCAGGTAGTCGCGCGGCTGCAGAAGGACGTCAACCGGGATGGCTGCAGCGATGATGATGTAGAAGAACATCAGCACGAACCACGCGTCACGGCTGAGCTCCACGGGCCAGGCATTGCCGCCGATGATCGCGAGTACGAGCATGACGATACCCAGCAGAGTGGAAAGCCCGAACGACACCTTCATTCGGTACATCACGACGCCCAGGATCAGCGCGGCAACGATCATCAATCCGAACGCGGAGGGAACGGACCCGTTCGCCAGGAACATTCCGCCGATAACGGCGCTGAAGGCACCGACGACGAGAATAAGCAGGAACAGCACCAGGTAGTAGAAGAGCTTACCCGTCCGCTTGGTGATGACATCCGACGCGACGAACTGTATGGACCGGCCGTCGTAGCGGATCGAGGCCATCACCGAGAGGTAATCGTGAACCGCACCGATGAAGATATTTCCGAACCATACCCACAACAGGGCAGGTACCCATCCCCAGGCCATGGCCAGAACGGGGCCGATAATCGGAGCCGCACCCGCGATCGACGCAAAATGGTGGCCCATGAGCACCGGCGTCTTGGCAGGCACGTAGTCCACCCCGTCAAACATTCTGTGTGCAGGCGTCTTCATCTCGTTGTTGGCCTTTACCGTGGTATTCTCCAGACGCTTTCCGTAGGTAAAGTACAAGCCGAGATAGACTGCCACACCCAACACTGCAATAATGGCGGTCATTCTTTCCTCCTCACGAGAGATTGTGGATGTGCATTAGCAGATTTATGCTAAACCGGAATTGAGCGCACGTCAAGTTAAGCTTTTTGGTCGGAGAAAATCACCCGAAGTGGGTGCGTAACCCCGGGAGACGCTCTCGAACGGCGTGAAGCATTGCGGGAATATCGGTCTCGCAGGGATTGCAGATGAGGAGGTAGCTGTTGTCCTGCCTCAGGCAGGCGAACTGTCGTAGGCCCACCACGGAGGGAAGATCGTGGAGAAACCACTGCAGCTTCTCCCGTACGAACCGATTGTGCGACAGAATCACGAACTCGCGGCCGTCACGCTCTTCGCGTGCCTGATCGAATTCCTCCTGGTCCTCGATCTGAGCCCACCAGGAGCCGAGTCGAGATGGTATCACGATGTGCCCTTCGCCCGCCGGCCTGTCCTCGGAGTAGAAGCTGACGTGGAGCTCGTCCTCCCGCTTCATCATGCGGGCAATGGGCATGTAGAACATTGCCTGTCTGGGGACCAGCGTAAAAAGGCCGCGAACTTTCCGCAGCGGTCCGTCGTCGGCGAGGATGAAGGTGAAGTGCCAGCCGATCGTGCCGCCGATGTTGCGGTACTCGGTGTCCGCGGGCTGCAACGTGTCTTCGAGGGTCTTGAGGATGGTGTGGGCGAGCTCCCGGTTCTTCCGCAGCCCCCGGTGGAAGGTGAGAAAGCTGGCAACAGCCAGCCCGACGATCAGGACGACAAGGGCCTGCATCGATTAGACGAACACGACGTTGACGCCGGGGAACTCTTTGCCGAACTCCTCGGTAAGCCATCGTTCGATTGAGTTGCGGATCATAGATGCGATGCCAACACAGGTGAGGCAGCCGGGCTCATGTGCGGCAAAGTCCGTGAAGATGTAGAGCTCCTTCTTCTCGTCGTTGTATCGGAGGCGCGTGACGACCCCCAGCTCGGCCACCGAGTAGCCGCTCTCGGGGTCCTTGACGCGATCGAGGACCGCGTCGATCTTGCGCTTCATCTCCTCGTCCATACCGATGAGCATATGCCCGCGAAGAGCAGGTGTCAACGCGAATTGCAGCCTCCGGCCGTGGATGCTATGCTAGTGTCTCAAGGAGACACATATGGCGAAGACGATCCTCATCACAGGCGGAAGCACCGGAATCGGCGCAGCAACGAGCAAGGAGCTCGCCGAGGGAAACACGATCCTCGTTCACTACAATTCCTCGAAGCGGCCGGCGCAAGAGGTGGCCACGGCGGTGAAGAACGCCGGCGGGACGGCACACCTCTTTCAGGCGGACCTCACCACGGAAGCCGGCTGCCGCGACCTCGCGAAGCAGGTCGGCAAGTCCGTCGATCATCTCGATGTGCTCGTGAACAATGCCGGCGGCCTCGTCAAGCGGCAGCAGGTCTGGGAGCTCGAGTGGGAGATGATGGAATACATCTTCGCGCTGAACACCTTCTCCACCATGATGATGACCAGGCTCATGGTGCCGCTGCTGCGAAAGGGTACGCAGTCGAACATCATCAATCTGACCTCCATTGCAATGCGTACCGGCTCGCCGACCGCGACCATCTACGCGGCAAGCAAGGGCGCCATCGACTCGTTTACCCGCGGGGCGGCAAAGGCGCTCGCGCCGGATATCCGCGTGAACGCCATCGCGCCCGGGGTGATCCTCACGCCGTTTCACGACAAGTACACCCCCGATGAGCAGCTCGAGAAGTTCCGCCAGGCGACCCCCGTCGGAGAGTTCGTCGGCCCCGAGGAGATTGCCCACACGATCAGCTACATTCTCGGCAGTCGCTTCCTCACCGGCTCGACCATCGACATAAACGGCGGGATGTTCATGCGCTGAAGGCGCCGGTCCCGGTGGGCGGCGGCGGCGCTCCGGGCTGCCCGCCTCACCTGCGCTCCACGGAGCCGAGGCCGACCACCCGGATGGTCCTGCGGGACACCTCGCCTCCATAGGTGACCGATCCGACACCCTCGATGCGGCCGGCGAGCTCTCCGCCGGCCATCGTTATTTCCACGTTGCCGGCCCCACTCATGCGGATGTCGGCGTTTACCACCGCACTCTCCACGAAGTCCACGTTTGCCGCGCCGTCGACCTCGACTTCCAATCGCTCAACCTGTGTATCGGTCGCGGTGATGTTCCCCGCACCGTCGATGTCGATGCGCAACGAGTCGGTCCGCAGCCCGGACAGCCGGACATCCGCGCCCCCGTCGACGTTGATCCGGGAAAGCTGAGGCGTGGTGACCTCGAGCCGCAGCCGCCCCTCATTCGACCATCGCCATCGGTCGGCACCCACCCGCAGCGCATCGCCCTCTCGCTCGACGATGATGTGCTCCATGAGGGCCTCGTCGGCAGTGACGGTCACCCCGTAGGAGTCGCCCTGAGTAACCGCGATCTGCCACCCGCCGGTTACCTCGATCTCGGTGAAGTCCCGCAGATCGAAGCTGCGCTCGATCCGGTTGCCCGAGAGCTCGATCGCGTCGCCCTCGCCGCCTGAGCTCAGGATACTATCAACAACAACGCGCGCGCCGATTGCCAGGGCAATCACGATGATCACGAGCGCGCCAACTATTCCCAAAACGATTTTAGTCGTGCCTTTCACTCTCTTCCTCCGTAACGTAGCGTTCATAGAGATGCTCGAGCTCGGCAATGCTCATGCCGAGCAGGCGCATCGTTCGAAAGACCCGCGGGAGCTCATCCTGCTCGAACTCCCGGCGCTTCAGGGCTGCGACGGCCTCCCGGCCGCCTGCGGCGACGAAGTATCCGACTCCCCGCTGATTCTCGAGGATGCCCTCGTCCTGCAGCACCGCGTAGGCGCGGGTTACGGTATTCGGATTCACCTCCACCGACACCGCCGTCTCGCGAATCGAGGGGATGCGGTCGCCTTCCTTCCAGTCGCCGCGCAGGATCTTCTCGCCGATGTAATCCGAGATCTGCAGATATATGGACTGTCCGCTAGCGAACTGCATCCGAAACCTCCGTCTCGCGGAGCTTGAGCCACGTGAGCACCCACATCACCGGGGGCATGATCCACAGGACCGCAAAGCGGCCCACGCGGGCTACCCTGGCGGCCATGAGCCCGAGAGTCCTCATCTGCTCGCCCGTCGCGGCGGTCTGGTCGTAGGCGCCGGCCTCGACGTTCTTCACGAGGTCGGTGAGGGCCGCGAAGCCCGAGGCGCCTGCAACGAGTCCGAGAAGGACGAAGATACCGGCGATCGAGAGGGCCGTCTTGATGAAGTGGCGGCTTCGGAAGTACGCAGCTCCGAAGAGAAAGAGGGAGCCCAGCACCACGTAGGCCCGCAGCGTCTCGGACATCATCGCGCCGAAGGGATTGAATACGGTAAAGGACTGATCGAAGAGCAGCGGCGAGAGTCCGGCAAGAATCAGTGTGTAGAGCACATAGGTCACCACCGCCACCACCGGATACACCACTGCGGTGAGCAGCAGCTTCTCCACGAACTTCTCCAGATGAGACGCGGGAAGCGTCAGGTAGGCGTAGCTGCGGTCCGCTCGGTGCATGCTCGAAAAGCTCAGGCTCGTCGCGATGAAGCCGGTGAGGAAGAGGCCCAGGGAGAAGAACACCTGGTTGTACTCGCGCCCTGTGCCCCAACCGTTGTGAGTGAGCATACCGAGCAGAAAGACGGCCATCAGGCTGGCGTATACCGCGCCGGCGGCGACGAGAATCGTCCGTTTCTGGGAAATCACAAACAACCTCGAGAGACTGAAGACGCGCTTCATGCTGAAAGTCATCGGGAGACCTCCTCATCCTGCGAGCGCTGAACGGAGTCGACGGCCCCGCGAACTGCAGCGGCGTCGTGCATGACGGCGTTGAAGAGCACCTCGATGTCGACCGGCCGGCCCTCCGAGGGGGCCGCCTCGAGGACCGCGTGCCCGCCGAGGGTATCCTCGCTGTAGAGCACGCCCTCCGGCGGGAGCTGCGGGGTGACACGCGTACGCAGGCTGCGGTCGATGCGAGCCATACCCGCCTGGAACACGAGCCGGCCGTTGTCGATGATCGAGATGGGGTCCATCACCGGCGCCAGATCACGCACCTGATGCGTCGAAACGACGAAGGCACGCTCGTCACTCATGTGACCGAGGAGCAGCTTGCGCAGCTGGCTTTTCCCGGGAATATCGAGCGCGTTCGTGGGCTCGTCGAAGAGCACGAGCCTCACCTGCGTGGCGAGCGCGAAGGCGATGAGGAACTTCTTGCGCTGCCCGAAGGACATCGCCGCCAGGGACGTGTCGGTGTCGATGTCGAACTCGCTGAGGCAGCTCCCCAGAACCTCATAGTCGAAACGCGGATAGAAGGGGGCGTGGGCGGCTACGTACTCCGTTGCGCTGATCCCGGGGAGATAGAACTCCTCCGGTACAATGAAGAGATCGGCGAGCATCTCCGGCCTGCGATCTGCGGCGCGGTAGCCGAGCACCTCCGCGCGGCCGGAGTCGGGAAAGAGCATCCCCGCGATGATGCGCAGAAGCGACGTTTTCCCCGCCCCGTTCTTTCCGAGAAGCCCATAGATGCCACCGGGCTCGAGCTCGAAGTCGAGCCCGTCGAACAGTGACGTGCGTTTCCCGTAGGCGAATGAGACCGACGTTAATTCAACCATTTCCAAGCTCCTTTTGGCGTGCATACTGAACTAGTGTACTACACGTTTAGTACACTGTTACAATAGTTCAGCATGACAGTGATGTCAAGTGCAAAGTATCAGCGAATTAAAAAAAGAGGAGATTCGGGGTATCGCCGAGGTCGGTCACGTCCCACCCGTTCCGACGGGCGCCGCGATGGGTCTGCCGAGATAGTAGCCCTGGCAAAAGTCGACGCCGAGCTGCCTGACGCGTTCGTAGGTTTGCTCGTCCGAAACGAACTCTGCAATCGTCCGAATGCCGAGCTTTTTCGAGAAATCCACGATGGTGGTCACGATGTCCACGGCCTGCTCTGAGGAGCAGATGTTTCTCACGAGTGAACCGTCGATTTTGAGGAAGTCGAACTGAAGCGAGGCAATGTAGGCAAAGTTGGAGTAACCCGAGCCGAAGTCATCGATGGCGAAGCGAACACCGAGCTCTCGCGTGGAGCTTACGAAGTCACGCACCTCGCCAAAGGTCTCGATCTGCTCGGATTCGAGAAGCTCGAGTACCAGCCTGGAGGCGGTGTCGGGTTCGGCGATGAGCCGCTCGCGAATGTACGCCCTGGTGTCCGGGCTGAGGATGTCGAGCACGCTCAGATTGATGGTGAACTGCGCCTCGCGGTTGCGAAAGGTATCGAAGGCACAATCGAAAACCGAGCGAGTGATGTGCTCATACAGACGGGCTTTCTTCGCCAGGTCGAGAAACTCACCGGGACCGTGCACGCTGCCGTCCTCGCCGATCAGACGGGCAAGGCACTCGTACTTCTCCAGCCGCCGCGAGCTCGGATCGAAGATCGGCTGATAATGGGCCACGATACGGCCCTGCTGAATCGCGTTGGTGAGAACGGCGAGTTGCTCGACGTTCCTGCGAAACTGCGTTTCCACCTGCGTCGCGTGCTTGAAGAGCATCCACGGCTTGTGTTGCGCCTTGGCGGTCTTGAGCGCGATATCGGCCCGCGGGAGCACCTTCTCGCGCCCGACGACGATCGCGTTGGCGATCCCGATCGTTACGCTCACCCGCAAGGCGTACTCGGCGCCCAAAAACGAGTGTGCGGCTATGCCACGGGAGATCCGCTCGGCGGCGGAAGTCATCTCGCCATCCGACATCCGGGGTCCGCGCTGTTCAACGACGAGCGCGAACTCGTCGGCGTGAAGCTTGTACAGGCGAAAACTGTCGGCAGGCACCAACTCGCCCATGCGCTTCGCAAGCTCTACGAGCACCTGATCACCGATTCTCGGACCAAACGCGTCGTTGATTTCGTTGAAGTAGTCGGCATTGATGAGAAATACGACCGGCGCGACGGTGGTGCCGAGATCGTCGAGAAGCTGCCTCCGGTTGGGAAGGTCGGTGAGCATGTCGGAGAAGAGGTGCCTCTGAACGGCATCCTGGCTGCGCTCCCACGCAGTCTGGTAGAAGGCGGTGAGACCGGTTACCACCAGCAGCACAACGAAGTTGACGAGAAGCTCGCGCGTCATGAACGCCGTACGGACGAGCCCGGCGGCCTCGCCTGTGACAACGAGGCCGTAGAGCACGATGAAGCCGCTCACGTAGGCGAGACCGATACTCCGTCGGTGTATAAGGAACACCATGACCGGGAGGGGGAAGGCGTAGACGAGCCCGAGTTCCGCCACGCCGCCGGTGAACATGCCTGACACGATGACGATGAGCAGGTACACGGTCACGACATGCGCGGGCAGCTCCGGGCTTCGGGTCCTTCGCAAACGCAGCGCGAGAGCCGGAAAGAGCAGCGCACCGAGAACGAGGAAGTATACGTCGGGGGTGCCCCAGTGCACCACGTAGACCGCCCCCGCGGTAAGCGCAAACGAGACCGCGACCGCCAGAACGACAAAGAGCAGCCGCACGCGAATGCGCCGCTCCTGTTCGCGAAGCTCTTCATGTGTCGGCGATGAGGATTCTTTGCCGAGAAGCCCTAATGCAGGTTTCACCATAGAAGTTGCCCCAACGTTATCATACTTTCGTGCGGGCGGGGAGGAAAAGCCTGGCGATCGTAAAACGCGTCCCATACAGGAGAGGAACGTGTCGACATGCGCTCATAGGCGACTGCCGAACCTCTCCTGCGCAAATTTCTGCACATCTACCTACACACCACCCAGTTTTCTCCGTATGATAAAGGACATGGACCGTCCTTCCGCTGCCGAAGCGGGCTTTCCCATGGCCCGCGACATGAGCAAAGAAATAGAGATTGTCATCAACTCCACCCACGACGGCATCATCGCCGTGGACCGCGATGCCCGAATCACCCTGTTCAACCGGGCGGCCGAACGCCTGACCGACTCGGAGGCGACCGAGGTTCTCGGGCTCCACATAGAGGACGTCATACCGGCAACACGCCTGCCCCTCGTCCTCGAAACCGGCGTTCCGGAGATGAACTGGCAGCAGCCGCTTCGCAATATCACGATCATCACGAGCCGCATACCCATCGTGGACGAACACGGCGAGATCATCGGCGCCTTTGCGGTCTTCCGCGACATCTCCGACATGGTCGAACTCGCCGAGCAGATCACCGACCTGCGCGAGACCCGTATCCTGTCGGAGGCCGTATTCAACTCCACCCAGGACGCCATCTCGGTAGTAAACGAGGACGGAATCCACGTCTCGGTAAATCCGGCCTACACCCGGGTAACGGGCTACTCGAGCGACGAAGTCATCGGCCAGCCCTGCACCTTCGACATCACCGATGGTGAGAGCACTCACCTCAGAGTCCTGCGCTCGCGCGAGCCGGTAAAGGGTGCCCGGATCAAAGTCGGGCCCAAGCAGAAAGACGTCATCGTCGATGCTGCGCCCATCATCGTGCGCGGCGAGATCAAGGGAAGCGTCGCGGTCATCAAGGACCTCACCGAGATCATGGAGCTCACCACCGAGCTCCGGCAGGCACATCAGCTCATCCGCAAGCTCGAGGCGAAGTATACCTTCGACGATCTCGTCGGGCGGCAGGAGAACTTCCTCCACGCGATCGAG
Organism: uncultured Spirochaetaceae bacterium; assembly: GCA_964631585.1. Classification (GTDB taxonomy): domain Bacteria; phylum Spirochaetota; class Spirochaetia; order DSM-27196; family PWMO01; genus JAAAOH01. The sequence goes on along the minus strand of CAZVXU010000035.1, from coordinate 8,122 downwards.
AAGGCAAAGGTGGCGGCAAGCACACCGGCGACGGTGCTGCTGCACGGTGAGAGCGGCACCGGCAAGGAGCTCTTCGCTCATGCCATCCACAACGCAAGCGACCGGCGCGAGAAGAAGTTCATCAGGGTGAACTGCGCGTCGTTGAGCGAGGGCGTGCTCGAAAGCGAGCTCTTCGGATACGAGGAGGGAGCATTTACCGGGGCGCGGAAAGGCGGGAAGCCGGGACTCTTCGAAGAGGCCCACGACGGCACCATCTTCCTCGACGAGATCGGGATCATGAGCCTCAACACCCAGGCGAATCTCCTTCGGGTTCTCCAGGAGCACGAGGTGCGCCGCGTCGGCGGCACCCGGACCATCCCCATCAACACCCGCGTGCTCGCGGCAACAAATCTCGATCTCCGCCATGCGGTGCAGCAGGGTGATTTCCGCGAGGACCTCTTTTACCGCCTCAACGTCATCCCCATCGAGCTCCCGGCCCTGCGTGATCACCCTCAGGACCTCCAGGCGATCATCGAGCACATGATACGCCGTATCAATCAGGAGTACGGGCGTGCGGTCTCGACGGTATCGCCCAAGGCACTCGAACGCCTACGCAACTATTCGTGGCCGGGAAACATCCGGGAGCTCGAAAATGTCCTACGCCGCGCCATCATCAATCTCGGCATGTACGAGACGGTGATCGGGCTCGGCCATCTGCCGGAGCTCGGCCCTGACTGCGACGAAGAGATCCCCGGCGATTTTAACGGCTGCGCGGATCCCGACATCGAAGCGATCCCGCCCCTTCGCACCGTCGTCGAGGAAGCGGAGGGACACCACATCGAGCGCGTGCTCAAACAGGTTGAGGGAAGCCGCAGCGAGGCTGCCCGGGTGCTCGGTGTATCGCTTCGGAATCTGCAGTACAAGCTCAAGAAGTACGGCATCCGATAACCGCCGGCCGCCGAGCCTGTCGGCTTCGTTCTCAGGTGAGCAAACCGCGCAAAATCCTGCGCTTTCGGGGCGCAGGCGCATGTTTTTGCGTGCAGTATTTTGCATTTCAACGGCGCAGATCCTGCGCGCCTCGGGCACGCGCGCTCGCCTCCGGCCGCCAAGTCGTTTCGCGAGCACGGATTGTTTTTCGTGCGCCGTGAAACAACCGCCTTGGCACGCAGTTTGCGGCCTTTCTGATACCAGTTATGAGCTCCAACACAAATCAGGAGGCCGGCACCCAGCCATGGACACGACCTACCGAGTACTCGTCATAAATCCCGGATCCACCTCGACAAAGCTCGCCGTCTTCGACAATGAGACCCCGATCCTCGAGAAGACGCTGCGTCACGCCACCGAGGAGCTCGACAAGTACGAGCGCATTTCCGACCAGTTCGAGTTCCGCAAACAGGTCATTCTCGACGAGCTTGCCGCCGACGACATCACTGTCGACTCGCTCTCCTGTGTCGTGGGCCGCGGTGGTCTCGTGCATCCGGTCGCGGGCGGCACCTACGAGGTGAATCAGCAGATGCTCGACGACCTGCAGGTGGGAGTCCTCGGTGAGCACGCGTCCAATCTCGGCGGCATCATCGCCCACGAGATCGCCGCGCAGACCGAAATTCCGAGCTACATCGTAGACCCGGTTGTGGTTGACGAGCTCGACGACGTGGCCCGCCCCGCGGGTATGCCGGACTTCGAGCGCACGAGCATCTTCCACGCGCTCAACCAGAAGGCTGTCGCGCGTCGCGTTGCCGCGGATCGAGGCAAGGACTATGAAGACCTCAACCTCATCGTCGTACACCTCGGCGGCGGCATAACCGTCGGAGCACACCGAAAGGGCCGGGTCGTCGATGTGAACGACGGGCTCAACGGCGAGGGACCATTTACACCGGAGCGCGCCGGCGGTCTTCCGGCACTCAAACTGGCAAAGCTCTGCTTCTCCGGTGATTTCTCGCACGCCGAGATAAAGAAGAAGATCAAGGGCGGCGGCGGCCTCGTGGCCTATCTCGGAACCAACGACGGCCGGGAAGTCTCGGAAAAGATCGACGCCGGCGACGAGCAGGCGCGACTGATCTACGAGGCCATGGCCTATCAGACGGCGAAGGAAGTCGGGGCGATGTCCGCGGTACTCGAAGGAAAGGTCGACGCAGTAGTTCTCACCGGCGGGCTCGCGCACGACGGCCGATTCTGCGGCTGGATCAGGGATCGGGTGTCATGGATCGCGCCGGTGGAGATCTACCCGGGCGAGGACGAAATGAAGGCCCTCGCCGAGGGTGCGATTCGGGTGCTCTCCGGCGCCGAGACCGCGCACGTTTACGACGGGGCACAGGCGTCATGAGCGACAGCGCCATGAAGCGCATCACGATCATGACGGGACACTACGGAAGCGGCAAGAGCGAGTTTTCCATCAACTTCGCCCTGCGCGCCGACTCCGATGACCTCGCCCTGATCGACGTCGACATCGTCAATCCCTACTTCCGATCACGCGAGCGCCGCGCCCTGCTCGAGGAACACGGCATTCGCGTCATCGGTAACTCGCTTCGGCAGGACACCGGAATCGACATTCCCGCGATTTCCTCGGAGATAAACGCGCCCCTTCAGAGCGATAAGACCAAGGCGGTCATCGATGCCGGTGGTGATCCTGCCGGCGCGCGCCTCCTCGGACGGTTTCGCAGGCTCATGCCGCCGGAGAACACCGATGTCTTCTGCGTTGTCAACGGATCACGCCCCGAAAGCGCAACTGCCGACAGGGTCGTCGATATGATTCGCGGCATCGAGGAGGCCTCCGGGCTCGAAATAACCGGACTGGTGAACAACACCCATATGCTCGAGCACACTCAGGTATCACACATCGAGAGCGGCGACGCGCTCTGCAAGGAGGTAAGCTCCCGCACCGGTATTCCGATCCGCTATGTCGGGGTCTTCCGGCCGTTGGTCGGGGACGTCCCGAATCATATAGAGGGAGAAATCATTCCGATATCCATGTATCTCCGTGAAGCATGGATGTCGACTTAATCACGCCCAGGAGGACTGCCCATGGCAAAGGCCAAAGGTAACGTAACCTTCGAGACCGACCGCTGCAAAGGCTGCGAGCTGTGCACCTCGGTCTGTCCCGTGGATATTGTGGTGATGGACACCAGCACCATCAACAAAAAAGGCTATCACCCGGCTACCGTCAGCGACATGGACAAGTGCATCGCATGCGGTAACTGCGCAATGATGTGCCCCGACCAGGTCATCGTGGTCGAGAGAATCGCGTAAGGCGGAGGTGAGAGTATGGAAAAGGTTCTAATGAAAGGAAACGAAGCCGTGCCCGAGGCGGCGATTCGCGCAGGATGCCGCTTCTTCTTCGGATATCCGATCACGCCGCAGAATGAGCTTCCCGAGTATATGTCCCGAGAGCTTCCCAAGCACGGCGGTACGTTCCTGCAGGCCGAGAGCGAAGTCGGCGCCATCAACATGGTGTACGGAGCGGCAGGTGCCGGTGCGCGGGTGATGACATCGTCCTCCTCCCCGGGCATCGCACTGAAGCAGGAAGGCATCAGCTACATCGTCGGATCGGAGGTTCCCTGCGTCATCGTGAATATGATGCGCGGCGGCCCCGGCCTCGGGAGCATTCAGCCCTCACAGGCCGACTATTTTCAGTCCACGCGCGGTGGTGGAAACGGCGACTATTACATGCCCGTTTTCGCGCCGGCAAACATCCAGGAAGCGGTGGACATCATGATGGAGGCCTTCGACATCGCCGACTTCTACCGCCACCCGGTGATGCTGCTCGGCGACGGTATGATCGGGCAGATGATGGAACCGGTGGAGTTCAAGGAACCGCCCAAGCGTGACCTGCCTCCGAAGGACTGGGCTACCACGGGTACCGGCGGCACGCGCAAGCCGAACATCATCAACTCGCTGCGCCTCGATCCCGCAGAGCTCGAGAAGCTCAACATCCATCTTCAGGCGAAGTACCAGAAGATGCGCGAGACCGAAGTCCGCTACGAGACGTTCCAGACCGAGGACGCGGAGTTCGTCTTTGTCTCGTACGGCACCTCGGCCCGCGTCGTGAAGAACGCGGTCGGACAGCTCCGCGAGAAGGGAGTCAAGGCGGGTCTCATCCGACCGATTTCTCTGTGGCCCTTCCCGCACGGCGCCTTCGATGAGCTACCCTCGTCGGTTCGGGCCCTGATGTCGGTGGAGATGAGCCACGGCCAGATGGTCGACGACGTGAAGATCGCCTCGGCCGGTCGTTGGCCTGTCGGGTTCTACGGTCGCTCGGGCGGCATGATCCCCAACGAGGCCGATGTCGTCGAGGCCTGTGAGAAGATGTTTTCGGAGGTGAAATAATGCCTATTGTAATGGATAAGACAAAGGGACTGACCGACGTAGAGACGCATTACTGTCCCGGTTGTACCCACGGAATAATCCATCGCCTCGTCGGCGAGGTGATGGAGGAGATGGACATACTTGGTGACACCATCGGCGTTGCGCCGGTGGGCTGCTCGGTACTTGCCTACAAATACTTCAACTGCGACATGCACGAAGCCGCCCACGGCCGGGCGCCGGCGATGGCCACCGGCATCAAGCGCGTCCATCCCGACAAGATGGTATTCACCTACCAGGGTGACGGCGACCTTGCCTCAATCGGCACGAACAACATCGTCCACGCCGCCCACCGTGGGGAAAACATCACCGTCATCTTCGTCAACAACGCCATATACGGCATGACCGGCGGGCAGATGGCCCCGACCACCATGATCGGACAGCGCACGACCACCTCGCCGCTCGGGCGCGACGCAAAGCACTGCGGTGAGCCCATCCGCATCTCGGAGATGCTCGCCACGATCAACGGCTCGGCCTTTATCGAGCGCGTGTCGGTGCACAAGCCGGCGCATATCCGCAAGGCGAAAAAGGCCATCCGCACGGCCTTCGAGACCCAGCAGCAGAAGAAAGGCTTTGCGCTGGTCGAGGTACTGTCAACCTGCCCGACGAACTGGGGAATTCCGCCGGTGGAGTCGCTGCAGTGGCTCGCCGACAACATGATCCCCTATTACCCGCTGGGTAATTTCCGGCATCCCGAAAAGGAGGTGCAGTCATGAAGCAGGAGAAGATCATTGCCGCCGGTTTTGGCGGCCAGGGTGTGATGTCGATGGGGCGACTCATCGCATACACCGGCATGCAGAAGGGAAAGGAAGTGTCATGGTTGCCGTCCTACGGTCCGGAGATGCGCGGCGGTACCGCCAACTGTAACGTCATCGTCTCCGACACGCCGATCGGCTCGCCGATCATCTCGGGGGATGCTACCACGGCCATCGTCATGAACTACCCCTCGATGGTGAAGTTCGTGTCGGACCTGGTGGCGGACGGCCTGTTGCTGTACAACAGCTCCCTCATCGAAGAGGGCCCCGACCGCGAGGACATCCGTGTCATCGCCGTGCCGGCGAACAGGCTCGCCCAGGACGCGGGCAGCCTCAAGGTGGCCAACATGGTCATGCTCGGCGCCTATATCGCGGCGACCAAGATATACGAGCTCGACGACGTGATCGGCGCGCTCAAGAAGGTCTTCGGCCCGTCGAAGGAGAAGTTCATCCCGATGAACGAAGATGCGCTGAAGAAAGGCATGGAGGTCGTTGAGACGGTCAAGGTGTAATGTGATGAGGACGTTCGACGAGGTACTACACGAAGCACAGTCATACGGCCCGCGCACCATTTCGGTCGCCTGCTCCCACGATCTCGATGTTCTGACCTCGGTCTCCGAGGCCATGGACACCGGGATCGCCGACAGCCTGCTGTTCGGCGACGCGGAGAAGACCAGGACGATTGCCAAGGAGAACGGGCTCGATATTTCGAATGCGTCCATCGTGGACGTCAAGGATCCCGCCGACGCCGCCATGAAGGCGGTGCAGGCGGTGAGCGCCGGCGACGCCGAGGTTCTGATGAAGGGACTCGTCGATACCTCGGTTATGATGAAGCAGGCCCTCAACGCGGATTACGGGCTGCGCGCCGGCCGCGTGCTCAGCCACGTCGCGATGTTCGACATTCGTGATTATCCGCGTCTGCTCATCGGCACCGACGCCGCGATCAACATCGCTCCCGATCTCGAGCAGAAGCGGCAGATGATAGACAACGCCTGCGAGTTTGCCCACGCGCTGGGCATCACGACTCCGAAAGTTGCGCTCGTCTGCGCGAAAGAGAAGGTCGACCCGAAAATGCCCTGCACCGAAGAGGCGGGCAAGCTGGTCGAGATGAATGAGTCCGGCAGCATCACCGGGTGCATCGTCGGCGGGCCCTTCGCGCTCGACAACGCGGTTTCGGTAGAGGCCGCAAAGCACAAGGGCATCACCCATCCGGTGGCCGGCCGAGCGGACATACTGGTTACGCCCGACATCGAGGCGGGAAACATCCTCTACAAGAGCCTCGTGTTCCTCGGCGGTGCTAAGAGCGCGGCGGTGGTCGTGGGTGCGCGTGCACCCATCGTCCTGACCTCCCGGGCGGACTCGAGCGAGACGAAGCTCAACTCCATCGCGCTGGCGGTCCTGCAGGCCGCCGCCAACGCCGAGACCGCGGACGCCGACGTATTCTAATCGCAGTGACGACGGGTCGGTCCCTGCAAGCCGCCCGCCTTCATCCTTACCTCCGCGCCCGGCCCTGTGCCGGGCGCCTTTGTTTCTGCTACCGTGTCGTATGGACGGTCCCGATTTCGCCCCCCGCACCGACACACCGAACCCCGATGCCGTCTCCCGGGTCCGAAGTGAGCTCGCAGCCCTCGACGCGGCCGCAATCGACGCCTCGAGCATGATCTACATGCTGAAGGCGGGGTTTTTCGGCTACGCCGCGGCGGAGGTGAAGATGTATACGGTGGGGCCGGTGGCACGTGAGGTCGGCTGGCCACAGCTACCCGTGCGGATCGCCGATCTGCGCCGCGGCGGCGAGGTTCCCTGGACCCGGGAGGCCGTGGAGGTGGCCGAGGCCTTTGTCGGCAGCGGCAAGCATGGAAATGACGAGCTCCTGCTCGAGCTTGCCTCAGCCCGGGGCCTCGCGCTCGTCAGCGAGGATCGACGGGTGCACGAACGGGCCGCCGAGGAGAACATTCCCCACTACAACGCCCTTCTGCTGCTCGCCCTCGTCCGGATGCGCGACCGCATTCCGCCGGAGGACTACGAGGAATATTTCGAGCTCCTGCGGACGGTAGGGAGGTACTCCGACGGGGTGCTCGCGTTTGCCCGGGCGGTGGCGCCGTAGGTACCTTCCCCCTGTGCACCAGGAAATTCGCAGGCAGCGCCGAGTTCTGTTCGTTCAGACCATTCTGATTTTCGCAACGCGTTGAACGTCTCGAGAAAAACACCTGCAGGGGAGGGAGCGATCGCACGACCGGAAGCGAGTTCAACGGCGGCGCGATGCCCCAGTCACCTCCCCAGTCACTGAACACGTGAACGATCGCGGGGGCCGCGTTCATCGGTTGCGTAGCGACTGTACTCACTGCGCTCGGGCTGACCTTCGACTCGCCAATACACCGTGAACTGCTTCTTGTGCAGATCCACTCCTACGCTCATTCGCATCGATTCCTCCTCCTCGACATCGTCTGAGCCAGGTTCCGGTACCGATTAGTCTGTATGGCCCAGCTATGTTTGACAAGCCTAATCCTATAATAAGACTAATACCCTGTTCTTCTATCCCGGCACAGGGCGGATCATCGACGGCAATCAGTCATACGCCGGCTGTCCAGCCCCGAAAAACCGCGCTGCAAGCCGCCGGCCTCCGTCGTCGTATAGCCGGTAATCCGCTTCGATCCTTCCGAGTTCCATCACGATAACTCGATCAGCGAAGCAGGTCGCGAACTCGTAGTCGTGGGTGATCGCGACAATGGCGGCGCCGTCATCCGCCGCAGCGCGAAAGAGCGACCCGACGACTCCCATAGTGGCAGCGTCGAGACCGCTCGTCGGCTCGTCAAGAACAACCAGCGCGGGCCGCTTCATCAACGCGCACGCGGCGCACACGCGTTGCTTCTGTCCGCGGGACAGCGACGCGGGATGCCGCTCGCGCAACGCCTCCAGGCCCAGGCGGGCCATCACTTCTTCCGCCTTCCGCGCCGTCTCTGCATCCGCAACCCGGGTAAGCAGGATCTCCTCGGCAACCGAGTCGGCGAAGAGCTGATAGTCGCAGTCCT
>CAZVXU010000034.1:0-19595 GCA_964631585.1 uncultured Spirochaetaceae bacterium | reverse complement strand
GCCAATACAAAGCCGCTCCAGGCAGTCGCCGTGCAACAGGTCCGGTACAGCGCGTTCCACGAGGCGTCGTCTCTGGCCGAATTCGTAGCGTGGCGAAGACCCCACTCAGGCATGCCTTGCATAGCAGAATCGTAGGGCTGGGAATCGGGAGTTCGGCTATCGGGGGTCCATTCGCCCGAGTTAGTGACGTCGATGGCGGCTTGATCAACGTAGAAGGTCTGCGAATCTTCGCCAAACAAGGCAACACCTGAGCCATTCCCCGGACCCAGTCCAGTCATCTCCGAATCCTCAAAGATCAATCCCGCAAAGAGGATGGGCCATTTGCGTCCACTTGCATGCCCGCCATCAGGAGACCAGTTGTTAGTACCGCCATTGCTTACAATTCCCCACAAGTCGATACCAAGTTGCAGGTACCGCACAAGAAGCGTTTTCTTCTGCTGCGCCGTGAAGTCCAAGTGCAGCATAAGAGCTGCTACGCCTATCTGTGACGACATCTCTCGCCCGTAATCGGGCATGGTGTTGGATGGATGGAGGTAGCGGGCAGTCCATCTCGGTTGAAAATCGATCCACGGTCTCTCAAACCAATCGGCGACACCATCCAACTCGGGGGTGCCTGGCACCGGGGTGAGAGACTCCAAGATTGACAGATTCGCGTCGGCGAACCTGTAAAAGTGCTCCTTGCTCAGAGTTGAATAGGCAGGCCTAAATGCATCGGTCGGCGGCGGAACTCGTAACACCGTCAGAATAGCAGCATCTGTCAACTGGGGCCGTTCTCCCGCCTGCGGATGGCTAATTGTCGACACCAAGGACGAGTCCGACTCGAGCACTAAAGGATTCGAAGCTGAAAGATCCTGTCCCTGCGGACGCGCAGCGTTGTTGAGCGGCTCGAACCCAGTATAGCGTGTTGCACTGTCAAAGCCCTGCACCTGTCCGGGCAGCGGATTCACCATCGAGCCGTTCATCGTCCGCCCGCCGGACTCGGTGGATGGTGGATCTATACTCACTATCTCTAACGGTCCAACCACCCAGTAGTCACCGTTAACGAACTGCCCAAACTCCACAGGCTCTGCAAACGTCCACGTAATACCGTACTGAGACAGTTCCGTAGTCATCCCGGCCGAAGAGGCTATCCTCAAGCCGGATGGCTGGGCAATCACAGCCGCAGCCATAGCTATAAGCAATGTAATCGCAATAATGTACTTAGGCCCCAAGACAGCTCTCAAATGTTTCACGCGCACCCTCACTCCACTACAGGGTATCACGCCTGCGGCTCCATCTCTGCCCTATCGCAAACTTGCTCGCATACACTATGGAACTTGTCAGCCCACTGGTGTTGCTCAAAGCGATCAAGTGAGTTCGCCGTACGGCCGTTCCCGATAGAGCCGAGGATAGCTTCCGCGAAACTCCCGGAGTCCTGAGCAACCTCAACCATCCCGTCGTAGTAATCAAGCTCCGGGAAGTATGCACTGACCACCGGCCGCCCTACAGTCAGGTACTCCTTGAGCTTCACCGGGTTGCATGCACGAATCCACTTGTTGTCATTCCACGGCATGAGCAGGACGTCACACGCCGCCATGTAGCCGGGTACCTCATCGTACGGCTTGCGCCCCAAAAGGTGGACGTTCGCTAGGTTGCACCAGCCGGACGGAAGCGAGGATCCGCCCACAAGGACGAACGACACGTTTGGCAGCGCCGCTGCAACAGAGATAAACAGGTCGGCATTGAACGTATGTGCGTCTATTCCGCCTACGAACCCGGCTCGTGGACGCGGGATAGAAGCCACGTCGGCCGGCTCGTCGGCGGATTCACCGGCAGCACGAAACCGCTGGAAATCCACGCCGTGATCTACGAACAGCGCCCGCCTGCAGTCGGCAGACTCGTGTTCGAGCAGATAGTGCGACGCAAAGAGCGTCAGATCCGCGACCTGCTTGAGCTCGCGGTCCATCCGGGCGATTTTATCGCGGTTCCCGGGATCAAACTCCTCGAACTGATCGGTGCGCTGATAGATCAGACGCTCGTAGCTCAGGTACGGCAGCAGATCCGCGACCGCCGGAACCGCAGCCCAAAGGAATGGACGCCTGATTCCGGCTCGCCGGGCGGCCCGCCTGACCTGGATAGCGGTAAACCATCTGCCCGCCTTCCCCTCGCGGAGTCCGGCACTGGAGACCGGAGTGAATACGTGAAAGAGCCGTCGCACACGCACAAGCCCCCGAAGAAGGCTCTTCAGCTTGCGACGTACCCGGGAGAAGAACATGCGGCCTTCTGCGGTACTGTGTCGCCGAACCCCAATCGAGTTCACGTAGAGTACCGGAAGCTGCTTGGATGCCTCACGCATCATCTGTACATCGTAGTGACCGCGGTTGTGGTACCACCAGTCCACGCCACCAAAGCAGACAATTCCGTCGAAGGTTGCCTCTGGTGAGACGGCGCTGACCACGTGGGCGAGATGCCCGCGTAACGCCTCGAGCCCCGAATCAAGATCAGCACCGGTGGCCGCGGAGCCACCGGCAACGAGCCCGTCGAGGATTGGACCAATCTGGTCCTCCGTTTCGGCCACCGAAACGAGGCTAAGACGCCCGAAGCGCTCTGCGGTCGCGATCTGGTGATCGGTTCGTTGCTCGCCGAGCGACGCCTTCCGTGGCATAATCAGGACCGGTTTCGCAAGCTCGAGCGCCGCGAGGATCGTACCAATACCCGCGTGACCCACGATGATATCCGCGGCTTCAAAAAGACGCCTGAACTCAGACGGAGGAAGCGACTCATGCGCCGTCATTGCACGCGGTCGGTACGATCCGCTACCCGTTTGAGCGACCACATCGTCCCGGCCGCGCTCTGCAGCCCATAGATCTACGGCGCGCACCAAACGGTCGAAGGGAAGCTGTGTCCCCACGGTGACAAGGATCACAGTACGTTCCCCACGAAGTACGGTCCGTTGGGCTGCTCCAATTCCGGCCACTGCGTAAGCCAGACGTCCGCATATGGCTCGACCTTTCGCCCCGAGAGCGACAGCTTCGCCGCGTTTGCAATGCTTTCCACCCAAACCGTGCGCGCGCCGCGACTCTTTGCGAAGCGTAGGGCGAAGTAGCCGGGAGCGGCCCCGGTGGTGATCACGACATCAGGGCGTACCCAGCGCACAACCAGCCAGACCCGCCATGCCATTCTGATAAGCGCCAGCTTGGTATGTATGTTCCCGTCCGGTACCGTGTAAAAGTCGGCGTTCGGCACGTCGCGCCGGTTCTCTTCGTCGACTGTGGCATAGGAGACTTGGGCACCACGCCACGCCGATCGCAGGCGCATGAGCTGCACCCAGTGCCCGCCGCTCGATGCGATAGCCAGTACCTTGGTTTGTCCGTCGATCATTGACGTTCCAGCCGAGTGAAGCGTATCCAGTCGATGACACATGTGGCGACAACGATAGGCTCCGGCGGACCACCCAGCCACTGTTCACGGGTCCAGCTGTTCAACTTGAGCTGATACGGCGCGTTTAGTGTAATGGTTCCTTGTTGTGGTGAAGTCTCGGTGAAAAGACCCGTTGTCAACGTAGACCCGCTTCGCCGAGGTTTGCTTGCCTCTTCTTCAGAGCTCATTGCAACTGCCAAGCGTACTCATCGGTAACTTTGACACTCAATCGCAGTACATCTTGCATGTCGGCTTGTATCTTTTCTGCAATGGGGTAGACTTAAAATGCCTACTTCAGGAGGTATAGATGCGATCCGATTATCTGGCCAGTTCAAGCAGGATGCTCGTAGCGCTTGTTCTGGGCGGCTTGCTATGGCCTGCAGTGTCCACCGAGGCACAGCCAACGGGTTTGCGAGTCATCCCCACCTCGACGGCTCCATCATTCGTCGAGAACTTCGAGGGCGACTCAATCGACGAGTCGGTCTGGCAGATCGCGACATGGACCGAACACGGCGGGCAGACCGGCCGTGAACGGACCTTCGTTCAGGATGGCTATTTGCACATGCATTTCGTGAATAGCTCAACTCAAGGATGGTTGAACTCATCGATCAACAGTCGTACAGAGTATCTGTTCGGACGATGGGAGGCACGCTTGAAACCCTCAAGCGTGGCGGGAGTTCTGAACTCTTTCTTCACGATAGACTGGGACGACACCGATGATCCGTCCAGCGACTCGGATGGAACGAAACAAGAGATCGACATAGAGTTCCTCACGAAGTCTTTTGGCGGAGATTCAGGCGAAGTACACTTTGCTGTTCACCAAGCCGGTCTTCCGAGCTTCAATCTCAACCCCGACATACACCTCGACTTCGATCCATCGGCGGACTTTCATGTCTGGGGTTTCGAAATCACACCGGATTATATCCAGTGGTTCGTCGACGAAACGGTGCTCCTCACGTACGTATACGCAGAGGAGTCAATCAGAATCGACAGCCCCTATATGCTTAAGCTCAACACATGGACAACCACCGGCGGCTGGATTGGCGGACCACCACCGGAGGACGTGGTCTGCGAATACCTGATCGACTGGATTCGGTTCACACCGCTGCAGTAGTAGCCCATCGCCGGCCGAATGTCGATCGTCACCGTCGCGAAAGCCGTAGCAACTGCTCGCGGCGCAAGTACCCGACAGCGGACAAGTCCAGGAGCACAGGCTCACCGGATGCCCATGCGTAAACGTAGCCGAGCAACTCGGCAATAGACCCGACTATGATAGGCCGCTCCGCGGAGCGAAATACGAGTCTCGCGAGCTGAAATAGCGGATGATAGCCGAGTTGGTGAAAGGATCGTCCTCGCTTGAATCGAGCCTTGATCCTGTTTCCGGATGCGCCACCAACCTCTCCACGGTGATAAGCAGGAAGATCACCAATCGTTTTCACCCGCCAGCCTCGGGCCCGAGCCTCTATCTCAAGCGCGGCGTCTTCTCCGCCGTGAGGAAATGGCCTGAAACCGGCCAGCGAGACGAAACAGCTCGAGCGAAAGAACTGGGTCCCACCTGAAGCCGATTGTGTGCTCACTCGGTGAACACGCAAACGGTTGTCGAGAGCCTCGAATATTTGCCCAGCAGCAAGCCCCAGCTGGGGATCTCCCTCCATTTCCTCAACAAGGCGAGCGTAGAATCCCGAGGGAAGCGTGATGTCGGCGTCAAGGATTCCAATGTAGTCCATACGGGAAAGCTGCAAGAGAGCAAGACCACTATTGAGCGCGCCGACCTTTCCAACAAAGGTGTGTCCGCCGTAGCGCCCTTCTATCGGCTGGGATCTCACGACCGTCACCCATGGGAATCTGTGTGTCTTCTCTTCAGCGATCTCAAATGATCTATCCGTTGAGCGGTCATCGACAATCACCCAGTGGGCCGGCCGCACCGACTGGGAAGAGACAGACACGATAAGCCCGGGAAGGTTCTCTGACTCATTGTGGCAAGCAGTGACAAGCGCGTACGTTCTCATCGCGCATGGCTGGTCGGTCGACCCTGTCGCAGACGTCTTGCGGTTGAGCGTCCCATTAGCCAAATGGCGTAGGGAAGATCATCTATCAGATACCGCCGGGCGAGGCGTCGAGGCTCCTTGCTGAGCCGGAAGGTCCACTCGAGACCTAAACGCTGCATCCACCGCGGTGCTCGCGAAATCTCGCCCGCGACGAAACTGAAACTAACTCCAATCCCTAGCCACCAAACACCGGGAAACTGTCCGCGGATAGCCTCTATCAACAGCTCCTGCTTGGGAGAGCCGAGCCCAACGAAGACGATATCCGGATGCCCATCACGGACCGTCCGCACGATCAGATCCATCTCCTCCGCGTCATCCTCAAATCCATACGGCGGACAATAGACGCCCGCGACTCGGAGTCCGGCGAAACGTCTCGCCAATTCTCGAGCGGCTGCATCCGCAGCACCAGGATTCCCACCGAGCAAGAAAATTCGTCGTCCGTTGACGGCCGCAGCGCGAGCGAGAGACAGAAAGAGCTCGGAACCGGGCACGCGCCCCGGTAGGGGGGTGCCCTGCAGACGCGCAGCCCAGACGACCGGCATTCCGTCTGCCGTCACCAGGTCAGCCTGGCTGATTAGGCGCAGGTACGCAGGACTCCGTCGTGCACGCCGCAGGTGATCGACGTTTGGAGTCACTACGAATCCGCCTTGACCGCAATCCAGAGAGATGCAGATCGCGTTGACACACTCGTCCTCTGAGAGCGCGGAAAACCTAACGTTTCCGACCAGTACGTGATTCCATGCTGGAACACAAGCGGGTATGGAATCACTGTTGGAACACGCGTTTCGCAAAACGATCCTTTTCTGCGCCTATGATTACTTGGTTGCCACAAGCTAGCGTGTCCATTCCGTTCTTCGCCGAAACACTGCTGACCATGCTTTCCATCCGTCGCCCGCGCTCGTAGAGAATCTGGCAGCAATCCCAAGCCCAATCGCGCGATTAAGGGCCCAAAGTTTCAGCATCGTCTCGGAATAGAACGCAAAGCCGGCAGGCCAATGCTTTCGAAACAACTGAAGCTTCGCCCGAAACAGCCGGACCATCGCATCGGAACGAACGGGCTCAGAAGCGCCGCCATAATGGATCACTTGAGCAGCAGGTACAAGGATACATGACCTCCCGGCCCCAGTCGCCCTTAGCGAGAGATCTGCGTCTTCGGCGTACATATGAAAACGTTCGTCAAATCCGCCCAGTTCGTTCCACAGTGACCGGGAAAGCATCATGAAGCAGCCGGTCACTATATCGACTTGTCTCGGACGATCCCAAGACCAGGAGGATAGCGACTCGGAATCGAATACTCTCGATCCACGAAAGAGCGTCATCAGACCGGTGGCGGCGCAGAAGAGGCTCCACGCCGTAGGTCTGTTCCACCCCGCCGTAGGATTACGGCTCCCGTCGGCAAAGAACGTACTCCCGCCGTGCACTCCGTACTCCGGATGCTCGTCGGCAAAGCCCACCAACGTATCCACCGCGCCATCCAACACAACCGTGTCCGGATTCAGAAGCAACACGTAGCGCCCGCCCGCTTCCTTCGCTGCCAGATTATTCGCCGCCGCAAACCCCGCGTTGTAATCCAGCCGGATCAGTTTCACACCAGGAAACCGCTCCGCGATCAGATCCGCCGAGCCGTCGGACGAGTTATTGTCCACGACGAAGAGCTCAAAACTGAGCCGCGTCTCGTCGTAAACCGACCGAATCGCCGCGAGCGTGAGTTCTGCCGTATTATAGCTGACGATGATGATGGAGACGTCTGTCATATGTGCCACGCGACATGGAGGCGCTACTGTTCTCGCGAATCCTATTGCAAACTCCCGAGAGGATGCAGACGCAGGACCACGCTGGTGGAAACGTTGCTACATGACCCGATCCCGAGCGCAAAGCTCGTTTTCGTGTTCCCTGTCACCACGTCTCGACTGTTTGCGCCACTGCAGTGCCCGCTACGTCCGACGCGAGCCCGTACTCACCACAGTCCGCACGAGAAGGAAACGGCTTTTCAAGCTGCTATGGCCGCCGCGACGTTTGGCGAAGTGCAGTGCGAAGTAGCCGGGAGCTGCTCCGGTGGTGCTCACCATATCGGGACGTACCTGACGCACGATCTGCCAGACCCGCCACGCCAGCACCCTCGTTTGTCCATCAATCATTGATCTTCCCGCGGAGTGAACCGAATCCACTCGATAACGTAGGTAGCGACAACGCCAGACTTCGGGGGGGCACCACCCAATTCGTGCTGGTCCAGCTGTTCAACTTGAGCTGATACGGCGCTTCTACCGTAATCGACGCCCCCGGCGCGTCGAACGCGTAAGTGTGAAGACTCCGTCCGTCGACGAACCATTCAATGTGGTCCGGAGTGATCTCGAACCCGTAGACATGGGATCGAAATCGGGCAGCGCGGTTTCGCGATAGACCGATTCCAGGCAGGCGCGCGTGAGGTCCCGCGTGTTGTAGCTAACAACTATGATCGTGAGTGTCTGCATGTGATAGGGGTGCGCCGGAGGGCGCGAAGGGTAGGGAGGCCCACTGCTTCAGGTGCCGACCTGGTGGAGAACCTTCGCGAACGCGTGCTTGCGCTGCTCGGGGTCGGTACAGCCTGCTGCATCCGCGCGGGACTCGGCAGGAAGCTCGTAGTGCGTGATCTGCTCACTCAGATGCGAATAGCGCCTGACCCGGTTCAGGACCGACTCGAAGACGAGACCGAAGACGGTCGGGAAGGTCATCAGGATGATCCACAGATCGAACCGCAGCGACATGCGCCGTTCGTAGGCGATGTCGAGCCGTATCATCTGCTGGAAGGTGAGCTTGTTCTTGCCGCTTACTTGCCACAGGCCGGTGAGTCCGGGGAGGACGTTGAACCGGCCGGTGTGCCACCTGTGGTACTCCTCCGCCTCGTAGGGGATACAGGGGCGGGGTCCGACGAGGGTCATGTCGCCTCGAAGGACGTTGAAAAGCTGGGGCAACTCGTCGATCGTGGTTCTTCGAAGCACGCGGCCGCCGAAGATGATGCGCGGATCCTGCTCATCGAGCTTCCGCATCTCCCGGTCACCATCGATGAAGCCTTTCGCGTGCTTCGCGTGGTAGGACTCGTCGTTATCCGCATGCATGGTGCGGAACTTGTAGAACGTAAACTGCCTGCGGCCGATGCCCACCCGCTTCTGCTTGAAGATGATGGGACCGGGAGAGACGAGTTTGATGAAGATGGCAACGAGAAGGAAGAGGGGGGAGAGGAGGGCGAGGCCGACGCCGGCGCCTGCGATATCGAGCGAGCGCTTCCAGGCCGGCATTCTCTGCTCGAAGACGACGCGGCGGAAGCCCGAGGCGTCGGCGTCGGAGTGCCCGTTTCCGTTGTGCGCGCCTGCGTTGTCGGTGCCGCGAGCGGCGTTCTCGAACCAGAGATCGGGGTAGCTGTAGAGCTCGAACGGCGCGCAGGCGGGCTCTGCAAGCTCGTGCACGTGATCGATAAAGACCTGTGCTCCGCTACGATCGGTGTAGGGCAGGAGCACGCCGATGCAGCCCCTTTCGTACCACCCGACATGGTCGGTGGTACGGACGATCGAGAGGATATCGGTTATGAAGCTTCGCCGCTGAGAATACGTAAACCCGCCCACATCGAATAATGCGAGCGAGAGCGTCGTTCCGTTTCTATCCGATCGGGATTTTTCGTACAGGACGAGGTCCTGTAGTTGGCGGCTCGAATAGATGCCGTGAAGTCGCCGCTGTCCGCGTTCGCCGATTGTCGGAAGCAGTGGCCTCCATGTAATCCGGCGTTGTTTCCTGGTCATTCGCCCCTCCTTGAGCGACCAAGTCTGGTCGTTTTTAAATTGATCTCGGGTCCATGTCTCATGCCTGAGCGAGCACAGCAGGGTCCGTCCACCGGTCGCGTTTGTTTCACGGGGGGCAGTGTCTACTCTTCGCCGGTGCCGACTGTGGTCGGCTCAAGCTCGCATGGATGTGCCCGAGACGCCGCCGTAACAGACTGCCTCAGGAGCTATGTCTGTGAGGAAAACACAGAGCCCTGTATCGCTCAGGCCGGCCGCAAGTCCGGTTCCCGCGGAGTCCGCCCACCCGGTCCCGGAGAAAA
The DNA here is from genome assembly GCA_964631585.1 of uncultured Spirochaetaceae bacterium. Taxonomy (GTDB): domain Bacteria; phylum Spirochaetota; class Spirochaetia; order DSM-27196; family PWMO01; genus JAAAOH01. Next base: position 10,076 of record CAZVXU010000034.1, on the reverse strand, counting down.
CCGAAACGGCTGGTTGAACACCACGACGACCCCGTCGGATTCTTCCCGGAGGATCTTACCCTCCACCCGGGCGGTGACGCGGTCGGCGGCGTTCAGCAACTCTTTCAGTCGCTCGAACGTCAGAACGAGCTCCACTTCGACCTGTGCTCCAACGGGAACCTCGTGCTCCGCAAACTGAAAGTACGCGCCCTCCGCAGAGATATTTCTGGTCTGCGCCGCGTATCTCTGTTCCGTCCCGGTGCCGTCTCGATATCGAAGCTGTGCCGGTACGGTAAGCGAGAAGCGCTCGAGCTTCCTCTTGTCTCCCACCAACCGAAGTATACGTAAATAGACCGAATATCCTATCGGAACAATGTATGTTTTATTACTGACTATTTTGATCAGACGTACTAAGTACTATACGGCCACAAGCTCATACTTTTTAGTACTTTTGTATTACTATAGGTTTTTTGCTGCCCACAGCGCCGCCTGCGTACGGTTCGGAACGTGTATCTTTTTGTAAATATTGTAGATATGTGTCTTAACCGTATTAGTACTGATGTAAAGTTTCTCCGCGATGTCCTCGTTGCGGGCGCCCACCACCATCATGGCGAGAATCTCGGTCTCCCGCTGAGTCAGGTTCTCGCACCCGTTGTGTGGCGCGGGCGGCGCGCTGGTCGCCTGCATCGCGGCGTCGAGGAGCACCCGTCTTGAGATCCACACGTCTCCGGTTGCGAGGGTCCGGAGGCCCTTCAAGAGCTGGGCGGGATCCTGATTTGCATAGAAGAATCCGCGAATGCCCGCTCTCACCGCCTCGTACTCGATGGACCGGTCGGGCTCGACGTTGAAGAAGGCCTGTGTGACGTGCGGCACGGTGCCCTGTGAACGCACGACGTGGTCGAGAATGGCTCGCGGAGCGAATACCGAGCAGTCGATCAACACTACCGTCGGGGCGGGGTTCAACGTAGCCGCGTTCAGGCAGGTTGCGAGGTTGGAGTGAATGGTACAGTGAGCGCCAAGCTCGCCTGTGAGGTAGTCCCGTAAGACCTGAGTCTGAACCGTGTTCCTGCCGGCCAGATAGATTCTGAGATTCTGCTGAGTTTCAACTGTTTTTACTTCATGCCCCACGGGCTCTGTTATATTGGAAATGGGAATCTGTTTCCAGGGCATATGTATGAAACCGGCGGGGCAACGGCTTCGTAAAAGTGTTTACAGCGACCCATTTCGTACATAGGATGTGAATTGTGGCAAGTGAGTCAGGCACAACCAAGAAGTCCAACGCCGGTCCCTCTGCACAGCGTGCGCCGGAGGCGGGCGAGCGGACCCTAATCGAGGGGCTTCTCTACTACCTGTCGATCCTCCTCCGCTACAAGTGGCTGATCGTCGTCATAACGGCTGCGTCCGCCGTGGGCGTAGTGGTATTCTCGATTATCAGCCTGACGCTTCCCCCCGACGACAGCCCTCTCCCCAACTACTACCGCGCGTACGCAACGTTGCTCGTGTCCGAAGAGACAGGCGGCAGCTCAACCCGCGCCATGCTCTCGGCCTTGGGAGTGGAGATGCCCGGTGGCGGCGGTATGAACTACGGTCAGCTTGCGCAGGAGGTCCTGCGGTCACGCAATTTCCTCGATGAAATCGTTGCCGAGCACGACATGATCGAAAGATACGAGATCCGCAGAGAGGTGCGCACTTCTTCCCGCGAGCGCGTAGTGGAGAATATGACGGTAGACTACGATTCCGCCACCTCAATATTGACGGTCGGGTACGAGGATATCGACCCGGAGTTTGCCCGGGATGTCGCCAACAGTATCGTCACCCAGCTCCAGGACTGGTTTCGCAGTCGCGGTGGCCTCACCCGCATGGAGGAGCTTCGGTCTCTTCAGGAGAAAATTGCAGAGGTTGAAGAGGAAATCGCACGACTCGAAACCGAGATCCAGGCCTTCCAGCGCGAGCACGGTGTGTTGACCGTCGAGGAGATCGCCGATACGCAGTCGTCTATGCTCTCCGATCTTCAGAGCCAGCTCGTCGACCTTGAGGTCCAGATCCGCAATCAGGAAACGTTCTCGCGGATCGACGACGATCCCGCGCTGGCCCGACTACGTGCGCGGAAGGATAACGTCATCCAGCTCATCAATCAAATCGAGAGCGGATACACTGGCGGCGCCAGAACCATGCCGGCTCGATCCGAGCTGCCGCAGCTCGCGCTCGAGTTCCGAAGGCTGCAGACGGACCTCGAAATCCAGCAGCGCATCTACCAGGCGATCTCCGAACAGTACGAGGTTTCGCGGCTGACCGCCGAGTCCGACCCGGCGTTCGCCGTGCTCGAGTTTGCCGAAGTGCCCGACCGCAAAGCCGGACCGAGCCGAGCGCAGTTGTCCATGACGGTCACCGGCATTGGGCTTGCGGCGAGCGTGGCGGTGGCATTTCTGATTCATTTTCTCCAAATGATTTGGGCCGATCCCACGAAGAGGCGGTTGATTACGGAGTCTCTTGGCTCCGGTCGCGAGAACAAGCGCGACGATACTGCCTGAGCGCTATCCCGTGAGGATCTACCCCGCGTACATAATGACGACACCGACAACCACGAAAGCGATGCCGGCCCATCGTCGCGGCGGAATGCGCTCCGCGAACAGGAAGCGGCCGACCAGCGCGGTAGCCACGTAGATGACGCTCATCGACGGGTAGGCAACACTCAGTTCAATACCTGCAAGGGCAATCATCCACGTGACCGCCGCCGCGGCGAAGCAGGCCAGGCCTCCGAGCACCAGCGGATGCATGATCAGTCTCAACCGGGCGGCAAACGTGCCGTCGCCGGCGTCGGGACCACTATCGGCGGCGGCCCGCCGCTCGCGCTCGAGCGCAAACGCCTTGAGAAGCACCAGGCTCGTGCCGTTGAAGATGATCGATGCGATGAGCGCGGAGTAGTGCATACTATGCCTTCGGCTGGGACCGCGGTGAAGGGCCGGGCAAGAACATCACCGTAACGCCTACCATAATGGTGACGATACCCAACCAGCCCGACAGCCCGATCCGCTCTCCAAAGAGTCTCCACGATACCAGCGCAATGAGCGCGTAGGACACACTTACGCTCGGGTAGGCCAGGCTGAGGTCCAGGCGTCTGAGGGCGATGATCCAGAAAAACACCCCGGCGAGGAAAGACGCGACCGCCAGTACGAACGCAGGGTTCAGCAGCACCACGAAAAGCTGCCCGACGGTAGGGCCACTTTCTCCGGTGAGCTCCGCGATCGCGACGAACTTGAGCAGCACCAGGGTTGCCGAGTTGAGGAGGACGGAAATGACAAGCGCGCCGTAGTGTCGAACGGTTGGTCTGCTCATGGTTCGTCACCGACGTTATACAGCACCAATTTAGCCGACGCAAGAGGAAACCGCTCGGGTGCCATTGCAGGCAGGGGTGGACCGTAGTATGCTCCACAGTAGATATGTGGCGCCGATTGGTTGGACTGACAATTATCGTCGTGTTCTGTGCAACACCCGGGTTTACCCAGGTTCCCGGCGACGGCGCCGGCGGCCTTGGTGCGTTGGGAGCGGGCGGCGGTTCCGCGCAGGCCGATCGCCTGTCCCTCGCGGTCTCGAATCCCAACTATCCCGTCACACCCGGTGATACCTACGAGCTGACATTTGCCGCGGGCGGTCAGGTCTCGACGAGCATCGTCACCGTGGAAAGTGACAGAACGCTCAACCTCAACATCTTCGGCGAAATAGACACGGTTGGGATGTCCTACCCCGAGCTCAAGAGCGAGGTTGAGACGATCGTGCGTGAAGCCTACCCCCGCAGTTTGCCGTCGTTTCGGTTGGTGTCGGTTGGACTCTTCGAAGTGACGGTTCAGGGCGCAATAGAGGAGACGACCCGCGTCACCGCGTGGGGTCTCTCGCGCTTGAGCGATGTCGTGGAGCCCCTGTTCCAGCCGTACTCCTCGCGGAGACGAGTTCTCGTGCGGGGCGCGGGCGAGCTCGAGCGCGTGTATGACGTGTTCAGAGCCACCAGCGTGGGCGATCTCAGCCAGGATCCGTACGTGGTGCCGGGCGAGTCGGTACGGATACCTCCCATCGGTGCTCTCGTTACAGTCAGAGGCGAGGTCAATCGTCCGGGGACATACGAGGCACTGCCTGGCGAGCACCTGTGGGACCTCGTCGAGTTTGCCGGCGGGCTGAGCCCTGACGGCGACGCGGCGAGGATCCGGCTGACGCGCCGTAGCGGTGGCGACACCTCCTCCGAAACCTACGATCTATCCGAAGGTGGCGATGGGCCGGAGGTACAGGACGGGGATCGGATCACCGTGGATACGGACTTGCTCGGGCGACCGCTGGTCTTCATAGAAGGCGCGCTGCAGGCGGAAGAAACGGAGGCTGACCCCGGACGCCAGACGATAGAGCTCATCGAGGAGGACGTGCAGGATGTCGAGGCGGGCTACGTGCGAATCACCGAGTTCTATCACAGCGGAGACACTCTCTACGATGTGCTCTCCCCGTATCGTGACCGCATCGCGACCTTTGCCGACCTCGGCAGAACCTCGGTTATTCGCGGCGACACGGGAGACGTTATTGAAATCGATGCCGCAGAGATTCTGTATGGGTATGGCCAGGCGGAAGACGTCGCAATCGGCGCATTTGACACCATCTTCATCCCCTCACGACAGATATCCGTCCTTGTCTCCGGCCCCGTAGCCGAGCCCGGCCTCTACCTCTACGTACCGGGGCAGCCGGCCGAGTACTACATGCGCCGCGCCGGCGGCTACGACCGGGAGGTTAGTGCCACCGGCGAATACATGATCCTCGACAGCGCCGGGAACGAGCGCCCGCCGGGCAGCAAGGTGCGCCCCGGGGACCGCATCGAAGTCGAGAGAAACAACTTTGTCTATCAGTTCAACCGCCACTTCCCCGTCATCATCTCGGGCCTGAGCATTGTTACGACCGTCATCTCGGTTATTACGCTCATCAATCAGTAAGCTCACTCAGCTCCTGCTCGCCGCGGCTGCGGCCATGCTGCTCGCGGCGTGCGCTACGCAGATGCCCCGGAGCGCACCCGCGGCGCCGACGCCCGCGGCCGCCCCGGCCGACCGGACGCTCCGCGTTATCACCTACAACGTCGGCGGTGCGGTTTCCGGGCCTACGCCGGCCGAGCTCGTGGCCGGCGTCCTCGAAGGAACCCCGCGGGCCGACATCTACGTCCTGCAGGAAATATGGAGCAGAGAGCACCTGAGCGGGATAGCCGGCGCCCTTGCGCTCACCTACGACGCCGCGTATGCGCCGAGCCTGCGGATCGGCATCCTCTCCGCGGTGCCGCTCTCCGACTGTCGGGTCTTTCATCTCCGCGGGGCGTCTTCGAAGTACGGAGCGTTTCGCTGCGAGGTGCCGTCGCTCGCCGTGGCGGGCGTCCACCTCGACCCCATCGACAAGGAGCGCACCGAATCCGGCCTCGTCCGCATGGGCTTTGTACGAAGCGCTCGGGCAGTGCTCCGCGAGGCCCTCACCTCCACCTCCCGCAGCCGCGCGGCGCGGGAGATCGAGTCCTGGCTCTCGAGCTGGGACGATGAGCGGGTGATCGTGGCGGGGGACTTCAACACCGTGCCCTTCACCCGTACCATCCGCCACATGAACCGGCACTTCGAGGAGGCGCTTCGCGGCACCGGCGATTATCTCGACGGCACCTACTGGAAGGTGGACGGGCGCATCCTGCCGCGCATCGACTTCATCTTCTACTCAGGCGCACTCGAGCGGCTCGACGCGAGCATCATCGAGGAGCAGGCGGGGGATCACTATCCGGTGGTCGCTGAGTTCCTGCTTCGGTAGGGGGAGGGAAGGGCCTGCGACGATGTCGCCGAACCGCCCGGGGCTCTCAAGTCTACGCCCTCATTGCGGGCGAGCGAACGTTACTCCGAGTTTGACGCCGCCGGCCATGGCGCCGTCTGCTCCGTAGCGGAAGGTGCCGAGGGCGCTCAGTGCATAGTCACCGGCGCCGGGGCGAATGACGGGGCCGAGGGAGCCTTCGTAGGTGAAGGTACGATCGAGGTCTTCGGTGGGGTAGCGCTGGAGTTCCGTTATGGTTGTAAGATCGGTTTCGGTTGCTGAAGAAGACAGCGTCGTCGTATACCGATTCCAGCCGAGGCGCGCGCCGGCGCCGGTGCGGATGGCGAAGGCCTGCGAGAAGTGAAAGTCCCGCCAGACGCCGCCGGAGATGGTGTAGCCGCGGCCGTCTCGCAGGAGCTCGTAGTCCTCGAAACGATTTTCGAGATAGTCGCTCTGTACGCGCGAGAGATAGTAGCTGAAGGCGAGCGAGAGTGAGAATGGAAAGCCCTCGCTCTGGCGGGCGAGGAGGCCGCGCAGGAGAAAGTTGATGCGGGACTCCTCGGATGCCGTGCCTTCTATCTCGTCGTAGAACATCCCCGCATCGAATCCGACATCGAGCCGGCCGGCGATGGCGTAGGCGAAGCCGGCGCCCGTTCCTTCGAGCCCCTCGTCGTTAAAGAGCCCGTAGCCGAGGAGTCGCATACCGTTCTGCCGGGCGGTCACGTCGAGGCTCTGCGCCTCCGCTGTCGGGGCGACGGCCGCGGCGAGTACGAGGGCAGCGACCAGTACGATGGCTATACGAGCGGTCGGCTTCATCATGAACTCCCGTATCGAAGCTTAGTCCGCGGCGCATCCGCAGTCAAGCGAAACGTTGATTCTGCGGCACCGGAGGACTATACTCTGCTTCAATGAAGGGCATCATCCTCGCCGGTGGTCACGGCACGCGCCTCTATCCCATCACCCAGGTTGCCTGCAAGCAACTCCTTCCCGTCTACGACAAGCCCATGATCTACTATCCGCTGTCGACCCTGATGCTCGCGGGCATCCGCGAGATCCTCATCATCTCCACGCCGGAGGACCTGCCGAGGTTCCGCGAGCTCTTCGGGGACGGCAGCGGTCTCGGCCTCGAGCTCTCCTACGCCGAGCAGGCCGAGCCGCGGGGGCTCGCCGAGGCCTTCATCATCGGGGAGGAGTTCATAGACAGCGAGCCGGTGTGCCTCATCCTCGGCGACAACATCTTCTACGGCCACGCCCTTCCCGAGATGCTGCGCCGCGGGGCGGCGGTGAAGCGCGGCGCGCAGGTTTTCGGCTATCAGGTGCGCGACCCCGAGCGCTACGGCGTGGTGGAGTTCGACAAAAACGGTACGGTGCTCTCCATCGAGGAGAAGCCCGCAGAGGCGAAGTCCAACTACGCAGTCGTGGGGGTGTACTTCTACGATGCCGACGTGGTTGAGATCGCCAAGAACCTCGAGCCCTCGCCGCGCGGGGAGCTCGAGATAACCGACGTCAACAAGACCTATCTGGCCCGGGGCGATCTGACCGTGCAGCTCATGGGCCGGGGCTTCGCGTGGCTCGATACCGGCACCCATGAGTCGCTGGTCGATGCCACCCTCTACATAAAGACCATCGAGGACCGGCAGGGCCTGAAGATCTCCTGCATCGAGGAGATCGCCTACACCATGGGCTTCATCGATGAGACCGGCCTCAGGGCACTTGCCGAGCCGCTTCGTAAGTCCGGCTATGGTGAGTACCTCTTGAGTCTGCTCGACGAGTAATGCGCAATGAATACTACCCTCAGAACGATGTCCGCGGCAGGGGGAGCTGGTGCCGTTTCGCTTTGAACACCTCGACATCCCCGGGCTCATCCTGGTAGAGCCCCGGGTCTTCGACGACGAGCGCGGCGCCTTTCTCGAGACCTACAAGGAGAGTGATTTCCGCGCGGCGGGCATTGCAGAGCGCTTCGTACAGGACAACGCCTCTATCTCGAGCCGCGGGGTCGTCCGCGGGCTCCACATGCAGGTGGGCGAACGCGCGCAGGGGAAGCTCGTCTCGGTTGCCGCCGGCGCGGTATTCGACGTAGCAGTTGATGTAAGGCCGGGCACAGCCACCTACGGGCGCTGGCAGGCGGTGGAGCTCACAGCCGCCGACCGCCGGCAGCTCTACATCCCGCCCGGATTTGCCCACGGCTTTCAGGCCCTCGAGGACGGCACGTGCCTTTCCTACAAATGCACCGCCGAGTACGACCGCGACGCCGAGCGCGGCATCCGCTTCGACGACGGCGAGCTTGCCATCACCTGGCCGCTGTCGGAGGTGCTGGTCTCTGAGAAGGACCGCGAGCTCCCGGGATTTGCCGAGTTTCGCGCTGCGCAGGAAGCCGAAGGAGGGCGCGCGTGATCTGGCTCGTCGGCAACAAGGGGATGCTCGGGCAGGAGGTCGAGCGCGTGCTCCGCGAAGGCGGGCGCGAGTTCGTCTCCTCCGACCGTGAGGTCGATATTACCTCCGCCCGCGCGGTGGAGGAGTTTCTCGCCGCCCACGAGCCCAACTGGGTCGTAAACTGCGCCGCCTACACCGCGGTGGACCGCGCCGAGGACGAGCCCGAGGCCGCGGAGCGCCTGAACGCGCTGGGCCCTGAGAATCTCGCGCGTGCCTGTGCCTCGCAGGGGGCGACCCTCGTGCACGTTTCCACCGACTACGTCTTCGACGGCGAACGGGACGAGCCTTACCCCGAAGATGCGGAGCCCAACCCCATCGGCGTCTACGGAAAGACCAAGGCCGAGGGTGAGCGCCGCATCGCGGCCGAGCTCGAGCGCCACATCATCTGCCGCACCGCCTGGCTCTTCGGTCCCGGCGGCGGGAACTTCGTCGCCACCATGCTTCGCCTGTTCACTGAGCGCGATGAGCTCACCGTGGTCTCCGACCAGCACGGCCGCCCGACCTATGCGCCCGATCTCGCCGGGGCGCTCGTCGCGCTTCTCGACAACGCCGAGGGTGCCGCGGCAGAGCCCTCCGGGGAGGCCCGGCCCGGCGGGACCGCCGAAACGGACGGCGCCCCCGGCCCCTGGGGCGCCTACCACTTCTCGAACTCAGGCGAGACCACCTGGTACGAGTTTGCCACCGAGATCTACCGCCGGGCCACGCTCCGCGGCCTCGTCTCGAGCACCTGCTCGATTCGTCCGGTGACAAGTGCGGAGTACCCCGCGAAGGCCCACCGGCCGGCGAACTCGGTGCTCTCCACCGCCCGCACCGAGGCCGTCCTCGGCGGCCCCCCGCGGCCCTGGCAGGAGGCGCTCTCCGATTATCTCGGCGTGGTGGAATCCGGTCGGGGCACTTCGAAACCATAGAAGAAATGAAGAAGGGGAGAGACATGAGTCGATCGCTACAGTCCGTTCTGGTTACCGGTGGGTCCGGGTTCATCGGGGCCAACTTCATCCGTTATCTCCTTGATCAACCCTCGTTCACTGGACAGGTGATAAACCTCGACGCACTGACCTACGCCGGAAACCCTGCGAACCTCGCCGACATCGCCGACGCCCATGACGGGAGCCGCTACCATTTCGAGCACGCCGATATCGGGGAGTTCGACGCTGTGGCGGACGTCTTCTCCCGCTACGAAATCGACACGGTCGTGCACTTTGCCGCCGAATCGCACGTCGACCGATCCATCCTCGGCCCGCGGGTGTTTATCGAGACGAACGTGCTCGGCACATCCAACCTCCTCGAGGCGGCACGGGCGGCGTGGACAGACCGCGAGGACGTGCTCTTCCATCACGTGAGTACCGACGAGGTCTTCGGTTCCCTTGGTGATGCCGGGTTCTTCAGCGAGGAGACCCCCTACGACCCCAAAAGCCCGTACTCCGCGTCGAAGGCGGGCTCCGATCACCTGGTGCGCTCGTGGGCCCACACCTACGGCCTGCCGGCCACAATTTCCAACTGCACCAACAACTACGGCCCCTATCAGTTTCCCGAGAAGATGATTCCGATCATGATCCTGAACATCCTCGAGGGAAAGCCGCTGCCGGTCTACGGGGACGGTAAGAACATTCGCGACTGGCTCTACGTCACGGACCACGCGGAGGCCATCTGGATGATCATGAATGCCGGCGCAGCCGGGGAGACCTATCTCGTCGGCGGGGAGAACGAGTGGGAGAACCTGACCCTCGTCGAGTCCCTCTGCGACAAAGTGGCGGCTGCGGCGGGGCGCCCCGGCCCGGAAGCGCGAAATCTTATCACTTTCGTCACCGATCGGCCGGGACACGATAGGCGTTATGCTGTCAATTGCAGTAAAGTAA
>CAZVXU010000033.1:0-19694 GCA_964631585.1 uncultured Spirochaetaceae bacterium | reverse complement strand
GCCGCCGCTGCCGCCGTCGGACCTGTTCGCGCCCTCGGATTCGCGGGTTTCGGCGTCGGAGGAATCCGCACCCTGTTCGGCCTCCGCCGGTGCGGCCCCTTCGGCGCGCCCAGGCTCGTCCGCCCGTGCAGGCTCATCGGTCCGCGACTCCGCCGCTGCACCGGCCGCCTCGCCGGCATCCGCGGAGTCACCGGCCTCTGCCGAGGCGGCAGCCTCACCGCGAGCGGCTCCGTTGTCCTTTATGAGCGCGACGCGGACCTTCTTCTTCGGCTTTTTCTTCTCCGATCCGGTGTCCTCGGCGCCTTTGGCTCCGTTGTCGTCGGGGGAGAAGCTGTCGTCTGCCGATTGATTCTTGTTTTGGTTCTGGTTCTGGTTCTGATCGCCACCTGCGGTCTGCAACTCGAACTCCTGCTGTATATCTGTAGATCCGTCCACGCTGCTGTCCTCCCCAGGAGCACTTTCCTGAGTATTACCATTCTTTCGCACAAAAGCCATTGGAAACTCCAGACGGTTCTTAAGTGGTGGAATGCGTCATATGATGCAGACGAGTGCAAATACACTTCGTCCGCGGTTACACCTGTTTTTATGCTTGGTTTCGACGGAACGTGCTCTTGGACTAGAAGGTTCCTTCCCAATATAGTCGGTCACCCCCGTGCTGTCAAGCAACCTCCGAAAGAGCCTCGCGGACCAGGAGGAGTGCGCTGATCGCAGACCACCGCCGTACACGATCCCGGTCACGGGGCAAGAAAACATGCCTCGTCTCGAAGACTCTGCCATCGACAGCGACCGCAAGCCACACCGTTCCGACGGGTTTCTCCTCCGTGCCACCCTCAGGACCTGCAATACCGGTAATGGCAACCGCGATTCCAGCCTTCTCGCCGCTGCGCTCCAGTGCGCCGAGCGCCATTTCCCCTGCGGTCTCCGGGCTGACCGCACCCTTCTCCGCCAGTGTCGTCTCCGATACGCCCAGGATCCCGGTCTTCGCCGTATTCGAGTACGCCACGAAACCGCCCCAGAACCCCTCCGAGCTGCCGGGCACGTCCGTTACCAGCTTGGCAACGAGCCCTCCGGTACAGGACTCCGCGCACACCAGTCGGCGCCCGGCTCGTCGAAGATCGTTCAGCACTACCTCACCGATCTCCGCACGTCCCTCCACGATACGCTCGGCACCGAGCTCCCCGCGAAGCCGAGTGAAAAACGCCCGCCGGGCAGTCTCATCCCCGCCACGCAGACGCAGGAGGATCCGATGTTCCTCGGTGTTGGTACCCCACCGCACGCTCTCCGCGCCATGACGTTGCAGAGCCTCTTCAAGCTCGGATTCGGGGACCATGAACGTCGTCGCCCAGAAAATCTCGCCCTCGCGCACGCCGAAACGGGACCCGAGAATGGACCGCAGATGGCGATCCACCATCGTCTGCAGCTCCCGCGGCGGCCCGGGAAGCGCTACGACGGTACAGCCGTCCACGGCGCCGATGAATCCCGGCGCGGTTCCCGCCTCGTTGGGGATTACATCGAATCCGGCCGGAATCTGGGCCTGCTTCCGGTTGGTATCCGAAATCTTCCGGTGCGGGAACCGGTTCTGCAACCACTCCCAGATATCCTCGTGGAACTCGAGGTCCACCTGCGCCGCTTGTGCTACCGCCTCTCTGGTAAGATCATCGGAGGTAGGCCCGAGGCCTCCCGTTATGATGACCGTGCCGACTCGCGGAAAGAGATCCAGGAACTCACGGCGATAGGCGTCGAGCTCGTCGGGGACAAGGGAGATTCCGTCGACGGTCGCGCCGAGCTCGGTGAGCAACTCCGAGAGGAACTTGCCGTGGCGGTCGAGGGTTCTCCCCTCGGTCAGCTCGTCACCGACACAGAGTATTGCCGCTCTCGACTGTCGTTCAGACACGTTGCGCAGACTCTTTCAGCTGTTCCACCGGGGCGGAGAACACGTCTATCGAGTCGGGGTTACGAAGCATGTCGCATTTGCCCTCGAAGACCACGCCGTCAGCGATCCTGAGCTTTGCGGTGCGCACGTTTCCGTAGATTTTTCCCGTCGGAAGCATCTCCACCTTGCGAGCCGCCTGAACGTTGCCGTGGATCTCGCCCGCGATCACAATCGAATCGGCGGTGACATCGGCACGAACGTAGGAGCCCTCCTCGATATAGAGAAAGCCCTCGGCGATGATTTCCCCTTCGAAGCGCCCGCTGATCTTCACCGGCTGGGTGAATCGCATGCGGCCGTTGAACGACGTTCGCTTGCCGAGCCGCGTGGAGATTCGCGGCAGATCCTTATTCTTTCGTCCGTTTTTTGCCATTTGCTATTTCGTTTGCATTACGAATACGCCGTCCCAGTCCTCGGGAGGCGGACTCTCAATGTAGTGCCGGCACCGCTCTGCATAGACGCGGGCGGGACCGTCGGAGGGGTCGATTTGGAGGGCCTGCTCAAAGCTTGCAAGCGCCTCCTCGAAGTTCATGAGCTTGTAATGCCTGCGCCCGTCGGCGAAGTGGTCCAGAACACGGCGCTTCTCTTCGGTTATCACCCGTTCAAATCCCCCGGCATCAGCGTCCCGTCCTCCGGCCTCAGCCGTCGTGCAGGCCGGCCTGCCTCTGGTAGTTGTCGAAATGCTTCTGGTACTTCTCTTCGAGCATCTCGAGGGTCGTCTCGCGGGCCTTGATCTCGTCGCCCTTGCTCTGCAACTCCTGGATTTCCTCTTCAAGCCCCTCGACCGTCGCGAGCGTGCCTTCGGATTCCTTTCGGACGAGCTCCACGAACTTCTTCACGCCTTCTTCGTCCGAGGGGTCGAGCTCTTTCGCTGCACTCAGCAGCTCGTGCACCGGCTGGCGCAGGTGCCGCGTGAAGTACACCAGCGACTGATTCAGAGACTCCGCGACGGCTATCCGTCGCTCCCGTTCGATCACCTGCTCGGCGAGATCCCGGTGGCGAAGCACCGCCTTGATGCGTGCGAGCACCTCGGAAAAATTGAATGGTTTCGTGATGTAGTCTTCGATTCCGAGCTCGAATCCCTCGATTTTGTCCTTCACGTCGTCCATGGCGGAAAACATGATGACCGGCACATCTCGCACGTGCTCGTATTCTTCGTCCTGCTTGAGCGCACGGGTGACTTCCCACCCGGAGAGTTTCGGCATGATGTTGTCGAGGATGATGAGATCGGGCTCGATATCCGCCGCTATGTCAAGAGCTGCCTCACCATCGCTCGCCTTCTCCACCGAGAAACCGAGCTTGGTGAGCATAACGTCGAAGAAGTCGAGATTGATCTGTTCGTCATCGACGATGAGAATCGTTCCCTTATCGTCCATCGGAAGTACCTTTCCCTTTGATTGTCTCAGAACGGCCGCCAGCTGTCAATCTGATCATTCCCCACCTCGCGATTCCCCACCCGAGCCCGAGGACTGAAAGAGCCACCGCACCCCGGGCCGGCCAGTCGCCCCACCGCGTGTAGAGAGTTGTGCCGGCGGTGTAAACCGGCACATCGCGCACCATAAAGTCCTCGGTGAACGGCTCGAGCAAGCCCTGTATCCGGCCGTTCGGATCGATGACGGTGGTCATGCCGCTGTTCGTGCTGCGGATCACCGAGCGGTGATTCTCGGTTGCGCGGAATACCGCCATCGCCATGTGCTGCATCTGGGCCGGCACCGAGTAGGACCATCCGTCGTTGGTAAGGTTCACGATGACATCCGCACCCCGAAGCACGAACTCGCGCGACAGATAGCCGAAGGTGTCCTCGAAGCAGATCGGAGTGGCAAACTGTATCCCGTCACTCTCGAAAATGGTGTAGTCCTGCCCCGCTGCCCAGAATGTTGTGTCGTTTTCCACGAGAAGGCGGTGCAGCCTGGGGAAGGAGCGCTCGTATGGAAAATGCTCGGTGAAAGGAACGAGGTGGAGTTTTCGGTACACGCTCCGGAACTCCCCGTTGTCATGGAGCAACACCGCATTGTGGTCGACCCGCTCGAGCTCACCGTCGAGGTTCCGGCTGAGCACCGCGTCGCTGTTCCCGATGACGAACGGGACCGCCTGCAGGCCCAGATAGGCACGAAGCTCATTGACGAGCTGATACACCTCCGGATCGGTGCGATAGCGGGTGTGGAAGCTGATAGCCGGCACGAAGGATGTTTCCGACCACACCACCACATCAGGATCGTGCGCGAGTGCGGCGTTACTCTGTCGGATGAGAGAAGTGAGCGAGTCGCGATAGGCCTCGATACCGCCCCGCCAGGGATCGATGTTCTGCTGCACCATCGCCACCCGCCAGCTGCGCGCATCCGAGTAATCGACGCGCGAGGCGAAGCCGTAGCCGAGGGCAAGCGCGAACACAGCTATGTAGACTGCCGCGTCCAGGCGGTGGGCGCGAAGAAACTCGCCGAATCGCCGTGGCCCCTGTTTCATTCCAGCAGCGATGAACGCAGAGGGGAACACGACCAGCAGTGAAACGCCCCAAACTCCGGTGAGCGCGGATACACGCACGAGCGGGGTGAAGAGATACTGGCTGTAGCCGACTATTCCGTAGGCGTAGCCGAGAAAACCCTGCAGCCTGAGGTATTCATACGCGATCCAGATGGTTATCTGCAGCAGGTAGCCGTAGCGCGGGAACAGCGTATCGGCCAGCTTCAACAGCGGAAAGAGCAGCAGGAAATAGACCGCGTAGATGACCGGTACGATGAAGATGGCCAGCGGATGGAAGTTGAGCAGCCAGTAGTTGAGAAGCGAGTAGGTGACGAACCCGTACAACGCTCCGTACAGCCACGCCGTCGACCACCGACTTCGTCGGACGACCATGAAGAGCGGAACAAGGGCGATGTATGCGAGAGGAAACCATCCCCAGTCCGACATCAGACTCGGGAAGGCAAATGAAAAGAGAGCGGCCGAGGCGACGATCAGGGCCAGGTCCGTGAGCAGCTCGGCACTGCGTGTCGAAATCGTACTCTGCAGACTGCCGTGCGAAGCCGCTATCTCCTTAGCGACCATGAAGCGTCTTTGAGCTCTTTCCCGGGTCGAAAGACGACGACCCCATGATTCTGAACGCTGACGGTTTCACCTGTCTTCGGGTTCCGCGCCCGCTCGCGCCCCTTTCGGGTGCGGATCTCGAATGTGCCGAATCCGCGAAACTCAACGACACGGTCCTCGAGCAACGCGCCTTTCACCTGAGAAAAGAAGGAGTCGATGATACGCTGAATCTCCTTCTTGCTGACGTCGCTCGTTTCGGCGATGTTATCGACAATCTCAGCTTTGGTAAGCTTGTCCTTTGCCACGTGCGCTCCTAACGCGGAAGATGGCAGCTCAGCGCAAGGGGAAGCTCACCTACAGGGCGTTGAGCTTTTTCCGGAGACGAGATTTTGTGCGAGCTGCGGTGTTCTTGTGATATACGCCTTTGCCGGCCGCCGTGTCGATGTGTTTGGTCACCGACTGCAGGCGAGTTTCCGCGGCGGACTTGTCTTTACCGTCGACCGCTTCGAGAAAACTGCGGATTTCCGAACGTACCCTGCTGCGCATCACGCGGTTGCGCATGCGGCGTTTCTGGCTCTGCCGATGGCGCTTGGCTGCAGATCCCTTTATTACCAAGACTTACTCCTTCAATTATTGTCCTTCAATGAGGCTGTAACGTATCAAATCCCGCACCTCATGTCAAGCAAACGCCCGGCTCTTTCTTTTCCCCCGGTATCATTGTACTTTTACGGCACCTATGATGGGCGAGTATCGCACCCTCCTGCCCTTCGTCAGAAAATACCGATGGTACTACATTTTCGGGGTTTTGACGCTGGTTGTAACAAGCGGGGGGCAGCTTTTCATCCCGCAATTAATACGCCGGGCTATAGACACGATGACTGTCACCGGCTTTTCTCTCTCGACGGTAGGCCGCTACATGCTGACGCTCGTCGCCCTCGCCGCGGTCATTGCCGCCGCGCGCTTCGGCTGGCGGTACTTTCTGCACGGTGCCTCCCGCCGGATCGAAGCCGAGCTCCGCGAGCAGCTGTTCGGCAACCTGCTAAACCTCCCGGCGAGCTACTATCGCGAGACCACCACCGGCGACCTCATGGCGCGCGCCACGAACGATCTGAGGAATGTGCGCATGGCCGCCGGCATGGGCCTCGTCGCCTTCGTCGACGGGATCTTCATGACCCTGGCGATCCTCATCATCCTCTTCTCCCGCCATCCCCGCCTGACGCTCATCGTCGTGCTCCCGCTACCCTTCGTCACCGTCGCCATACTTTTTGCCGGTCGCCTCATGTCACGCCTGTTCAGACGGGTGCAGGAGAGTTTTGCCGAGCTCAGTTCCGACGTGCAGGAGTCGGTGACAGGCGTTCGGGTGATAAAGACCTTCGGAAAGGAAGGCTACTTCAATCGCCGCTTCGCGGGTGCGAACGATGAATACCAGCGCCGGAACCTCGCCTACGTGCGCGTGCAGGGCATGTTCTTCCCGGCGGTGACGTTTCTCTCGGGACTGACCTCGCTCCTTCTGCTGCGCTTCGGCGGGGCGGCGGTGATCGTCGGAAGCGTCACACCCGGCGAATTCGTGGCCACCCTCACCTACCTCGAAATGCTCGTCTGGCCCATGATGGGAGCGGGCTTTCTCGTGAATCTCATCGCACGCGGCGGGGCCTCACTCAAACGCCTCAACGCCGTAATCGAGCGCGAGCCGGATATTTGCAGCCCGAAACGGCCCGTGTCCACCGTGGACTCCCGCAGCGTCACTGTCCGGGGGCTCAGTTACCGCTACACCGAGGACGGCGATGAGGCGCTCTCCGACATCGACCTCGAGGTACCTGCCGGACACACCGTCGGAATCCTCGGGCGCACCGGCTCGGGGAAGTCCACCCTCGTGTCCCTGTTCCCCCGTATACTCGACCCGCCGCCGGGCACGGTGTTCGTGGGCTCGCACGATGTACGGGACTACGACCTGCAGGCGCTCAGAAGCGCCTTCGCGGTGGTCCCCCAGGACACCTTTCTTTTCTCGGCGACGATTTCGGAGAATATCCGGTTCGCCGCCGAGTCCGCCGGAGAAGAGTTGGTGTCACGTGTGGCGGATATTTCGACGATAAGCCGAGATCTCGCGGATTTTCCCGATGGGTGGGAGACGCTGGTCGGCGAGCGCGGGGTCACCCTCTCCGGGGGGCAGAAGCAGCGCGTAGCCATCTCCCGGGCACTCGCGGCACAACGGCCGATCCTCGTGCTCGATGACGCACTCTCGGCGGTGGATACCGAGAGCGAGGAAAAGATCCTCTCGCGACTCCTGGCCGAACGGGAAGGAATGACCAATATCATCATCGCGCACCGGGTATCGGCCCTGTCGCGCAGCGATTACATCTACGTCCTCGACGAGGGTCGTATCATCCAGCGCGGGACCCACGATGAGCTGATTTCGGCCGCGGGCATGTACCGGGACATCTACGAGCTGCAACAGGCCGAATCTCGCGAGGAAACGCATCCGGGAGGCCCTCGTGGATGAGGAAAAGGTAATCACCGGATACGACCCCGAGGTGGTTCGCCGGCTCTTCGCCTTTGTGCGGCCTCACCTGCGCGTGCTCATCACCGCCGTTGTGGCGCTGGCCGTGGCGACCGCGGCAGAGCTCGCTCTGCCGGTAGTTATTCAGCGGGCCGTTGACCAGGACCTGCTTTCCGACTACCTCCGCGGTGACGCCCAGGATGTGCGAAGCGTTGCCTCGGAATACAGCGGGATTGATCCCATCGTTATCGGCGAGACGGCCTACGTCCTCGAGAGCTCCCTCACCGCCCTCGCCGGCGTGGACAAACGCGGCCTGCAGCAGCGCGGCGTGCTCTCGGAGCGCTCCCATTACGTCTTCCGCCTCGAAGACGATCAGGACCGCGCCGTTGTTGCCGCCCATCCGGACATCTTCACCGTGGGGGGAGAAGATGCCCGATACGCCGCCACGCCGACCGAGGACCTCTCGATGCTGACCGAGGACGAGCTCCGCAGCATCCGCTCTGCGGACCTGAAGGCGGTATCGGAGAAGAGTGTGCTCTTTCTCGCCCTGCTGGTTGCGGTATTCGTGTTCACCTTCGCACAGGTCTATCTCATGGCGGCGACCGGACAGCGCGTGATGAAGGACCTTCGCACGCAGCTCTACGATCACGTCATCCGCCAGCGCCTGTCCTTCCTCCATCGTAACCCCGTCGGCCGTCTTGTCACGCGCATCACGAACGATGTGGAAACGATAAACGAGCTCTTCACCAACGTCCTCGCGAATCTGCTGAAGAACCTCGCCATCATGGTCGGCGTGGTGATTACCGTGTTCCTGCTCAGTCGCCGCCTGGGTCTCATCGTCGTCTCCACCCTGCCGCCGGTGCTGGTGGTCACCTGGTTCTTTCGAACCTACGCGAGAAACGCCTTTCGAAGCGTGCGACTGTGGGTTTCCCGCGTCAACGCCTTTCTCTCCGAGCACATCTCCGGCATGACCGTCGTTCAGCTCTTCACCCAGGAAGGCCGGGTCGGAAACAGGTTTCGGGATCGAAACGAGTCACTCCTCGGCGCGAGTCTGGGGGAGATGTACGTTTTTGCGACGTTCCGCCCGATCATCGACCTGCTCTCCTCGGCTTCCGTGGCGGTTGTCATCTATCTGGGGGCGGCCTCGGTGCTCGAGGGCGTCGTGACTCTGGGGATGCTCATCGCCGGGATCGAACTCATCCGGCGGTTCTATCGCCAGCTCATGTCCATCTCCGAGCAGTTCGTCGTGTTACAGAGCGCCCTGGCAGGGGGAGAGCGCATCCTCGAGCTCTTCTCCGATGAGCAGCGCATCCCCGACGAGGGCACCGCCCCGCCGGCCGCGCCGGTTGCGGGAGAAATCGTCTTCGACGGCGTGACCTTCTCCTACCGCCCCGGGGAGCCCGTACTGCGAAACCTCAGTTTCCGGATTCCGCCGGGCAACAGCGTGGCCATTGTCGGCTACACGGGAGCGGGAAAGACTACCATTGCCAATCTGCTCTCGCGGCTCTGGGATATCGACAGCGGACGGATTCTCATCGATGGAGTCGACATTCGCGACATGCCGATAGACGAGCTGCGCAGCCTCGTGCAGCCAATTGATCAGGATGTTTTCATCTTTCGGGACAGTATTCGGGAGAACATCGCGCTGGGAGAGAACTTCGAGGACGGACGCCTCGAGCGGGCCGCGGAGGCGGTACAGGCCGATGCCTTCGTGCGGCGGCTTCCCGACGGCTACGATACGCTCCTCGACGAGCGCGGCGCCAACCTCTCGGTCGGCCAGCGTCAGCTCGTATCCTTCGCGCGGGTTGTCGCTCACGACCCGGCCATCATCATCCTCGATGAGGCAACCTCGAGCGTCGATACCGAGACGGAGCGCCTCATCCAGGAAGGCATGCAGGCCCTTCTCCAGGACCGTACGTCCCTCGTGATCGCCCATCGGCTGTCCACCATCAAGAATGCCGACCGGATCCTGGTCCTTTCACACGGGGAAATCGTCGAACAGGGAACGCATGAGGAGCTTCTCGGCGAGGACGGGGTTTACGCTCATCTCTACCGGCTGCAGTACAGCGGCGGTTGACTCCGGAAGAAGCCGGGGCCGGGGCCGAGGCCGGGCCTGAGATCAGGCCGGGGCAACGCCCGGGTCATGGCAGGCAGGACTCTCCTCGCCGGGTGCGGCTCTACTCGCCCGGAGCGATCTCTCCACTGATGCTCCAGCGCCGTCCGTCACGATCGTAGGAAAGCTGCTCGCCGGACACGGTGATGTAACGCCCTTCATCCCGAGCGAACAGGCGCACCCGATTCGAAATCACGTTCACGTCACAGACCTGAAAGCTGCTTCCATCGTAGTTTATGCGCGTCCCGTCGTTCGGCAGCTTCTGCTTCTGTTCGGTGTAATGATCGTACTCATAGGCGAGGCAGCACAGAAGCCGACCGCAGGGGCCGGATATTTTCATCGAGTTTAGGGAGAGGTTCTGCACCTTCGCCATCTTGATGGAGACGGGCCGCAACTTATCGGTCAGGCCGTGGCAGCAGAGCACGCGCCCGCACACCCCGGTGCCTCCGAGCACGCGGGAGTCATCGCGCACCCCGATCTGGCGCAGCTCGATTCGCATCCGGAACTCCGACACGAGGTCTTTCACGAGGTCTCGAAAGTCCACCCGTGATTCCGCGGTGAAGAAGAAGAGGATCTTCGGTTCGTCGAGAACGTAGTGAGAGCTCACAAGCTTCATCGACAGACCGTGGCTGTCGATCCTCTGCCGACAGACCTCGAATGCTTCCTCCTCCCGTCGAAGATTGTCCTCGAACCGCGCAACATCGGCGTCGGCCGCGACCCGCAGAACCTCCCGCTCGTGATCCCATGAAACGGCGTTCTCCTCCTGCACCGGTCCGAGGACACGGGCAAGGTCACCCCCGTAACGGGTGTTCACGACGAGCAGATCGCCGCAGTTCACCTCGGCGACGCCGCTGTCTTCACCAAGACGGCAGAGCTCGGTTTCGCTGGAGTGCAGGACCTTCACGACAAACGGAGTGTCGGCTCCTATGACATCGCAGAGCCCGCAGGATGCGTGGGTTGAGAGTGATGCGTTGAGTACGCCGGGAAGACTATCGGCCATGAGTGTCCTTTCCTTCAGTGCGAGAGATCGACGAGCAATCCGTGAATCTCTTCGACGCGGCTCATCAGTTCCATTTGCGAGCTCTGGCTCTGCAGCATTCCCTGCACGAGCCGATCGAGTTTCTGATCGATCACCTGGACGATGGAAAAGCGTTTCCGGTTCAGGACGTTTCCGCCCGACGTGTGCTCTTCGACGTTGAGGGTTCGTGACACTGTCCGGCGCACGAATGATTTCACCGCCTCACGATAGTTCTGAACCGCCGTGAACGTACCCTTCTGCAAAAGCTCGTCTCCGAGCTCGTGAATGGAATCCAGAAGCCGCTCTATCTCCTCCGAGCTTACATCGTCACGTGAGTTCGGGTCAAAGGCCGGCTCCTCCACTTCCCGCTGAAAGATGGATCCGAAATCGGGCGCCTTCGGGGCCTCACCACCTCGCGCGCGCTCGCGCCGGGCGTTCCGTCGAAACGAGAAGAAGCCGTCGTTTTCGATGCGTTCCATTGCCGCCATATGCGCTATCGGCTCGGAAGCCGGGTTACAGGCGAGCGCGCCGCCTGGTCCAACGACCGGCCCGCGTATCGCCCGGTCCCGGGGATCGCAAAATTGCTGATGGGCGAGGGCTCCGGCCGGGACACCTCACCCTCTCCCCGTATCGCGAGAGTCCCGTCGATGACAACGCCCTCCTCTACAATCAGCCGGGGAGCGTAGATGTCGCCGACCACCATCGCGGAGGAAAGAATAATGACCTTTTCGCTGGAGGAAATGGTTCCCCTCACGATACCGCCGACGACAACCGTGCCTGCGTCGATGTTACAGTCCGCCCGACCGTCCTTACCGACGAGCACCTTCCCCTTCGTCTTGATGGATCCGGAGAAATCTCCGTCGATTCGCAATAGGCCGGCGAGCTCGAGGTGGCCGCGAAAGTGGGTACCTTCGCCGACGATTGAATTAATGAAGGAATCTTCGGAGTTGTACCCCATGTAACGATCTTACCTGTCAGCGTATCCGGTTTCCGGACCACCGTTTGAAATCATTTGAAATTTTCAGGAACGCGGAAGGGTCGACCACATCAGTGCCGAGCCAGATCTGAAAGTCGAGGTGCGGCCCCGTCGACAGCCCGGTATTGCCGAGACGGCCGATGCGCTGGCCCTGGAATATCTCTTCCCCCTCGGAGACGTCCACCGTCTGGAGGTGGGAATAGCGCGTGCGGAATCCGTACTTGTGCCGCACCCATACGTACAATCCGTAGCCGGGGTCTACGCCGAGCTCCACTACCTTACCGTTTGCCGAAGAAACCACCGGAATACCCGGCGCGCCGGCGATATCGAATCCCTTGTGGAGGTACCACTGGTGCGTTACCGGGTGGATGTTCGGTCCGAACTCCAT
The DNA here is from genome assembly GCA_964631585.1 of uncultured Spirochaetaceae bacterium. Lineage (GTDB taxonomy): Bacteria > Spirochaetota > Spirochaetia > DSM-27196 > PWMO01 > JAAAOH01. Next base: position 7,751 of record CAZVXU010000033.1, on the reverse strand, counting down.
CGTAACGCGGCCGAGACCGGAGGACAGCGGCCAGCGGTTCGGAATATCGGAGAGCAACTGCTTCTGTGCCTCGAGCACCTGGCGAATGTCCTTGAGGGGTCGAACGGACGCCTCGAGCATGTTTGCGAGATTCTCGAGCTCCTGTATTTCCTCGATTTCGCCGGGCGCCACCTCGCGAACGTTGAGGAACGCCGACAGATCGCCACCGGAGTCCTCTTCAGCCGAGAGTTGATCCTGTGAGGTAAGGTCCAGGCCTTCGAGCGTCTGAGACAGGGACTGGCTGAAGACTTCCGCAACCTTCGAGACCTCCGCTACTTCCTCTCGTACAGCTTCGAGGCTTGCCTCGGTAGTGCTGAGGGCCTCCGACTTCTGGGTGATGAGACGTGAGGAGCCGGAAAACACGGTGGAGAGGTAGAAAAAACCGCCAATCAACCCGACGATAACGAGACCGATGAATGCGATAGCGAAGGTGTTGATCTGGAAATTGACAACCCGCTTTTCGGAGTGGGGTATGAACATGACCGTGAATCGCTGCTTACCGAGCTTCACAAAGCCCGTTGCGACCTTTTTCACCCCGGCGGCCGCACGCTGCGCGATCCTCAATACCGGAGAATGACCGGTAGTTCTGTCGTGAGTACTATCCGTATTCGCTGGCAAGGTCCTCTCCTCTTCCCACATTATCGGCACGGATTGGCCGCAATTCTCCCCTTTAAGCGAACTTAGCATGCCCCTCGAGCTTTGTCAAACACACCATTCGTGTTCAAAGTTGACGAGCGCGCCGGGTCGTGCTATGTTTTCGCAGGAACTAACCTACGAGTTCGATACCCTTTCATCAACGGAAGTACTATGAAATTGTTTGATTCCCACGCCCATATCGGGTTGATTAACGAAGACCCGATCGAACAGCTTATGATCGTTCAGGAAGCTCGCCAGGCCGGCGTGCAGGGAATTCTGAGCATCTGCAACAATCTGCGTGACTTCTTCCAGGTTTATGACAACCTCAAGACGGCTACACACGTTTATCACAGTGTCGGGGTATCGCCATCGGAAGTCGTCAATCCCGGCAAAGATTGGGAGACTCAGGTCGAGGAAGGCAGCAAGCTCGACCGTGTTGTCGCCGTCGGAGAGACAGGGTTGGACTACTATCGCAAGTTCGGCAACAAGGATGCACAGGTCGAGCTCTTCATTCGCCAGCTCGAGCTCGCGGCAAAGCTGGATCTGCCGGTGGTCATCCATAATCGCGAAGCCGGACAGGACGTGCTGGAGATTCTCCGCGATCGCATCCCGGCCCGCGGCGGCGTCCTCCACTGTTACTCCGAAGACTGGAATTACGCTCAGCAGGCGCTGGAGCTGCCTCTTTATATATCGTTCGCCGGGAACGTGACATATCGCAATGCGCGCAATCTCCACGAAACCGCAAAAAACATGCCCCTCGATCGGATTCTCATCGAGTCCGAAAGCCCGTTCATGGTGCCGGCCGCTCATCGCGGCAAGCGAAACCGGCCCTCCTATCTCGTGGAGACCCTCAAGTTCATCGCCGAGCTTCGAGAGCAACCCGAAGAAGAGGTTGCCGAGGCCCTGTATGAAAACTCCCTGAAGCTCTTCAACATAGGCTGACCAGCCCATACGCTTGACCGCCCCCCGCGGAAACGAGTACAAACACTGAAAGTGCGCACCGCCGACGGCCGTTGCAGCCGTCGGCGGGACGCGGGGAGCGTGAGTGCGAGTCTTCTTCGTCGGAACCACCACCGTTGAGCACGCCCTGCTGTGGCGGCTTTCAGCAAGCCGTCGCATTGCCGGTCTCTACTGCGCGTCGCCGGGACCGGCACGACTCGGCCTTGCCAAACTCCTCGCCGGCGGACGTATGGACGTCGGGGAGCTCACGGCCGCCTGCCGCGCTCACGCCGTCACCCTGGCAGTTCTCCGCTCCGGCGGCGAGCTGACCCCCGCCCTCTCGCACGCTCTCTCCGGGGTGGGTATTACCGTGCTCGGCACAGATGACCACGATCAGCGGATCGCGTTTGCCGAACGGGTGCTCGCGTCGAACAGCCTCTTTCAGGAATCGTGGCCCGACGCAGCTGAGGCAACCGCGGCAGTCGAAGCGCCGGAGCTCTCGGTCTTCGCACTGACCGACGGCACGACCGCGCGTGTGTTTCCCGCCTGCGAGCGTCACGCGGCAACAAGCCGACACAGGCCGGCGGGCTTTCCCCAGAGCGCGGGCGCCGTGGCACCCGTGCCCTGGGCCGACACTGTCCTGACCGAGCGCATCGAGAGGAATATCGTCGCCAGAACGGTTGACGCTCTGAGAGCGGAAGGCTACCACCACCGGGGTATCATCGGGTTCAAACTGAGAGTATCCCCCGAGGGGCCTCTCGTTACGAGCGTGCGTTTCGGACTCTCACAGCCGGAAGCGTCGGTGCTCATGCCGCTTCTGGACATCGACCTCGGCACGGTACTCGAGGCAGTCGTCGAGGGTAAGCTGAGCTCGGTGCCCTTCGGCTTCCGCCACGGCTCTGCGATCGCGATAGTTCTGACGAACGACACGGAGGAGTCTCTCCCGCTCACGAGCTCGGTGGTGGCGGTCCCGGGGTTCGAGGCACATGACACGGTCGTGTTTCTCGCTGAGCACGAGGGGGGACCGCGGTCTCTGACCGTCCCGCCCGGCGGCTCGCTTACGGCAGTGGGTATGGGCAGGGACGCCCTCCGGGCCCGTGACCGCGCCATGCGGCTTGCCGGCGAGCTGTCACATTCGGGATTCTCTTTCAGTGAAGACGTCGGGCAGGATATGTTTCGCTGACATCGTCCCGTTCCGCGGCGGCTACCCCTCTCGCCGGCGCATTTCGTACATGAGAATGCCGGCCGCGACGGATACATTGAGGGAATCGACATGGCCGCGGGTGGGTATGGAGACAAGCTCGTCACATCGCTCGCGTACGAGCCGGCTCAGGCCCTCCCCTTCACTCCCGAGTACCATTGCGACACGACCGGTGAGGTTCAACGAGGACACCGCAGTGCCGTCGGCGGCCGCTCCGTACACCCAGAAGTCGGCCTCCTGCAGCCGGGCGAGCGCCTGGGCGATGTTGGAAACCATGAGGCGGGGCACGTAGGCCGCGGCACCGGCGGAGGTTCTGGTGAGCGTAGCGGTGTCGGAGGCCGCTCGCCGTTCCCGGCTGATGACGAGGTCCGCACCGAACTGATCGGCGCTGCGCAGTATCGCGCCGACATTGTGCGGGTCAGTAATGCCGTCGAGCACGATAACCAGGGATACCGTCGCCTCGAGCGATGTCAGAAAGCCCTCGAGCGTCTTCGGACTCCCCTTTGAGGCCACGGTCCCGACGAGCACCGCTCCGCGCGCCCCCTCGCCTCCGAGACGGGCAAGCTCATCGGGACTCACATGCTCTACGGGAAGGCCCCGCTCGCGCGCCTGCTCCTCGATATCGCGGGCTTTCCTGTTCCGACTTGCAATATAGATAGTACCCGAGAGTCGGGAGCTTCTGAGCGCTTCGAACACCGCGTGATAGCCGGAGTAGACATTTCGGCCCTCCCCGGCGGGTTCGCCGGAGCCGCCCGCGCCACGTCCGGTCTTAGTCCTCTTTCGGTTGGCCATATTCTTTCACGACGTCCGGATAGCCGTCATAGGTGGTGTCGCGCTCGTAGCGCTCAACGTAGACGCCCTCCCGCAGGAACACCCACAGGTCGATGGCCCCGTCGTAGTTCGTATCAATTTCCTGCCGCTGCAGCACTTCATTCGCGTAGAAGTAGAAGTCGTCCATCATGCCGTCGTGGTTGAAGTCCACCGCTTCCCGGTCCTTCTGCAGCTCGTTGGTCACCCGCACCGCATAGTCCACCATCCCGTCCTCGTTGCGGTCGTCGGTCATCCACTCGTCCCCGTAGCGGCTGACGTCGAAGAACTGATCCTCGCGCGGCTCACGCGGATACTGGGACTCAGCGGGCTGCGCCCACGCGACGCCGATGACAAATCCCGCAAATAACAAGGAAGCCAACACAATACCCAATCCGCGCACCGACACCGCCATGCAATTCTCCTCGAGTGGTCTCTTCCACTTCATTATCGAACGGAGCCGAGCCGGAATTGAGTCTCATGGAGGTCTAAGGGGCAGGAACCGTGATGCTTACCCGATACGGGACAGGGGCACAGGATCCGGGCTGGCGTTGTCGCCCTCGGCTTCGGCAAAATCCCGTAGGATCTTCTTTGCCTTGCCCGAAAGCTTCTTCGGAATCTCGACGTGAATCTTCACGTAGAGATCTCCACGCCGGGAAGAGTCCTGCAGATGGGGTACGCCGTAGCTCCGAATACGAAACAGCTTCTCATTCTGCGTACCCGCGGGGATGCTGAGTTTGACCCGCTCACCGTCAAGGGTCGGCACCTGAATCTCAGCCCCGAGAGCCGCCTGCGTCATGGTGATGGGAATCATACAGTAGAGGTCGTTCCCCTGCCGCTCGAAGTGCTCGTGCGGACGCACGCGGACCACGACGTAGAGATCGCCGGCGGGACCGCCGTTCGGGCCCGCATCGCCCTCGCCACGGAGGCTGATGCGCTTCCCACTGTCCATGCCGGGGGGGATCGTAACCTTGACGGTGCGCTGCTTCTTCAGAACGCCGTTGCCCCCGCAGGTTCCGCATGGATTGTCTATGATCTGACCGTCACCCCCGCAGGTTGGACAAGTGCTTGCAACCGAAAAGAACCCCTGACTTCGGCGCACCTGCCCGACGCCGCCACACGTAGGGCAGGTCTTGCGGCCGCTGCCGTCCTCCGCGCCGCTGCCGTTGCAGTTGTCGCAGGTAACGTGTCGTTTGTAAGAGACCTCTTTCTTGGTGCCGAAGACCGCTTCTTCGAAGGTGATCTCCATGTCGTAGCGCAGATCGGCCCCGGAGCGAACCGAGCTTCGGCGCCGGCCCCGTCCGCCCCCGCCGAAAAAGGTCTCGAAGATGTCGGAGAATCCGCCGAAGATGTCCTCGAAGTCGTGGTAAGCATGGGAGTAACCGCTGCGACCGCCCCCGCCCATGCCTTCGACGCCGGCAAAACCGAACTGGTCATAAGCCTGACGCTTTTCGTCGTCGGCGAGCACTTCGTAGGCCTCGGTTGCCTCTTTGAAGCGGTCTTCGGCATGCTCGTCACCGGGATTTCGGTCCGGGTGGTTAGCCACCGCCACTTTGCGGTATGCCTTCTTGATGTCGTCTTTCGAGGCCCCGCGTTGGAGGCCCAGCACTTCGTAATAGTCTCGTTTCGCCACAGTATCGGTCTCGATTGCGCGGTTGCGTCAGTCCTGTTTCTCGTCTTCGTCGACGACTTCGTAGTCGACGTCCTCTACGTTGTCGGCGTCTTCCCCGGCCCCGCCGTCGCCTTCGTCTTCGCCATCGGCCTGCTCACCGCCGGGCGACTCTCCGGTCTCGCCGCCGGGCTGCTGTTCGGCGGAAGCATTCTTATACACTTCTTCGGCGAGCGTGTGGGACGCCTGCTTGAGGTCCTCCATCTTGCCCTTGATCTCGGCGGCATCGCCGCTTTCGAGGGCTGTGCGGAGGGCCTGTATGGCCTCGTTGATTTTCTCCCGGTCCTCATCGGTGATCTTGTCCCCGAAGTCGGACAGAGACTTTTCGGTGGAGTATATGAGGTTGTCGGCCTCGTTGCGGGTTTCCGCGGCCTCGCGGGCACGCTTGTCTTCCTCGGCGTGGGTCTCCGCCTCTTTGACCATGTTGTTGATCTCGTCCTCGTTGAGCCCGGAGGAAGACTCGATACGAATCTTCTGTTCCTTGCCCGTTCCGAGGTCCTTGGCCGACACATGCACGATGCCGTTGGCGTCGATATCGAAGGAAACCTCGATCTGCGGCACTCCTCGCGGAGCCGGGGGAATACCAACAAGATCGAAGCGCCCGAGGGTGCGGTTCTGACTTGCCATCTCCCGCTCGCCCTGCAGGACGTGGATGGACACAGCCGTCTGGTTGTCGGCAGCGGTCGAGAAAATCTGGCTCTTTCTCGTCGGGATGGTGGTATTCCGCTCGATGAGCTTGGTGAACACGCCGCCGAGAGTCTCGATACCGAGTGAGAGGGGGGTGACGTCGAGAAGGAGCACGTCTTTCACATCGCCGCCGAGAATACCGCCCTGGATGGCGGCGCCGGCGGCAACGACTTCGTCGGGGTTTACGCCCTTGTGAGGATCCTTGCCGAAGAGCTCGGTCACGAGGGCCTGCACCGCCGGAATGCGCGTGGAACCGCCGACGAGGATGACCTCATCCACATCCGCCGCGGTTATTCCCGCATCCGAGAGCGCCTTCTTGCAGGGTTCCTTGGTCTTCTGCACGAGCTCTGAGACCATCTGCTCGAACTTGGCGCGGGAGAGGGAGTACTGCATGTGCTTCGGCCCGGTGTTGTCCGCCGTAATGAAGGGAAGGTTGATCTCGGTGGTCTGGGTGGTGGACAACTCCTTCTTGGCCTTCTCGGCGGCTTCCTTGAGGCGCTGCAGGGCCATGCGGTCCTGGGCAAGGTCGATGCCGTAATCGCTCTTGAAGCTCGAGACGAGCCAGTCGATGATGCGCTGGTCGAAGTTGTCGCCACCGAGATGGGTATCTCCGTTTGTGGACTTCACCTCGAACACGCCGTCACCGAGCTCGAGAATGGAGATGTCGAAGGTGCCGCCGCCCAGGTCGTAGACGGCGATCTTCTCGTCTTTCTGCTCTTTGCCGAAGCCGTACGCAAGTGATGCGGCGGTCGGCTCGTTGACGATGCGCTTCACCTCGAGCCCCGCGATCTTACCGGCGTCTTTCGTCGCCTGTCGCTGAGAGTCATTGAAGTAAGCTGGAACGGTAATGACGGCCTCGGTAACCTTCTCCCCGAGATAGTCCTCCGCTGTCTCCTTCATCTTCTGAAGGATCGCGGCGGAGATCTCCGGGGGCGAGAACTGCTTCTCGTCGATCTGAACCCGGGCGCCGCCTGAGCCGTCTTCGGTGACCTTGTAGGGGACCATCCCGATCTCTTCCGACACTTCGTTGAACCGGCGGCCCATAAACCGCTTGATCGAGAACACGGTGTTCTCGGGGTTGGTCACCATCTGGTTCTTGGCAGGCTGGCCCACGAGCCGCTCGCCTTTTGAGGTGAACGCCACCATCGAGGGCGTCGTTCGCTGTCCCTCGGCGTTCTGGATGACTGCGGGCTCACCACCCTCCATCACAGCCACACAGGAGTTTGTGGTCCCCAGGTCAATACCAATTATCCTACCCATTCAGTTGCTCCTCATCTCTTTCGCTGCGTCTCGTCTCACGTTGCATTGCGCGCTCCCGGCCTAACATACCCACCGCCGCATGACGATGTCCACTTTAGGACTGTTCCTCGCCGGATTTCCCGCTCGGAACCGATACTTTTACCTTGGCCGACCGGAGCACCTTATCGTTGAGGAAGTAGCCCTTCTGATAGTCTTCAAGCACCACCGGGTGGTCGTGATCGCCGTCCTCGCCCGTCATGACCGCCTCGTGCTTCTGCGGGTCGAACTCCTCGCCCTCGGAGTCGAAGCGCTTGAGCCCCCACTTCCGCTCGAGCATGCTCGTAAACTGCTTCTCGATCAGCGCCACGCCCTCGTGAAACGAGTCGAAATCCCGCGACTCCTCCGCCGACTTGATGGCGCGCTCGAAGTCATCGATGATCTGTAGGATATCGAGCAGGAGCTGCTTGTTGGCGTAGGCGATCGCATCCGCCTTCTCGCGCGTCATGCGCTTGCGGAAGTTCTCGAAATCGGCCT
>CAZVXU010000032.1:0-19859 GCA_964631585.1 uncultured Spirochaetaceae bacterium | reverse complement strand
CCTTCTTCTCCCTCGGTGAGGCGTTCCGCACGGGTACACACAAGGCGATGATCTTTGCGTATCTGCGGATGAACGACCTGCAGCAGTACGGAAACGATTACTACGGTCATACGCGCTCGTGGTCACAGATTGGCTCAGCGATCTCGGCCATCATCGCCGCGGCAATCGTGTTCGTATCCCGGAACTATCGCGCCGTCTTTCTTTTCTCGATGATCCCCTACGTCCTGGATCTCCTCCTCATGCTCAGCTACCCCCGGGAGCTTGACGGGTCCGTGGGGAAGATCACGCTTCGCTCGATGGGCGCGAGTTTTCGTGAAGTTGCGCGAGGGTTAGTGGAAACGGTGAAACGTCCTGGTGCCGCCCGCGCGGTCTTGAGCGCATCATCCTTCGGCGGGTTCTACAAGGGTGGCAAGGACTACCTGCAGCCGATGATATCGGCCCTGGCGCTCTCTCTTCCCGTCGCCCACGGTCTCTCTGCTCAGCGCCGGGAGGCGTTGCTGATCGGAGCCGTGTATACCGTGATCTATGTCCTCACCTCCGTGGCGTCCCGCAAGTCGGCAGCCGTTGCCGGACGATTCGCGAGCTCCGAAAAGGCGCTCAATCTTCTGCTTCTTGTTGGACTCGTGCTGGGGCTTGCCGCCGGGCTTACCAGGTGGTACGGTCTTACCTTCGTCCCGGTGATTCTGTTCCTGGCGATCTATGCCCTGCAGAACCTGCGGCAGCCGGTGGGCGTTTCCGTCGTGGCGGATCGGATTCCCGAAGAGGTCCTCTCCACGGTGCTTTCGGCTCAGTCGCAGCTGCAGAGTCTGTTTGCAGCCGTCGTGGCATTCCTCGTGGGCGCGACCGTCGACTATGTGGGCGGGAATGTTGGCGTGGGATTCGCTCTGTCGGCCGGTCTCGGCGTGATTCTGTTCCCGCTGCTGCGGCTTTCTCCCCGACCGCACACGGAAGAAGCCGGCTCCTGAGTATGCTTCCCGGTTCGGGATCACCGTTTCGGGTATGCAGCCGGTGAGTCAGCCGCCGCGCCGGCGCTACGTCTCGAACAGCTCCCTCGCCGTCGCCCGGTCCGGCATGGCGCTCTGCGCGCCCATTCCGGTGCACGCCATGGCGCCGACCGCATTCGCAAAACGTACAGCCGCCTCCAGATCGAGGCCATCGCCGAGGGCGGCGGCGAAGCCCGCGTTGAACGCGTCGCCTGCGGCGGTCGTGTCGGCAACCTCAACACTGAAGCCCGCGACGAGACGTGTGCCGGCCTCCTCCACGATGTACGCGCCCCCGGCTCCGGCCTTTATGATGACCGTCTGCGCGCCGAGCTCGCGAAGGCGGGCCCCGGCGCGCGCGGCGCTCTGCTCGTCGGTCACGGCGATGCCGGTCAGCGCTTCCGCCTCGCTCTCGTTTGGTGTGATGTATGTGGCGTTTTCGAGCAGCCCGCGGTCGAGACCTTCGGGAGGTGCGGGGGCGGGATCGAGGATGGTCACTACGCCGCGCTCGGCCGCGCGGGCCATCGCGTAGCGCACGGTGTCGAAGGGAGTCTCGAGCTGGAAGAGGGCGTAATCGGCGCCGCCGAGGGCGTCGAGGTGCGCGTCGACATAGCCGCGGTCGACGAGGCCGTTTGCCCCGGGAACGATGACGATGTGGTTCTCGCCCCCTGCGTCCACCTCTATTACGGCAACCCCGGTAGAGGTCTTTGCCACGACTTCAATCTCGGTGGTGTCGACGCCTTCGGACTCGAACGTCCGTTGGTAGCTCGAGCCGAAGACATCGTCGCCGATCTTTCCGGCCATGAGGACCTTCGCGCCGAGTCGGGCGAGGGCAACCGCCTGGTTGGCGCCTTTGCCTCCGGGATAGGTGCCGAAGGCTGTGCCGGTGCGCGTCTCTCCGGGCCTTGGGAAGCGATCGACCTGCGCGACCAGGTCCATGTTTATGCTGCCGATAACGCAAAACGAGACGTTCATGTGTGGCAGCTTAGTCCCGGAGCCGCGTGGGTGGCAAGATCCCGCGACGGCAACATCTTTGTTTGACAGACTGAGAAAACCCGGGTTACTATGAAGCAATCGATTGCGCAACCCATTGCGCAATCGATTCAACGACTATGGCAACTATGAAGGACGTCGCCCGGCGCGCGGGGGTCTCCCCGACAACGGTCAGCCACATTATCAACAGTACCCGCCATGTCAGTGAGGATCTCACCGCGCGGGTACTCGACGCGATTCAGGAGCTCGATTACCGGCCCTACGGGCTCGCGCGGAGTCTGCGCACGAAGCAGTCCTATACGATCGGCGTGCTGATTCCGGACAACACCAACCCCTACTTCGCCGAGGTCGCTCGACTCGTGGAGGATGAGTGTTTCCTGCGAGGCTACAACGTTATCATTTGTAACACCGAGCAAGATCCGCACAAGGAGCTCACCTACCTGCGACTGCTCGGAGAGAAGGCCGCCGACGGGCTCATCTTCGTCTCAACCGGAAACGATGCCGAGGCCATAGAGGCGTTGGGGCGCCAGAAAGTCGCCTCGATACTCGTGGACCGCGACATTCCCAGCCTGGACCTCGACAGAGTGCTGTCGGATAACGAGCAGGGCGCATATCTGGCGGTCCGGCATTTGACCGGGCTTGGACATCGCCGTATCGACTGCATCGCCGGCCCGCGGGGCATAGCCTCGACGGATGCACGGCTGGCCGGGTACAGAACGGCGCTGAAAGAGGCCGATGCAACCGGACAGATCCTCCACGGCGACTTCCAGATCGAGAGCGGCTACAACGCCTTCGTTTCCATGTATGAGAGCGGCGACTTGCCTCAGGCTATCTTTGCGTCGAATGACCTTATGGCGTTGGGCGTCCTCCATGGCGCCGCGGAGCAGCGCATGCGGGTTCCATATGACTTGTCCGTGGTGGGGTTTGACGACATTCAGCTTGCCTCATTCGCCGTGCCGTCACTGACAACGGTGCGACAGCCGAAGCGCGAGATTGCACGGGAGGCCGTGACGCTGTTGCTCGGGCGCCTTACCGCCGAGACCACCGAAGCTGCGCGGCGTCGTGTGCTCACCCCGGAGCTGGTGGTGCGTGCATCAACCGGTCGTCCGGCAACAGATCGAGGAGCAGGAGTATCATGAAGAGTAGCGGAATTTTCAATCAACCCATCTCGAGCCTTATAGCCGGCATGGGGCACACCGACGCCCTTGTCATCTCCGACGCCGGGCTTCCCATCCCGCCCGGCCCGCAGCGTATCGATCTCGCCCTGCGCTGCGGCCTCCCGTCGTTTCTCGAGGTGCTGGAGACTGTGCTCGGCGAGCTGGAGGTGGAGCGCGCAGCCATTGCCGAGCAGACACGCGAAAAGAGCCCCAAACTTCATGAGGGGCTCCTCGCCATCCTCGGTGACATGTCCGTGGAGTACATCGACCACGAGGAGCTAAAAGCACGTTCGGCGAGCTCCAAAGGCATTGTCCGCACGGGTGAATGCACCCCATTCGCAAACGTAATCCTCTACTCGGGAGTAGTGTTCTGAGCATGACATACGCCCTCGATATTCGCCGGATCCTAAGACGCTTCGGCCTGCTGCTCGCGATCATCCTTCTTGCCGCGGTGCTGTCCACGCTCTCCGAGCATTTCCTCACGATGCAGAACGCGTTGAATCTGCTTCTGCAGGCGACGGTGAACGCGACAATCGCGGCGGGCATGACGCTGGTAATCCTTACGGCGGGTATCGATCTGTCGGTCGGGTCCGTCCTTGCCCTCACGGCGGTGGTCACCGCCGACGTGCTGCAGATGGGCGTGCCCGTACCACTTGCCGTGCTAGCCGGCCTGGGACTCGGCGCTGCTGTCGGCGTGGTGAACGGACTGCTTATCACCCACGGACGTATACCGCCGTTCATCACGACTCTGGGCATGATGACGCTCGCCCGCGGTCTCGCGCTGAGCTACGCCGGCGGCCAGCCGATTACGGGGCTTCCCAAGGCGTTTCTCGGCATCGGGACCTCTCACATACTCGGGATTCCTTCGCCGGTCTGGATAACGGCACTGATCTACGGCGTAGGCATATTCCTGCTTTCGCGCACTACCCTCGGGCGTTATGTATATGCGATCGGAAACAACCCCGTTGCCTCCCGTGTGGCGGGGCTGCCGGTGAGGGCTACCACGATTGCCGTGTATGCCGTTTCCGGTACCCTTGCCGCGCTTGCCGGCATGATTCTCGTTGCCCGACTGGATTCGGCGCAGCCGGTCATGGGCGTTCGCTACGAGCTCGACGCCATCGCGGCGGTCGTCGTGGGCGGCGCCGCGCTTACCGGTGGAGAGGGAACGCTCTGGGGAACGGTTCTCGGCGCGCTCATTATGGCCATGATCGCCAACGCTATCAACATTCTGAATGTGTCTCCATTCTACGCACAGGTGTTGCAGGGCGGAGTCATTATAGCCGCGCTTCTTATCCACAGTTTCGGACGACGGAGAACGTAGTAGGAGAATGTGGGACATGACCGAACGCAACGAGAGAGTATCGGCTCCGTTGGGGCCGACAGAGCATAAAGAGAAGGAGGAGCGAACATGAGACGCACACTGGTTCTCATCGTTTCAGTATTGCTGGTAGCAGCCGGCCCGCTGTTTGCAAGCGGACAGGCGGAAGGGGGCGGAGAAGCCGAAGCACCGGTCTTCGGACTGTCGGTTTCGACGTTGAACAATCCCTTCTTCGTAACGCTCAGAGACGGCGCGCAGGCGGCCGCCGATGAGATGGGAGTAGAGCTCGTCGTCGTCGACTCTCAGGACGACCCGGCGCGCGAGGCGAGCAACATTCAGGACCTCATCCAGCGAGGGGTCGATGCACTGCTGATCAACCCCACCGATTCGGACGCTGTCGTACCGAGCGTTCAGCGCGCCAACGACGCCGGAATCCCGGTGTTCACCATCGACCGGGGCGCGAACGGTGGGGAAGTGGTCTCCCATATCGCCAGCGACAACGTCGCAGGTGGCGAGATGGCGGCCGAATACCTCATCGAGGCCATCGGCGGAAGCGGACAGGTTGTCGAGGTTCAGGGCATCCCCGGTACCTCTGCGGCTCGGGACCGCGGCGAGGGCTTTAACAACGTGGTCGGACAGAACGACGACGTGGAAGTCATCGCCCGTCAGACGGCGAACTTCAACCGTACCGAAGGTTTGAACGTGTTTCAGAACATTCTGCAGTCGGAGTCGAACATCGACGGAGTGTTCGCGCACAACGACGGCATGGTGCTCGGCGCCATCCAGGCCGCTGAGTCGGCGGGCCGTGCGGACGACATCGTGTTCGTCGGCTTTGACGCGATTGCCGACGCCGTACAGGCCGTTCAGGACGGCAGGCTTGCCGCCACGGTGGCACAGCAGCCGGCACGTATCGGAAGCCTCGGCGTGGAGACCGCAATGAGCCACATGCAGGGTGAGTCGGTCGAAGACTTCATCCCGGTTCCGCTCGCGCTCGTTACCTCCGAGAACGCCTCGGAGTTCGAGTAGATTCGAGTAGACCGGAAAATCAGTTGGCAGTGTTCGGTGGGGCGTTCTACGCCCCACCGCTCGTCCCCGTCGACGGACCGAAGGAGCAGTGAGAATGAGCTACGCCCTGCGCATGGAGGGCATACATAAAAGTTTCCCCGGCGTGCACGCGCTCGACGACGTGAGTTTCGAGGTCGATGAGGGCTCGGTGCACGCACTCGTCGGCGAGAACGGCGCGGGGAAGTCTACGCTTATGAAGCTGTTGTCCGGCAGTCTGCAGAAGGACCAGGGGCGCATCGAGATAAGCGGTGAAGAGGTGGAGCTCCGCACCCCGAGTGACGCCCAGGAGAAGGGCGTCAGTATGATTTACCAGGAGCTGACCGTCATTCCCTACAGAAGCGTGGCGGCGAACGTTCTCCTCGGCCGCGAGCCGCGCACGTTCGCCGGTCTCTTCATCGATTATCCCGAACTACACAGACGAGCGGCCGAGCTGCTCGACCGCATTGACGTCGACGTAAACCCGACTGAGACGGTGGGCAGGCTCTCCATTGCCCAGCAGCAGATGGTGGAGGTGGCAAAGGCGCTTTCGCTCGACGCGAAGATAATCATCATGGACGAGCCGACCAGCTCGCTTACCGAACGCGAAACGGCGACCCTGTTTCGTATCATTCGCGAGCTCAAGCGCCAGAGGATTACCGTCATCTACATCTCACATCGCCTCGAGGAGGTCTTCGAGATCGCAGACCGGGTGACCGTGCTTCGTGACGGCAAGAGTGTGCACAGCTCGACGGTGTCGGAAGTCGACTCCGACGAGGTCGTGCGGTTGATGGTTGGACGCGAGCTGACCGACTTTTTCCCCAAGCACGAGGCGGAACTCGGGGATACCATTCTCGAGGTAGAGGGGCTCTCGGGTGGCAGGTTCAACGATGTGTCGTTCTCGCTTCGCTCCGGGGAGATTCTGGGCTTGTCAGGTCTCGTCGGGGCGGGGCGCACCGAGACGGCGAGAGCCCTGATGGGCATAGATCCTGCGAGGGGCGGCAGGGTTCGCTTCATGGGCGAAGAAGTGGAGTTCGGCTCGGTGCGGCATATGATGCGTCGCGGGTTCGCCTACGTTCCGGAGGACCGCAAGGAAGAGGGGCTCTTTCTCCGCATGAACGTGCGCGACAACCTGGCGATCAGTGTTCTGGAGCGGCTGTTTACCGCCGGGCTGCTGCGCATGCAGAAGGTAGTCGATCTTGCCCAACGTTACGTGGAGCGGCTGCGCATTCAAACGCCGTCCCTGCAGCAGCTCGTGCGCAACCTATCAGGCGGCAATCAGCAGAAGGTCATCATCGCCCGCTGTCTTGCGCTCGACCCGAAGGTTCTTATTCTCGACGAGCCGACTCGCGGTATCGACGTCGGAGCCAAAGCGGAGATTCATACTATCATCGGCGAGCTCGCCGCGCGCGGGGTCGGGATCATCATGATCTCTTCGGAGTTGCCCGAGGTGGTCGGGGTGTCGGACCGCGTGATTGTCATGCGCCAGGGGCGAGTGGCCGGTGAGTTTGGACGGGGCGAGGCGACCCAGGACGCAATCATGCAGAAGGCAGCGGGAGGATCCTCGCCGTGAGAAAGTTCACCTATCTGGCAGCGCGATACAGCACGCTATTTATTCTCTTGGGGCTCGTGATTCTTTTTTCCCTCGCATCCGGGCGCTTCCTGAGAGTGGGCAATCTTTTCAACATTGTCGAACAATCGGCGCTGCTGGGCATCGTTGCGATCGGGGTAACCTTCACCATTATCTCCGGCGGTATCGACCTTTCGGTAGGATCGCTTGTTGCCTTCTCCGGCGCACTCGCCGCGGGTTTCATGGTACGGATGGGTCTGCCGCTCGCCCCGGCGTTGGCCCTGGCCGTCGCGGCCGGTGCCGCGCTCGGCTTCGTAAACGGCCTCTTCATCGTAAAGGGCGGGTTGCAACCGTTCGTGGCTACTCTTGCCATGATGGCGATCGCTCGTGGACTCACGCTCATCTACACTCAGGGACAGCCCATTTCGGGGATGGGGGAAAACTTCACCGCCCTCGGTTCGAGCTGGGGGCCGGTGCCGGTTGCAGCCGTCATATTCGTTGTCATCTTCATTCTGAGCCACGTCGTGCTGCAGCGCACCCCCTACGGTGCGTACATCTACGCGGTCGGCGGCAACGAAGAGACCGCGCGGCTGGCCGGTATCAACGTTCAGCTCGTAAAGCTCTCCTCCTACGTTGTCAGCGGATCTCTGGCGGCTGTGGGCGGAATAGTCCTGGCTGCGCGGCTGTGGAGTGCGCAGCCGCAGGCGGCAAGCGGGCTCGAGCTACAGGCCATCGCCGCTACGGTGCTCGGCGGCGCCTCCCTCATGGGCGGCGCGGGCACGACGGTGGGCACATTTGCAGGGGCGCTCATCATGGGGGTGCTCGCGAACGGCCTCAACCTCATCGGGGTCTCCTCCTACATACAGCAGGTCATCACCGGCGCCATATTCATACTGGCGGTCATGCTCGACATGTGGACCAAGCGCACGGAGCGGAAGACTGCTTGACAGCCACCTGCCCATATAGTAGTATTCAGCCCCGTTTTCGGGATAATACTACCATATATGGTGTAAAAAGGGTGGCCGCCATGCAGGATACATCGGTTTCGATTCTCTCGGACATAACGACATACATGAAATACGCTCGATACGTGCCGGAGAAGCGCAGGCGGGAGACGTGGAACGAGATCGTCGAGCGCAACATGGCGATGCACCTCGAGAAGTTCCCCCACCTCTCCTCCGAGATCCGCGGCGCCTACGCCTATGTGTTCAACAAGAAGGTCGTGCCGTCGATGCGCTCCATGCAGTTCGCAGGCAGGGCGATCGAGGTGAACAACACGCGCATGTACAACTGCTCGTTTCTGCCCGTCGACGACCCGGTGGCGTTCTCCGAGATCTTCTTTCTCCTCCTCGGCGGAACCGGGGTCGGGTTCTCCGTGCAGAAGGGAGACGTCGCGAAGCTGCCGGCCGTGCTCGGAGAGGCACCGCTCGGGGAGAACGAGCGCCCGCGCGATGTGGTCGTGGCCGACAGCATCGAAGGCTGGGCCGACTCCGTAGGGGAGCTCGTGAACAGCTTCTTCTACGGCCTGCAGCCGGTGCGCTTCGACTACAGCCGCATCCGTCCCAAGGGGAGTCCGCTCGTTACGACAGGCGGCAGCGCACCCGGACCGGGGCCGCTCAAGGCATGTCACGCGGCGATCGGGAGGCTGCTTCGCGACGTCGTTCGCGAGCGTGGCAGTGGCACGACCCTGCGCCCGATCGAGGTTCACGACATCGTCTGCCATATCGCCGACGCGGTGCTCGCCGGCGGCATCCGCCGCGCCGCGCTCATTTCGCTGTTCTCGCCGGACGATTCCGAGATGATGGAGGCAAAGAGCGGAGCGTGGTGGGAGAAGCATCCCGAGCGCGCGCGGGCCAACAACAGCGTGGTTGTAGACCGTCCCAGCGTCACCGAGGCTGAGTTCGAGAAGTTCTGGGAGCACACGCGCCGGTCGGACAGTGGGGAGCCGGGTATCTTTTTCACCAATGATCCCCGCTACGGTGCGAATCCCTGTTGCGAGATCTCCCTGCAGCCCTTTCAGTTCTGTAATCTCACCGAGCTCAACGTCTCCAACGTCACCGACCAGCGTGACCTCAACGCGCGCGCCCGTGCGGCGGCGTTCATCGGCACGCTGCAGGCGGCCTACACCGATTTCCACTATCTCCGGGACGTGTGGCGGGAGACCACCGAAGGCGAAGCACTTCTCGGTGTCTCGATGACGGGGATCGCCTCGGGCAACGTGCTGAAGCTCGACCTCGAGGAGGCAGCCCGCGAGGCGGTGGCCGAGAACCGGCGCACCGCAGAGCACATCGGGATACGAAGCGCGGCCCGCGTGACCACGGTAAAGCCGTCGGGCACGACCTCCCTGGCCCTCGGTACTTCATCGGGCATCCACGCCTGGCACAACGACTACTTCATCCGCCGTATCCGGGTCGGAAAGAACGAGCCCATCTACGCCTATCTCGCCGAGCACTATCCCGAGCTCGTGGAGGACGAGCGCTTCCGCCCCGAGTCCATGGCGGTGATCTCCGTTCCGGTGAAGGCGCCCGAGGGTGCGATCCTGCGCACCGAAAGCCCGCTCGACACCCTCGAGCGGGTGAAGCACGTGCAGAAGCACTGGATACTGCCCGGTCACAACGATGGACCCAACACCCACAACGTGTCGGTGACGGTCAACGTGAAAGAGCACGAGTGGGACGATGTCGGACGCTGGATGTGGAAGAATCGCGAGTTCTACAACGGCATCACCGTCTTCCCCCACGACGGCGGCACCTACGAGCAAGCCCCCTTCGAGGACATCACCCGGGAGCAGTACGAGCGGATGGCGGCCGCGCTCCGCGGCATTGACCTCACCGGAATCTCGGAGGAAGAGGAC
This sequence comes from uncultured Spirochaetaceae bacterium, assembly GCA_964631585.1. Lineage (GTDB taxonomy): Bacteria > Spirochaetota > Spirochaetia > DSM-27196 > PWMO01 > JAAAOH01. The sequence goes on along the minus strand of CAZVXU010000032.1, from coordinate 9,946 downwards.
AACACCCTCCTGCAGGGTGAGATCGCCTGCTCCGGCGGCGCCTGTGAGATCACCGGCTCGACGGCCGCCGAATCCATGGGTGCATGAGGCGGGCAGGGGTCGAAGCCGGCGGCACCTGCTGGTATTCGGCCGCCGCACCCCGCGAGAGGCCGTCTACCGGGTGAGCGGATTTTCCCATCGCACGCCCTCGAAGCGCGCGAAGTCGGTGTCGGTGGAGTAGACCGTTGCCTGGTACTCGATGGCTATGGCGGCGATGACGGCGTCGGTCACCAGGTTTGCTCCAGTGCCTGCCCGCTCGAGCAGGTGGCGGAGCAATTCCATATGCCGGGGGCCCGGACCGATGAAAGAAACCGACGGAACGGAGAGCCATGCGTCGACGTCTTCGAGTGCGGCGTCGGGCCGCAGCGGATGAGTCATGATCCGCGGGTGCGTCATGAGGCGGACGTACCCGTGTGCGGTAACATAGGTCAATCCGACCGGTTCCCGCCCCGATAATACCGATTCCCACCATTGCCGCGCCTCTTCGTGAAACGGCGCGGACCCGGTGTAGGCATAGACCAGAAGATTGACGTCCGGAACGATCACTGCGCTTCGCCCGCCTGTGGCCCGTACCCACGAGAGATCTCGGCGGCCGCATCCTGCGCCTCGAGCTCGTCGATGAGCTGATTAAGCCGCCGAGGGTCGACGTCGGGCTTGAGACCGGTCTCATGCGGTATCACCGTAAACGGACGTCCTCCGGTGTGAGCCGGCGTATTCAGCCCGTCCCGCAGCGCATCATTTACCGTCCTCTTGAACGATCGTTGCGTCAGGCGGGAGAGCTCCCGCAAGCGTGCAGCCACATCTTCATCGAGCGTCAAGGTGGTTCTCATATAAGCATCTTGATGTTTGGACGGAGGCATGTCAAGATGTTCCGGTGCCAACGTCACCGAACACGCCGGGTCGACGAACCGTTGTAACGGGTTCCATCGGCAGTGGAAAGACCACCCGCATTTTGGAGATGCTTCAGACCTACCGCGATGCGGGACTGATTGTCGCCGGCGTGGTCTCTCTGCATCTAAACGCGGACGACCCGGAGCGCGAATCGTACCGCTTCCGCCTCCTCTCGAGCGGGGAGGAGCGGACCTTCGCCCGGCGATCCGCGGATCCCACGCCACCGTCGAGCCGCTACAGGTTCGATGCTGAGGCATTTGCGTGCGCCCGAGAGGAGCTGACCCGGTGGCAGCGCGGCCGCGACGAGGCCGGCGGCCACATCGATGTCATGGTGATCGACGAGTGCGGTCCGTTCGAACTCCGCGGTGAGGGACTCTGGGAGGACCTTCGCGCCGCGTGGATGGGGTTTCCGGGCGACGTCGTGGTGACGGTCCGTGATCGACTTCTGTGGAAGCTTCTCGGCGCCCTCGACGTTAGTGAGGCAGGCGCCGAGGGCACGGGGGGCGCCGGGGGTGCCGCAGCCGAAGCAGTCGAGATAATCAGGCTTCCCGGCCGCGGCGCCTGGAACGGATCCGGGAGGTAGTCCGAGTAGTCTCGCGCCCCGAGGCGCAGCGTACAGCGGTCGGTGACATTTTGATCCTCATCCTGTTCAGGTACTGTGCGACCCGACCTTCGCACGCCCGTTCCCGACGTACCAGTACGCGGCTCCCACGAAGACGGCGCCACCGCGAACAGTGTCATGTTTGTCACGCTGTGCTCGAAGCCGGCGCCGATAAAGGCGAAGAGACACCAGAAGATGAGGATGAGCGCCGCGGTCTTGTCCTGAACTTTCAGGGCGAGCCATAACGCCAGACACACCAGGGTATTGCACAGGATCCCGCGGAACAGGAGCTCGACAAAGGGAGCGCCCATCTTCGCGGCACTCATCTCGAGGATGAACTCCCCGGTTGCGCCGGCCGTGGCGAGGCCCGAGAGAACCATCATCACCGCAAGGACCACGCTTCCGGCCAGGTTTGCGACCCAGGAGGTAATCCAGACGTAGAGCGTGTTCACCCAGGTGACGCGCCGCTCGAGTGCGCCGATCGCGGGTATGGCGCATCTCTCCGTCACATATGAGACGGTTTGGTCGATTTCCTGCTACATTTCGCGGGTGCACGACCGGGATTTCGGACTGCTGCAGCGCTGTACCCTCTTTCGCTCGACACCGGAGGCGCAGCTGCGCGCGCAAGTCGAACGCGTCCCACATGGCATGATCGAGTACGACGCCGACGCACTGATCCGCAGCCAGTGCGACCGCTACGACGAGCTTCTGATCCTGCTGCGCGGCGAGGTTGCAGGCGAGTTCCGCACCCACGACGGTCGGCTGATGCGAGTTGAAACGCTCGCAGCACCCGAGGCGCTGGCCTCGGCGTTTCTCTTTTCACCGCAGGCCCGTCTGCCGGTGGATATGGTGGCGGTAACGCACGTCAGGTTGTTTCGAATCGGGCGAGAGGCGTTGCTGTCCGTTGCCTCCGCCTGCCCGGAGGTGCTCGAGAAACTACTGCGGGACATCGCGCACCGCACGGAGTTCCTGGCCACCAAGCTTCGCATGGTGCAGTTCGAAACGTTGAGAGAGCGGGTGGCGCACTATCTGCTGGAGCTCATGCGATCTCAGAGACGGCCCACCGTAGAGCTTCCGGTGGCGAAGAGGGAACTGGCCGACAGTCTCGACCCCGAGCGTCTACGGTCTCTGGCCGAGGCGGCGGAGTAGCCCTCGCCCGCCCCTACTCGAACAACGCAAGCAGCTCATCGGCGGAGGCGAGGGAGAGCCCGCCCTGGTCCTCCTGGATGAGGTCCGCGGCGAGACGGCGCTTCTCCTCCTGAAGGTCGAGCACTTTCTGCTCCACGGTGTTGTTGGTGACGAGCCTCGTTACCATGACCGGGCGCTCGCGACCGATCCGATGGGCGCGGTCGACGGCCTGGCGCTCAACCTGCGGGTTCCACCACGGGTCGCAGATGTAGACATAGTCGGCCGCGGTGAGGTTGATGCCGGTGCCGCCCGCCTTGAGGCTGATGAAGAACACGAGCGGGCTTGTCGCCTCCTGGAAGCGGTCGAGGAGGGCGGCTCGCTTCTTCGTTCCGCCGTCGAGGTAAAGTGTATCCATGCCGCGAGCGGCGGCGGCGTCCCGCAGGCGGGCGAGGGCGGTCGTAAACTGGCTGAAAACGAGCGCTTTGTGTCCCTCCGCGGTGATTTCCTCGAGCTGGGAGAGAAGCTCGGATTCCTTCACCGACGGCAGCCCGGCGCCGGTCGGGTCGGAGTCCTCGGGGTAGAGCGCCGCCTGCCGCAGGCGCAGCAGTCCCGTGAAGACCGCCGCCCCGATTTGCGGCAACTCTCCGCTCGCCACGGCGCGCTGGACTTCCGCGCGATGGTGAGCCTTCAGGGTGGCGTAGAACCGCGCCTGCCGCGAGCCCATCTCGCAGGTGAGCACGGTCTCCGTGCGCGGCGGGAGCTCGGGCGCAACCGCCTCCTTGGTTCTACGGAGCAGGAACGGCGAGACGATGCGGCGAAGATGCGCCAGGCGCTCGGAGCCGTCACTGCCCGCGGTGCCGGTGCCGCCCCTGCCGCGGGATGCCGAACGCTTGGGAAACCGTCGCGTGAACTGCGAGAGATTCCCGAGGAGCCCGGGAACGAGAAAGTCCATGATCGACCAGAGATCCGTGGAGAGGTTTTCAACCGGCGTACCGGTCAGGCAGAGCCTGAGATCCGCGGGAAGCGCTTTGAGGGCCTTCGTCGTTTTTGCGTGTGGATTCTTTATGAACTGCGCCTCATCGAGGCAGATGAGCCGCCAGGATACGTCAGCGAGGAGCGCGGCGTCGCGGACGGCGGTTGCGTAGCTCGTCACAACGAGGTCGGCACTCTGCAATGCCTCCGGAGAAGCGGCACGCTCGGCTCCGTGGTGCACCGCGACGGTGAGCTCGGGGGCGAATCGTGCCGCCTCCCGCGCCCAGTTTCCGAGGGTGGAGAGCGGTGCAACGACGAGCACGGCGCCGCGGTCGCCTCGCCGGTCCTTTTCACCGCCGGCTCCCGGTGCGGCGCCCCGCAGATGAAGCATGAACGCCAGCGCCTGAACGGTCTTGCCGAGCCCCATGTCGTCTGCAAGGCACCCGGAGAGCCCATGCGCGGCAAGGGTCGCAAGCCACCGCACACCCTCGCGCTGGTAGGGGCGAAGCTCCGCGGTGAGGCCTGCCGGGATGGGAACGTCCGGCGTCTCCGTCCCTCCGCGGATCGTCCGCACGAGGGATCGCACTGCTTCCACGTCCGCGTCGACCTCGTCCGCCAGGTCGGCGAGCTCGTCAACCGAGGCGATGTCCGAAGCAGGGACCCGACCGACCTCACCGTCAAGCCCGCCGGTCAGCTCGAGTATCTCCCTCAGGCGTTCCGCCTCGGCGGGATCGAGCACGACGAGGGTTTCACCATCATGATATGCGCCCAGCCGTGCCATCTCGAGAAGGAGGTCGGAATCGATTTCGGTGTCGTCCGAGCTCTTCACGTGGAGGTCGAACCAGTCGGTGCCGGAGGAGATGTGGACGGTCAGCGGTGCGGCTTTCCCGAGCCGGCGCCTCCGGCCGGCGGTGTCGAGGGTATAGACGATGAATCCCCGTTCGGTGAGGGTGAGGGCGCTCTTGAGCAGCCGGTCGGCCGCCGGCGCATCCTCCGCCTCCCAGTACCACAGATCGCTGTAGTGATCATAGACCGGCCTCACGTTCAGAAGGGCAGACGCCTCCTCTATTGCCTCCTCCGGGGGCTCACCGTGGGCGAGGTGGACGTGATAGTCCTCGCCCTCGTAGCCGTCGGCGTACTCGGCCGTTTCGCGGCCGAGGCCGAGTTGCAGGGCGGGGCCGGCGAAGGAGAGGACGAACACTGCCTCTGGCGAAACGGTCACCAGACGGACGTTCCGGGGGTAGCGAATCGAGACGAGCTCGGGGAACCGCTCGGCGAGCCGACGGAAGCGCGCGATTGCGTCGATCGGAAGCCCGACGCTGAGCTGCATGCCCGCAGCGATCTCGGGAAGCAGGGTGGAGCCGTCTCCGAGAAGGAGGGTGCCGCCGTCGGAAAAGAGCACCGATCGGCCCGCCCCGCGGTCGGCCCAAACCCCTTCGTTCGGGCCGATGGTCAGGTGACGATCACCCTGTCGCACGTCGAGCGAAATGAGCAGGGATACACCCCTTCCGCGCGAGGTCGGCGAATGGGACAGCACCGGCACGACGTCGGCGTGGATGTGTTCGGGCTCGATCATGGAGACCGGCGTGCGATGGACGCCGGACAGCGAGGAGATGTCGCCCGCGAACACCGGTGAGCCGGTCTGCCTCAGCTCCTCGACGTAGGCCAGGACGGGCGCCTCGCCACCGAAGAGCAGCAGATGCTCCGCCAGTCGACGCTCGGCGGGGTCGGTCGTGAGTGCCGGGGTGCTCTCGGAGAGCCGCTCGAGCCGCCCGTAGACGCCGTCCTTTCGCCTGTACTGCTCGACCGGCGCGACAACCGGGCGTTCGCGGTCGATCCGGGGATGGAAGTCGTAGCGCGGGCCGATGACGAAGGCCAGGCGACCTCGCGTCTCCTCCTCGCGTTCGCTGAATTGCGGTGGGGGCTGGGGCCGCTCTTCACCCTCGCGCCCGAAGAAGTGGCGTCCACGGCTGCCGAAGCTGCTCAGGAATTGGGTCGAGGTCCGGACCTGCTCCTCCAGGTCGATGACCCTGTCGGCCGCGGGAGGGTTCTCCGTCGCTACTCGCTGCTGCCGCGCGAGATCGGTCGGTGCCTCCGGGACGCGAAAATCCTCCGCCTCGATGCCCGCTTCCAGGCGCCATGCGACTTCCTCGGGCGGTAGAGAATCCGAGAGTGCTGTGGCCACGACGGCAACCAGATGTTTGCAGGCGACGCCGACGGGGCAGCTGCAGTAGCTTGCCTCCGGCCGTCTCGTGTCGAGCACGACCGTATACGGATGGGCTCGGGTGCCGTGGACCCGGGCGATGAGTCCTCCGTCGGTCGCGCGGATATCGGCGACGTGGCCCTCTTCGTAATAGGCGAGGCCGCGATCGAGGGTTCTATGGTCAAAGGAGAGCATGTACGGGGCCTCCGCCTCATACCGAAAATCTTAGGACTCTTCTATCAGTCCGTCGGCATGATCGACAAGCCTGCCGCGGTGGCAAGTGATCTTTGGCGAGCGTCGAAGCTGACGAAGTGTGCAGGTTTCACCTGCAGCGCGCAGGCGACGTGCAGGATATCCATCGTTCTGCAGCCGTTTCCAGGCGTTTGCTCACTCAGCTTCCGAAATTCGGTTAACAGCTGATGACGGTCCACGTCCATGGCAACGTATTGACCGCGCGCAAGGCGCTGGTCGAAGAGCTCCACAAGGCGATCAGCCTCGCTCTCATCGAGCTCGTTCCAGAACACTTTGAGACGGAACGCGTTTAGCATCTCTGCCCGAAGGATGTCCCACAGTGGCAACGGATCGAACTGCGAGACAACGATGGTCTGCACCACCTCAGATCCATCCTCACGGATATAGAGCTTGAGGAACGCGCTGGTGTCGAGGTAGATCACCATCTCCCTCCGCGATCCGAGTGGATGACCTCTTCGGCCGACCTGCCTTTCGACTCGGCCGCGGTAGCCAGGTGATCGTCCCATGCAAGAACCTGCTGCGGTCGCGGCGGAACGATCAATGCTGCGGGTCGCCCCCGGTTCAAAACCTCGAAACTCTCACCGCTGCGCACCTGCTTCTCGACCTGTGCCCAATGAGCCTTTAAATCTCTCACCGATATCGTCTTCATCTGTTCAGAATACTACGCGATGCGCGTATTGTAAACCTGCAGATTTACAAAATGAGACTCACATATCGTGCCGCACCCAACCCCCGGCACGCCGGCGTCGCGGCCTTCCATCAGCCCGCCGTTGCCGCCGGGACGAAAGAGGGGCTATACTTTCGGTATGGCGATCGTCGTGAATCGACAGACGAAGCTCACCTACGAAGACTACGTGCATTTCCCCGACGACGGTCGAATCCACGAGCTCATCGACGGAGATCACTACGTGTCACCAGCGCCCGGAACCGGCCACCAGAGAGTGTCGCGCCGCATCCAGTTTCAGCTCTACGAGCAGCTCGAGAAACCCGGCCTCGCCGAGGTCTTCAACGCCCCGACCGACGTTCATCTCACCGAGATCGACGTCGTTCAGCCTGATCTCGCGGTTATCGACCTCACCCGAAAGCACATCATCTCTCCCAAGAAGATAAACGCGGCCCCCGAGCTTGTCGTGGAGATTCTCTCCGATTCGACCGCCACGCGGGACCTGTCGCTCAAGCGGGATCTCTACCAGCGCGCCGGCGTCCCCGAGTACTGGATCGTCGACCCGGAGGCCAACGAAGTGCGGCCCTTCCGGCTCTCCGCCGACGGCGTATACGAAGCGCTGCCCGCACAGCTCGAGCGCATCGAGTTTCACACCGATCGCCTTCACGCCGTGGTTGATCTCACGCAGGTGTGGTAGGGGGCGCCGCCGACGGAGTTGTTTTGATGTCCAGACATCAACCGGTCGAAAGCGTACGTACACTTTCGTAGAATGTACGTATGAAAATGACCGCCACGGAGTTGCGCCAGAACCTCTACCGTATCATCGACGCTGTTCTGGAAACGGGGGAGCCGGTGGAGATCGCGCGGAAGGGCGGAACGGTGCGGATCGTCCCGGACAAAAGAGCGACTATTTGGGATCGCCTGGAAGCTCATGATGTGATCGCCGGCGAGATCGAGGAGTCGTGGGACGGCATCTGGGACGGAGAGCCGGAACTCGACACTCCGCACCGGGGCCGGGCGTGATTCTTCATCTCGATACACACGTTGTAGTCCGCTTGTACGCAGGCGACCGGGAACGGTTCCTCATCACAGCTGCGGCGATCGTTTCCAACCGTTCTCTGCTCACGAGAGATCGAACCATTCGTGACCATTACGCCGGCGCATTCTGGGATGACGAGTAGGCCGGCACCGCACCATTTACTGGGTACTCTCGACCTCATACTGCTTCCGCGGTTCCGCCAGCCCGAGCGCCACGATTCCACGGCTGGGCGAGTGCTTTATTCAGGATATCCTGACACGATCGTCTTTGACCTTTACAGATCGCCCAAAGCGGCTTACGATTTGGTAATCCGTTCCGGAGGTAGTGTAGCATGATGCGTAGACTCTCCATCTTTGTCGCGGTTGGTCTTCTGTCGGTGTTTGCGGGATGTGCCACGAACCCCACCACGCAGCACAGTCATATCAACTACGCGGACAATGTTCCGGAAGACTGCTTTGGCGTGGATTGGAACATCACGGAGGCCTTTTTCGACGAAATGAATCCCGGATACAAGCGCGAGGACACATTTACGATGTTTGGCGCGCGTCGGGGTTTCAACAACAGTAGGAAGGAGTTCTCCGACATAGATGTGATCTCATACATAAACCAGGAAGCTGATCTTGATCTTTTCGGCGAACGCGGGTGGCTGGCCTATGCATTCGACAAAAACTCGGGCGAGCTCCTGGCCGGGGGATTCCGTGCGACCTATGTCGACCTGCGAAACGCCGGTTATATCGGTTACAGTCCTGTCCCGGATGCGCAAGGGAAGACTGAGCGTTCCGGCGGTTCCCGGCAATTCGATCGACCCGATCGTGTCCTCGAGCAGGTTGCGGCGGTGTATGGCCAGGCCTACGGGCGAAGCGAAGCGAGCGAGATTCTCGGCACCAGTCGTCACTATGTTCAATATCTCTGGCACGATCCGCGCTATTCCGTTGTGGCCAACACTGAGTGGACGAGTCCGGGGCCCGTCTATACTGACATTGTTCTCGTGAAGACCGAGTATCTGCGTGATCTTTTTGTACTCGAATAGGCGCCCGAAGCGATTCGCGCTCTCTCTGCTCCTGGTTATCTCCGCCTGTAGCGTCGCCCTGGCCGAGGACACGGTCGCTGTCATGCCACTCCGCGAGGGCCCGGACGCCGGCCTCACCGACGCAGAGCTCATCTATGAGTACGTGCTGTCCGCTCTCGTACGGACCCGCAGATACGAGGTAATCGACTACCGGCAACGTGAAAGCCTGCTCGAGGAAATAAGATTCTCTCTGGCCGCTGTCTCCGAAATGGACGACGAGATTCGGGCCGGGCGACTACTTTCTGCACGATACGTGATGATACCCTTCGTTTCGCGCCTGTCGGGCGAGTATCATGTGATGCTGAAGATCGTGGAAACGGAGACGGGACGTGTCATCCACACCGAAATGGGATCAGCTCCAACTGAATCGGCCCTGCCGACAACGGTGGAGCAGACGGTCACCTCACTGGTATCAGCCGTCCGATCCGACGGGACGATTGCCGCGCACGACGAGCGACCGACATCCACGCAGCCAAGCGGTCCTTCCCAAGCCGGGGAGAATCCATCCCCGACGGGCGTCATGACCGTGGCCCTGGATGCTCAAGAAGAAGGCACCGTCCTGTATTCTGGGGAGGGACTCGCTGGCCGCCTATTGATGGTGCGCGACAATGCAATCGTCGAAACCTTCAGACTGGCGCTGGTTTCCTCCGCCAGTACGGAAAGCGGGCGTATACGCCACTATGGGCTCAGCTCAGGCGAAGGCCGGAAGACGGTCTCGATCAGCGGTTCGCCCGGTCAGACAATCGACCTCCGTTTCTACGTTTTTGAAGGGCTGTGGTCGGGCGGTCGGCAACGTGAGGTGGAGCGAGCGATCCGGGCATCCGGAGGTTCCTCAGGCTCTGTGCGCGCAGGGAACAGCGAGGTTCGGCTTATACATGAAGCGCGCCTCGAGGTGATCCCAGGGCGCGTCGTGAGGATAACGCTGCCAACGCCGTGACTTTGCTGTACGAAAGCGGGAATCACGACGGCGCGGACAGCTGAGCAGTGATCTCATCGGCCGGCGGCGACGTCACCGTAGACAGACCCGCACGGCGCCCGGCGTACCTCTTCATCGGCGGGGTCGTCGTAGAGCACGAAGGTGGTCCCGT
>CAZVXU010000031.1:5166-19957 GCA_964631585.1 uncultured Spirochaetaceae bacterium | reverse complement strand
ATCGCATCCGCCTTCTCGCGCGTCATGCGCTTGCGGAAGTTCTCGAAATCGGCCTGTTTGCGAAGATACTGGTCCTTCAACTCGCTGTTTTCGTGCTCGAGCTCCTGGACCCGCGCACGCAGCTGCCCCACCTCCTCATCGGTGCCACTCGCGTCCGCGGCAGCACTTGCATCACCGGATTCTCCAGTCGTCGCCGCGGCCGCCACATCCTGCGCTGCCGACGCATTGCCGGGCATCGCGTCAGCGGTGGCGTTCTCTTCGCCAGGGGTCCGTTCTGTTTCCGTATCTGTACCTGTATCGTCGAAATTGCGTTCTTCGCCGGACATACATACCTCTGAGTTGTTGCTTTGTCAGAAAAGTACTCAGGCGACATCGAGGCGTCAAGCGCGCCGCGCAGGACGCGCTTTGCCCCGTGCTCAGGTAGCCTTGCCGGCGAGCTCGAGGATGAGCTCCACCTCGCCGCGGCTCACCTTCATCTGCCGGGCAATCTCATCGACCTTCCAGCCCTGCCGCGCAAGCTTGATGACAGTCTCACGTGCGCTCATTGACGGTGCCCCCTCGCCTTTGCCGGCGGAGCCACCGGACTTGCCGTCCTCTCGCAGGAGGCTGCCGAGGAGCTTCACCTGCTCCTGCGCCTCACGACCAACCTCTTCGAGGCGGGTTTCGGTGCGGGCAAGCCACTCGCGTGCTGTCTGCAGCTCCTGCATCCGCGACTCTATGTCGGCGAGGGTGTCGTCGAGCTGCGAGACCTGCTTCATCGCCTGATCGGCGTCCTTCTTGTGAGCGGAGAGGTCCCGCACCTGCGACTCGAGGGTCCCGATCTCTTGCGGCAGGTTCCGCAGCTCCTGATCGAGGGATTCGAGCCGTTGCTCGAGCTCTTCGAGCTGCTGGAAGTTTTTGTCGACACCCTGAGTGGTGACGTCGACGATACTCTTCTTCTTTTCGAGGCGATCGTAGCGCTCCTCGACCTGCTTCTCGATGTCGTCGAGCCCGCGGAGCTTGGCCTGCACCGTCTGAATGGTGTCGTCCGTCGCGTTGAGATTCTGCAGCTTCACCTCCACCGCCTGCGACATGCCCATGAGCTTCTTGAAGTCGTCCTCGAGAGCGTCGATACGACGCTTCTCCGAGAGGAAGCGGGTCATTTTCTCGGAGGCCTCGCCCGAGAGCTTTCGTATCTTTGCGAACTGAGCCTGTATCTCCTGCGCCTCGTCGCGCTGAGCCTCGACCTTCGAGAGCTCCGCCTTGAGGTCCTCCACCGTTTCCTGCAGCGAGATCTTCAGCGAATCGGCCCGCTCGAAGATCTTGGTCTGCTCCACGAAGTTCTTGGTGCGCTTGTCGATCTCTTCGAGCCGCACTGAGAGGATCCGTGCTTCGTCGTCGATACGCCCGAAGAGCTTCTTCTGCATACCGTCGAACTGCTCACGTACGTCGGAGACCGTGGATTTGAACTCGTTGATGCGCTCCTCGCTCTCGGAGGCAACTTCCCCCGCACGTTCGGTAAGCTGCTGCTCGAGGGCGTTGTACTGCTTGCGGAACTCGTCCATCGACCCCTTCACCTGCGTGTCGAGGTCCGCCCGCAATGAGGAAACCCGATCCCGCAGTGTCGCGAGATCCTCCCGCATCGTGTCCCGCTCGGAGGCGAGCTTTCCGAAGAGTTCTTCCTTCTCCTGCTCGTACTCGCTCTGCATCTTTCGCACGGATTCGCGTATCTGATCCTCGAGATCCGACACGCGGCCGGTTACGGCCTCCTCGGCGCCCTTGAGGTCGTTTTCAACGCGCGCCCGCCACACGGCGGTATCGGACTTCGCGTTTTCGACCGAGGCGGTCAGGGCGTTGGTGCCCTCCTCCACCTGCTCCTGCAGCTGCTGTATGCGGCCGTGCAGCTCCTTCTCGAAGCGGTCGATCTGGTCGGAAACCTGCTCCGAGTGGCGCGCGAACTCCTGCTGGAAGCTGCGCTCGGCGCGCTTCTTCATCTCGTCGACTTCCTGTCGGGTACTCTCCTCGAAGGACTCGATCTGGCCCTCCGAGCTCTGAATGCGAGCCGAGACGCTCTGCTGGAAGTCGGAGACCTGCTGCTCGAACTTCTCGAACTGGGAGTAGAAGCGGTTCTGCAGATCGGCGAGGCCGGTGCGCAGCCCCTCGGTGTACTGCTGCTCGATATTGGTGCGGTCTGTGCGGAACTGCTCGGCAAGCTCCTCGATATGGTTATCCACGCCCTGCTGCCATTCCACGAGCTTCTGGTCCATGGCGATGCTTCGGCTCTTGAGATCACTCAGGAAATCGTCCTCGAAGCCCTGGAGCTTCTCCGAGACGTTATCGTATGCACGGCTCTTGAGGTCCTGGATACCGGTCTCGAGATCCTGCATCTCGTTGCGGATTCCGTCCATGACCTCAGCGGCCTCGCGCCGGTCTTCCTGGCGACGTTCCTCGAGCTCCCGGCTGAAGGTCGCAAACTCTTCCCTGATCCGCTCCTCGGTACCGGCCATGGCCTGGCGGAGCACGCCCTCGAGTTTGTCGAGGTCGGTGTTGACCTGCTCCAGTTTGTTGAAGCGGTAGGAAATCTGCTCCTCGTAATCTGAGAGCCGGTTTTCCACCTCGCCGAGCACTCGCTCCTCGACGCCTTCGGTCGCGCCGCTGAGCTTCTCGGAGAGCTCGCTTCTGACCTTCGCTATTTCATTCTCGAGCTCCGACCTGCGGGAGCCGAGCTCCCCGCGGAGGCCCTTCAGCTGTTCCGCGTAGTCGACTCGTAGCTTTTCCACCTCGCCGATGCGATCTCCGAAGCGCTTTTCGAGATCGGAGAGGCTTTCCCCGAGACCGGATACTACGCGCTTCTGCTCGTCCTTCCAGCTCTCGGCAGCTACCTGTATCTCCTGAACCGACTCCTGGACGTGCCCGCGCAGCTCCGCAAGGTTGCCCGCGGCAAGCTCTTTGACCTGCGCGCCGACGTCACGAAAACGGGTCTGGATGTGTTCCCTGATTTTCTCGAGGGCGCTGTGCTCGAGCTTTTCGCCCCGCGCAGCCGCACTCTCGAGGCGCGCCTGATAGTCGGCTTCGACCTCCGCGAATCGGGACGCGAACTGGTCGACCGACGCTTTGAACTGCTGGACTTCCGCCCGGGTGGTCTCGTGCAGCTCTTCATGCAGGCCTCGGATATCCTGCTCGACGGCCCCGGCGAGCTCCTCGCCGCGCTCACGGGCCTTGCCCACCTGCTCCTCGATACCACGCACGTGCTGCTCGGCAGACTCGATGTCGTTTCGAATCTCCACGACGCGGTCGTCGGCGTGCTGAAGGGCACGCTCCTCGGCATCCTTGAGAGCTTCGACGTTTCGCGCCTCGAACTCGTCGACGATCTCCGGGATGCGGCCCTCGAGCTCCTGCAGCTGCGCCTGCGAGGATTTGATGCGTTTTCCGACTGTGTCGATGTACTCGGATTCCTCGCCGATGCGGTTGATGTTCTCCTCCGCCTGGGAGGTCATCTTCATCAACTCGTCGAGTGCGGTGTCGTAGTCGCCGATGCGCGTTCCGATCCGCTCTATCTGCGATGCCCGTTCATTGAGCCCGTCCTCGAGGCTCTGGATTCGGTTCAGCACCTCGCGGGCGGCCTTCTGATGGACCTCCAGCTCGATACCCATGTCCTTGATCTGCGTCGCTTTCTCCTCGACGATTGAGTCGAGGTCGGACTGGACGCGCTCTGCGTACCGCTTCACCTTTTCCAGAGATCGGTTGTTGCGGTCCAGTTGCCGGTAGATCGCGAGGATTACAAGAACAATTAATAGGACGATGACATTTCCGGCCGAGAATACCATACGTTCCCACTCCCAGTTATATGTTCTCTACGCTATTATATACGACATCTGGACATACTGCACATCATAACCGGCGATTTTCTTGACGGATTTCGCCGTCCAGGACCCATGAGGCCAGCGTCCGATACCGAAAAAAGGACAAATCCGCCCCGGAGGCCCGGTGTGGGCGTGAGGTAAGGTGAGCGGTGCGCATGCCCACGGCCCCCGCGCCGAGGACGTCGTAGGCGTAGTTGTTGCCGACGTAGAGGGTTTCCGCCGCCTCGTTACCGAGAGCGTCGAGCACCGCCCGAAAGGGCTCGGGGTGCGGCTTGAGATACCCGACCTGCTCGGCCTCGACCATGACGTCCCAGAGGCCCTCGAGCCCGAGACGGCGCAACTTCTCGCCGAGCGGAAAGTCACTCAAGAGGCCGACCCTGACCCCGGCCTCCCGGAGCTGCTCCACGGTCTCCCGCACGTGGGGGAAGCGTGGGACCACACTGAGCACGCGCTCCGCGCCGCGGTAGATTCGCCGGTTTATCCAGGTTCTCGCGTCTTCGGGGCCCACTCCGAGCTCCTGAGCGAGCATTCGAGCCTGCAGGTCGTAGAAGTCCTCGATCGGCCGCACCCGGCGGATTGCGCGGCGCACACGGCGGAAGCCCAGCATGAGCCGGGGGCGGGAGAGAAAGAAGGGCACGGAGGCGAGGTACATCGCCGCGTTCGGGTACAGTGTTCCGTCGACATCGAAGGCGATCGCACGCAGTTGCATAGGCTACGGAACGTCTTCCCGCTGGACCACCAGCGTAAAGATTCCGGTCGCGATATCAGCGTTCGGGGCGGTCTGCTCGAAGGACCACCCCCGGATACGCCCGCGGAGCTTCTCCTTCGCGATCACGTAGCCCGAGCCCTGCTGGAAAATCACCGATCCGGGCACGACCTTTCCACGCTGGTCGACTTCGAAGACCACCACGAAGCTCGCCTCGGCAGGTACCGACCCGCCGAAGTCCGCCGAGCTGAAGAAATCCTGTGGTACGGCCGGCGGGTTCGTAAGCTGCCGGTTGCCGGTGCCCACCCACTCGAAGCGGCTGTCGCCGGGAGTGCTGTCATCGGAGGTCGGCTCCTGTTGCGGGCCGGTATCCGGGCCCTCGCGTGGTGCCCGGTCGGTTGCCGTACCGTCGCTCGTGCGTCGCTCGAGGGCTGCGGTCACGTCCTGCAGTCTGCGGCGGAAAACGGGATCGGTGGCTACCTTCTCGGCGAGGTCCTGCACCTCGTCCTCGCTGACGCCCTCGGTGGATATGCCGGCCTCCTCCACGGACTCTCGTGGTGCAGTGGCCCAGTCGGGGAGCTCTGCTTCCGCCGCGGTGGCATCCGCCGCGGGGCGCAGCTGGGGCCTTTCGTCGGACTCGGGCGGCGCGGTGCGGGCTCCCGGCCGATCCTCGCGCCCGAAGACGTCGAAGTCTTCGGTTTGACGCTCACCGGCGAGGGGATCCGCTCCGCTCGGCCCTGCTGCCGGCGCCGGTTGCGCCGCTTCGGGCTCGGCGCCGGCGGGCGGCTCCGCGGCCGGCGGTTCTTCCGCAAGCTCCTCGGGGGCGGGCTCCTCGGCCCGCGGCTCCGGCTGAGTCCGGGCCTGCGCGATGCCCTCCTCCGGCTCCGGCTCTTCTTCGATCGGCTCCATCTCCACGTAGAGCGGACCGGAGAACTCCGGCATGGGGGCAACCCGCCAATCGCCGAACTGAACGATGAGAAATGCGACTGCGTGAATGACCAGGCTGACCGCGAGGGCCAGCCAGAGCCGCTCCTTCTCCTGCGTAATCATTCGCCCTGCCCGCTCTGCTCCTGAAGCGTGCTGAGGTTCACCGCCCGGAATCCGTTGTTTCGCAGCATGTCGAGCACCGTAACCATGAGCTCATACGTTACGTTGCGATCGGCCTCGATGACGACACTCCGCACGCCACCCCGTTCCTCCTCCGCCGGTATCTCCTCAGCATGCGACGAGAGAGCTTCGTCGAGGTCCTCGAGCGCATACTGCTCGCGATTGAGATAGACCTCCTCAGGCCCCACGACCGTAACCACGAGACGGTTCATCGTAACCGGCTCGGACGAAGACGACGAGGGCAGGTCGAGCGCAATGCCTGGTGTGGTAATGAAGGTGCTCGACACCATGAAGAAGACCACAAGCTGGAAGATCACGTCGATCATCGGAATCAGATCAACCTGGGCCTCCGGCTTGAGCCGCCGCCTAAACTGCATCGCGCTCCCCCTTCAGAAGGAAGACCATCTCAGTAACGCGGTTCTCCAGCTGAATGATGCGATGGTTCACCTTGCTCACGAGTGCGTTGTAGAAGATGATCGCCGGAATTGCCACGATCAGTCCCGCCGCCGTGGTAACGAGGGCCTCGGAGATGCCCTGCGCGAGCAGCGCGGGGTTTCCCCCGGCGGCCGCAAAATCCCCGAGCACGCCGAAGGCACGAATGTTGCCGGTAACGGTGCCGAGCAGGCCGAGCAGCGGCGAGATATGCGCGATGGTCCCGAGGAAGGAGAGGTAGCGCTCCATCCGCGGAATTTCGAGGTTCGCAGCGTCGGTAATAGCCGCCTTGATGGTCTCCTGAGAGTGATCGCGTTTCTCGATCCCCACTTTCATGAGGTTAGCCACCGGGCTGGGGTTGTTTTCGCAGATGCTCAGCGCCTCGTCATAGTGGCCCTTCTCCAGGGTGGAGCGGAGGCGCTGGATGATCGTGTCTTCGTCTCCGCGGATGCGGCGGAAAAACAGCAGCCGCTCGACGATGATCACCACCGCGATGACGGAAAGAACCAGAATCAGTACGAGGATCAGTCCTCCTCGGTCCAACAGGGTCAGCATAGGTACAGCTCCTTACTATCAGAGAGAAACTCGTGTCTTGATCACAACCCGGAATCCGGGCTCGACGAAGGGAAAAGCCTCGGTTGCCTCGCCGCCGATGCGGGCGCGGCCGTCCGGCATCAGGGGCGAGAGTACGTCGAGCACATCCGTCGATATACGAACAGCCTCGCTCACATCTATGTAGGCCGAGAGGTCCAGCTGGGGCATCTCCATATTTTCATAGAGCTCCGCGCGGAGGTCGCCCCGCGCTCCGAGCGTCTCATCGGCGTTGCGGATATCCACTGCCAGCCGGCCGGCGTGAAGGGGATCGATCTCGGCCCGCTCGAGCAGAAACGACTGCCAGCCGGCCTCGATGCCCACCGGGGAGAAATCCCATCTCATACTCGCCTCCGGCGTCACCGAGAGGCGATCTTCGAGCGTGTAGGCGGTCTCGCCGGCGGCGGGAAGGTAGCCGAGAAGATCCGGTACGTTGCGCTTCCAGGCCGCACGGCCGCTCACCTCCGCACTCAGCGGGGCATCCGGCACGTCTATGAGCAGCCCCGCCGTGGCGTACCACTCCTCGTACCATCCCGGGACATCCCCGTCGTTTGCGGTCGTCGCAAAGGTGGGCGTCTCCTGCCAGCGCTCGCTGAAGCGCACCGGAGCGGCCTCCATGCCGCCGCCGAGGCTCAGGGTGAGCGACTCCGCGGGGGTTGCGCTGAGCCGCAGCGAGAAGGGGACGTAGACGTAATCCTCGAAGGGCCACAGTACGCCGACCTCGGCACCCGCCGAGACCTGCCGCCCGAGCAGGAGATCCGCGCCGAGGGAGAGGCCGAGCCCCTGGGCGATGCCGTCTTCGTCGTCATCGAGGTACCGCAGCAGATACTGCGCATCCGCGTAGAAGGTGCCCGGTGTCGTTTCCACGACCACACGTGCGCCCGGATTCACGAAGCTCTCGGCGCCTGCCGGCGCCTGCGACTCGTCGGTGACCGTGCGCAGCCGCTCCGCGTAGCCTCCCTGCAGGCGGGGTGAGAAACGGTAGCGATCTCCGAAGGGCGTATCGAGCTCCACCTTCGCATCGAGAAAACGTGATTTCGTCGAGAAGAAGGTGGGCTGCCCCTGCAGGCCGCGCTCGTGCTCGATAAATCCGCCCTCGAAGCGCGCCGTCGTGCGCTCCCCGCCCTCGATCCAGCCTGAGAGCTCCTCGGTCCGATCGAAATAACCGGTTCCCGGCTCCTCAAAGCTGTATCCGTCGCGCCCGTCGTGGGAAAACTGCAGCCGGAACCGGGGCTGGTCCCCGAGCCGGTAGAGCGAGAGCGAACCGAGGATCTGGTTCATCGATCCGAGGCCAAGCACCGCGTCGCTATACAGAGACACGCCCGATCCCGCGTCCGTCGCAACGGCCGCGCCCTCGTCGAGCCCGGGAACCTCGAAGGCAGCGGGCGAAATGGCGAGCTCGCTCTCTGTAGGAAGCGGGATGCCGACCTCCCCGAGCCGGGCCTCGGCTGTCTCGGGAAGCTCAGCCCGCACCCGCTCGAGCTCCGCCTCTTCCACCTGCAGCAGGAGCTCTGGAAGCTTGATCTCGGTATCGTCGGGCGCCTCGGGGCCGGGTCTCGCCTCGCCGCGCTCGTCCTGAGCGAGCAGCGGTACGGCAAGGCCGAGACTCAGGATAATTGCAAATACGGCGGACTCCGCGAATCGGGATATCGGTCGCATCATCATCGCGCCTCCTCGATGAGTCGGCGCGCCTCCGCGGTCCATTCGGACTGCGGGAAGCTCGACTCCAGTCGATCAACGATGCTTTGTGCCTCAGCCACACGATCGGCGAGTACGCTCGCCTCGGTTGCCCGATACAGTGCCTCGGCGGTGCGGTTGCGATCGGAAGGATCAGCCGCCGCCGCGTTGAGAAATGCCTCCCGGGCCTCCCGCGGCCGCGACTGGCGCAGGTGGTACTCGCCGAGCAGCATATAGGCTTCCGCGGCGGCAGCGGGATCCTCGTCTTCCTTCCCCGCCGTCGCCCGCAGGAGCGGAACGATGAGGTTCTCGCGATCGACCCCGGAGCTGCCCTCTCGAATGGAAAGCCGCGCGGCGTCCAGGATGGCCCGGCGACCGGCGGCGGTCTGCGATCGGTCGTTTTGCTCGATGCGGACCCAGAGCCGGGCCTCGCGCTCGGAGAGACCGCCGATGCGCAGCAGAAGCTCATCGATACGATCGGCTGCGCCGACTGCCTCGGCCTGCCGGGGGTAGGTCGCAACGAGCCGGCTGTAGAGATTGAGCGCGCGCCGGTAATCCCCGCGGTCACTGTAAACCTCGGCTGCACGCTGCATCGCGTCGGCTCTGAACGCGCTCTCTCGGTGATCCTCGATGAGAGTCTCCCACAGCAGCAGGGCGCCCGAGACCTCACCGATCTCGTACGCGCTCACCCCGCCCCAGTAGAGGGCCGATGCGATAAGAGATCCGTCGGGATAGTTCGCTCTGTATTCAAAGAAGGCCTGTCGAGCCGCGGCGAAACGCCCCTCCTGAAAGAGAACCTCGGCACGTCGATACATGCCCTCCTCTGCGAGGGGACTCTCCGGATACCGCTCGAAGAGCACCCGGTATCGCTCCACCGCCTCGTCCGTGCGTCCACGGCGCTCGAGTCCCTCGGCGTACTCGAACAGAGCATCGTCGGCGAGGTCCGAGCGTGGGGCGTCGGCAAAGATGTTTCGGAACCGCGCGTCGGCCTCCGCGTAGGCGCCTACTGCCTTCAGACTTCGGCCGAGGAGGAGGGTTGCCTCGGCACGTACCTCTTCGCTCTCGGCGAGGGAGACCGCGCGGCGGAGGAATCCGGCTGCCGCATCCTGCGCACCGCGGTTGAAGGCGCTCCATCCGGCGAGGTAGGCAGCACGCGGGGCAAACTCGTGGTCATCATCGTAAGAGAGGAGCCCGGAGAAGTAGCCCTCCGCCTCCTCGTAGCGTGAGAGTCGGTAGTTCGCCCATCCCTGATAATACAGGGCGTAGGGATGCATGACGAGAAGGTCTCCTCCGTCATCGGCGAGCGCCTCGTAGACGACCGGCTCTCGCGGCAGCTCGTCGAGCGCGGACAGCGCAGCCCCGTACTCCTTGAGGGCGACGTGAGACAGCCCTTCGACGTACCGCAGTTGAACGTAGCTTCCCGGCTCCTCGCGCTCCAGAAAATCGGCGTCCTCGAGAAGCTCGTCGGACTGCCGTATGGCCTCGTCATAGCGACCCTGCTCAAAGAGCAGCTTGACCAGCTCGAGCCGGGCGTCGACGTCGTCCCTCGCCACCGTGAGGTACTCGCGCAGGCTCTGCACCGCGGCATCCGGTTCACCGAGGCGTCTGTGCAGCAACGAACGCAACCAGAGCAGCTCCCGCTCGTAATCTCCCGCGCGTCCGGAGGTAAGCGTTTCGCGTGCCTGGGCGAGCGCCTCCTCATTGCGGCCGAGGCGATAGAGCGAAAACGCCCGTAGGTACTCCCCCTCGGCGCGGTAGTCACTGCTCGGGTATTGCGCCAGGAACTCGTCAATGGTCTCGACCGCTGTCAGCGGCTCACGGCGCTCGAGCTCGAGATTTCCCTCGCGCAGCAGAATGCGGTCGCCGTACTCCCCGAGGCCCCGATCCCGTGCCTCCCGGAGAACTCGCACCGCGTCGCCTATGCGGTCCTGCTCGGCGTAAATCTCCGCGAGATAGAGGGGAACGGTATCGGGGACCTCCACCTCTTCGAGCTCCCATGCCCGGGAGAGGTAAAGCTCTGCATCGCCGACCCGTCCCGCGCGGTAGCTTTCGGTGCCGACCTGCGTCCAGAGCTCCGCGAGAACGTCCGTGCGACCGGACAGCGACTGCTCGGCGTTGCGTACGACCTCGCGTGCGGTCTCCGACCTTCCGAGTCGCTGGGAAAGCTCGTAGGCACGACGGAACGCCGTCGCCGAAACCGCCGGCCCCTCGTCGGTGAGATCGAGGAATATCTCGAGAGCCTCTTCCTCGCGGCCGACCGCGCGCAGTGCTTCCGCGCCGTAGAGACGAGCGTTGCTTCGCCACTGCTCGTCGACAAGCTCAGCATCCACCTCGTCAAACAGCGAAACCGCCGCGGGATAGGCCTCGTCGCGGATGTAGAGGGACAATAGGAGCGATAGCGCGTACGGCTCGCTCTCGGGGAGGTCGATTTCGGAAAACAGAGTTTCGAGGCTGACAACGGCTTCCTGCCGCCGATCGGACGCCAGCATGGTCAGTGCGTGGTAGAGCCACGCCTGGCGGCGCAGAGTCTCGCGTGCACTGCTGTCGAGAAAACGCTCCAACTCGCGCTCGGCCTCGGGGTACTCCCCGAGACGATAGAGTGCGACGCCCTTCCAGAATGGAACAAGAGACAGGAAGCGTGTGGATCGATACCGGGCCTCGACTCGCCGCAGCAGACTCAGTGCAGTTTCGTAGCGTTGGAGGCGATACATGACGACCGCCCGTCTGAACTGCGCGTCAGGCACATACTCCGAAAACGGATAATCCCGGACCAGAGCTTCGTATCTCTGGAGGGCGACCTCATAGTCGCCGCTTTGAAACCTGGATTCCGCTTGCTGGAAGACCTCACGGGCAGTCTCCTGAGCAAACGCGGCCACCGCAAGAAACATGCAGAAGCCCACGAGAAGAGACCGCTTCATACGGCACAAAAATACCTCACGGCGGGCAATTATTCAATTACGGGAGGGGTAAACGTGTCATCTGCCCGGGCGCGGACGAGATGAACGTAGGATCCGGGGTAGCGCTCGCCCAGAGAATCGAGGCCCGTTTCGACGTTGCGCTCGAGCACGGTCACTCGAAAGCGGCCATTCTCGTCGAAGTACGGAAAGAACACCGCCACGTGAACGTGCTGTCTGAGTACCGGATCACTTCCGAACTCCTGGTTGACCGAGCCGATGTAGAAGTGACCGGGCTCGTCGATCGCGAGCATGTAGAGGATGCGCCGCATATCATCGACGGGGTAGCCGACATCCTCCACGTAACGTGCGTAACGCACTTCGCGTACGTCCGCATCCTCCGGCCCGAAGTCGCGGCCGGGTTGCTCGAGCTCGAGGAGTGAAACCGCGAGGTTTCGTGACCAGTCGAGGCCAAAGTAGGGATCCCTCTCGTCCTCCCGGCGGGCGCTCCAGCGATGTCCGCGGTGGTCGAGGTGTTTCTCCTTCAGACGCTCTATCGACAGGTATTCGCCGCTGCGCGGCTTTGCAATCCCGTCGGAGATCCACTTCGCGAATCCCGAGCAGTTAAACCCCGGCTGACCTTCCTGCAGCACCAGACTCTCGATGAATACCAGCTCACCGTCCTCGTTCATGGCGCCGTCCTCGGCGTCGGGGAGCGAGGAGAGACCGTCTCGTGCGCGCTCTCTCATGACCCGGACCGCTGCATAGCGTTTCGTTTCGATTTCAGGAACCACCAGGGACCAGTCGACGATGGCATCGGTCATATCCATGAGACGGGAAACCGGCGAGAAGAGCAGTTGTTCGAAGGGAGCCGCGATCACGATGTCGTTATAGAGAAGGTCGCCGGCAACAAACACGTCCATACGGGTTCGCGCTCCGTTCGGAAAGAGACGAACGAAGAAACCGGGGTCGGTCTGCAGGAAGATTTTGGCCTGGATAAAGGAGCCGTCGGAGAGGCTCCGCTTTATCACGTAGCTGCCGGCACCGTAGACCGGAAACGAGTCGCCGGCTCGAGCATGTGGTATCTCATTGAGAAAGAGGAGATAGAAGGAGCCGTTCTGTGTGCGCACCTCGTATTTTACGCGGGTATCCGACACGCCATGGCGGAACACCTGTTCGCGCTCGCCGGAGAGCACCTCGTCGGTGGGCGCGATCACCTGCGGCCGCAGGTAGCGGCGCACGTCGGAGTTCTCCGGAATTCGCGGCGCGGGAGCTCCTTCGAACGACAGCGCGGCAACCGGTGCCGCCCACAGCGCCGAGGCGGTGAGGAACATGAGAATCAGGCTGTTCCGTGTGCGCACGCCCATCACTACTCCTCAGTATCGGCGATCAGGATCGCTCGCGCACCTGATGCGAGCAGGTGTCCCAGTCGGCGGGAGACCGCAGAGAGGCGACCTCGGCCCCGGCATCTATCTCGAAGACCAGCCCGATGTCCGCAGCCGCGAGAAGTCGCTCCATCCCGAAACGACCGCGCGTCGCCTCACCCTCTATTATATCGTCTTCTCCGCGGAATCTCCTTACCACCCCCGGTATATCCTCCCCCGGTATATCCCGCGGCACCGCCGCATACAACCCTGTCGAGACTATGGCCTCCCCCGTCGGTTCCGCGGGCCCGTCGGCACTCGAGACACCTGCGGCCTTCACCGACACCCCGGCCCCGGAATCGAGGTGCCGCGATATGAACTCGAGGTCGGGAATCAGCGGCAGGGCGTTTGTGACGGGAACGATGAGCATGAGCTCATACGTCGGCTGCGAGCCGTCCGCGGCCGTGTGGTCCGGCAGCCGCGGCTCCGCGGAGACCTGGACCCGTCCGGGCGAGAGCCCGTAGAAACCGCGCCTCGCAACATGACCCCGCAGCGCGGACAGAACCGGTTTCGACGCCCCGATGATCCACAGGGGCTCGTGCCCGAAATCGCGCCCGAGCGCGGAGAGCCGCCGGCCGATGCGGTCGAGCACCGTTTCCCCGCCGCGTCCGAGAAGCGGCAGAAGGCCGGGGTAGCGCTCGACGGTATCGCCGAAAGGCGGCGCGGGACTGAAAACGAGCAGTGGTGCGCGTCGAAGCAGGCTGCGGGCGGCGGCGAAGTCTTTGTCCCCTCCCGGGTCTGTGGTGCCGCCTCGGTCCGCGGCGCCGCCCGGCTCCCTGTCCCCGCCCCCGTCCGCGTCGGCCCCGGAGTGCCGAGCAGCGCGGACTATCCCGTCGCCGGCGGCATCGCCCTGCCGGGCGGGTTCACCCGGTCCCGCCCCCGAACGTCGCGCGACATCGAGCACTATCTGCGGCAACCCGGCGGCGAGTGCTCCCCCGTGCTCCGTGCTCCGCATTTCGCCGCGATCGGCCGCGGTATCGGCCGTTTCCTCGAGGCGCTCGCCGAGGCGCTGCGCCCCGAGTGATACGCGAAAGAGATCACCTCGCAGGGAGTCAAGCGCCGCCTTGCGGTTCTGTCCACCGCCCTGCACCTCCTCTACCAGCTTCCGCGAGGCCCCTTCAACCGACATTCCACGGGTGTATACCAGGTGCTTCAGCCGCGACAGCAGCTGCACGTCTCTGAGGGTGTACATCCGCCGGCCCGAGCGGTCTTTGGCCGGGCTCAAAAGCTCCACGTGGCGCTCCCAGTAGCGCAGCACGTGGGCCCGGACCCCGAGCGCGTTACAAACCTGGCCGATAAGGAAGCGACTCATGCGGATCCGCCGCTGCGCGACTCCCTGAGATCCAGTCGGACCGGCACATCGGTGAAGCCGAAGTCCTCACGGATGCGATTCACGATGTACCCCTGGTAGGAACCGGGGAAGCCCCGCGCCCTGCTCACGAACAGCACGAAGACCACCGGATGCGCGCTGACCTGCGTGATGTAGTGCAGCTTCACCCGCTTGCCGTGGACGTAGGGCGGCGGGGTCAGCTCCGTCCAGGCTGCAAGTGCCCGATTGAGCTCGCCGGTGCCGATACGCTTCTGCAGCTGGGTGTAGACACGGTATGTGGTATCAAGAAGCTTGTTGAAGCCCGTTTTCTCGGCCGCCGAAACCGGCATGATCGGAGCGAATGAGAGAATGGGAAAGACGAACCTGATGCGATCGCTGACCGCGTTGAGGGCATTGGTGATGCCCTCCATGAGGTCCCACTTGTTCAGCACGAGCAGCAGCCCGCGGCCCCGCTCGACGATGAGGCGGGCAATTTTCTTATCCTGATCGGAGAGACCTTTTTCCGCGTCGACGAGAAGCAGCACGACGTCGGCTTCTGCGATGGAGCCAATGGCCCTGTTTACCGAGTAGTACTCGACGTTCTCGGTGACGCTCTGCTTGCGCCTGATTCCGGCGGTGTCGAGGAGCTCATAGGCCACGCCGCGATACTCGAACGTGCCCTCCACCACGTCACGGGTGGTTCCCGGTATCTCCGATACTAGGGAGGTATCGGAGCCGGTGAGCGCGTTGACCAGCGTCGACTTCCCGGTGTTAGGCTGGCCGATCACCGCGACCCGAATGTGTCGCTG
>CAZVXU010000031.1:0-5066 GCA_964631585.1 uncultured Spirochaetaceae bacterium | reverse complement strand
CTCACCCGCGGCGCCCCCACTCTCGGCGCCGGTCTCACCCGGGGCGGTTTCAGGGGCGTCGGCGGTGCGGCCGGCCGCAGCTTCAGCCGCGTCGCCTGCCTCGAGCTCCTCGAGCCGCCGCAGGACGACCTCGACGAGGGCGTCGACGTTCCGCCCGTGCTCGGCAGAGACCGGAACGACATCCGCGAAGCCGTAGCGGTAGAAGTTCCACGCCTCGTGCTCGCGGGCCTCGTTGTCGACCTTGTTCACGGCAAGCACGACGCGGTCACGCACCGGTGCCAGCTGCTCCATGTAGCTCTCGTCTTCGGGCGCCACCATGGTGACGTCCATCACCAGTACAATGACGTCGGCGATGAAGGCGGCCTCGAGGCTGCGCTGCGCAACGATGGGGTCGAAGCGCTCGCTGCTCTCGGTGTACCCGCCGGTGTCGAGCAGCCGCACGCGGCGCCCCTCCACCATCCAGTCGGCCTCCACGGCATCCCGGGTGACACCGGGCGTGGGGTCGGTTATGGCCCTGCGCTTGCGAATGAGTCGGTTGAAGAGTGTGGACTTGCCGACGTTCGGTCGCCCGACGACGGCGACTGTGGGATCAGTAGACCGAGACGTCAAATCGACGCTCCATGAGGTTCTGCACGTACCGGTCGACCTCGTCGTAGGACTTCATGTCCATGACGGTTCCCACGATTTCCTGCGCCTCGGCCATCGAGGTGGAGCGTATGATGCGCTTGACCTCCGGCACCACCGATGCGCTCATGCTGTACTCGTCGAGTCCGAGGCCGAGCAGCACGATGGTGGCCAGCGGGTCGCCGGCCATCTCGCCGCACATGCCCACCGAAATGCCGGAACCGTGGGCGCTTTCAATGACCATGCGCAGCAGCCGAAGCACACCCGGGTGGAACGGCTCGTAGAGATAGGCGATGCGCTCGTTCCCGCGATCAACGGCTACCGTATATTGGATGAGATCGTTGGTTCCGATGGAAAAGAAGTCGGCTCGCCGGGCCAGGATGTCGGCGGTCATAGCGGCGGACGGCACCTCGATCATGAGCCCCACCGGTACGCTCTCGTCGAACGGTACGCCCTTGTCCCGCAGATCAGCCTTGACCTCCTCGAGAACCTCGAGGGCCTGGTTCAGCTCTTCGACTCCCGAGATCATGGGGAACATGATGCGAAGCCGGCCGTGCACCGATGCCCGCAGAAGGGCTCGAAGCTGCTGCTTGAAAAGATCCGGACGCGCGAGGCAGAAGCGGATGGCCCTCCATCCGAGGATGGGATTTCTCTCGGCGAAGCCGCCGAGCTCGGGCACGACTTTGTCACCCCCCACGTCGAGGGTTCGAATCGTCACCGGCTTGTGATCGATGGCCTTCAGCACGTGCGAGTAGGCCTCATACTGTTCATCCTCACTGGGAAGGCCCTGCGGCCTGAGGAAGAGGAACTCCGAACGGTACAGACCGATGCCGTCGGTTCCGTGGGTGAGCACCGCATCGACCTCTTCGGGGACCTCGATGTTGGCCATGAGCTGGATGAGCTTGCCGTCGCTCGTTTCTGCCGGAAGCTCATTGAGGTCCATGAGCTGTATCTCGTGACGGCGCCACTCCTGCTGCACGCGCAGATACTCGTTATAGGTCTCTTCGTCGGGGTCGACGACGACGCGACCGCGGTTTCCGTCCACGATGACGGTCCGGCCGTATCCGACCTCCTGGCTGATGGATGACAACCCGAGCACCGCGGGGATTTCGAATGAGCGCGCGAGGATGGCCGTGTGTGAGGTCTTGCCCCCGGCGTCGGTGACGATGCCCTGGATAGCGCGCTTATTCATCGCGACCGCGTCGCTCGGAAGGAGGTCATGGGCAACGAGGATGACGTCGGTGTCGATGTCGGCAAGTGAGATGCGCTCGCGATGCATGAGATGGTTGAGCACCCGCTTGGATACGTCGCGGATGTCTGCGGTGCGCTCGCGCAGGTAGTCGTCTTCGGTGGACCCGAGGCGATCGATGAGCTCCTGTATCGCCTGGTAGAGGATCCACTCGACGTTCATCTGCTCTTCGTTCAGCCGCTGTTCCACATTCGAGTGGAACTCCGGGTCTTCGAGCATCATGAGATGGGCATCGAGGAAGCCCGCGTTATTCCGGCCCCTCTCGGTCTCGGCGGCCTGCTCGCGGAGCGCTTCGAGCTCCTCGCCGGCGCGCCGGACCGCGGTCCGGAACCGCTCGAGCTCACTCGCGAGGTCCTCAAAGGCTACCTCGTACTTGGGCACGCGTGGGTTATCTTCGAGGTACACAAAGGCCGGTCCGATAGCAATACCGGGTGAGGCCGAGATACCGTGGAACTCCTGCATTGCGCCTCAACTATAGGGCGATTCATGAGACGGTGTCAAACATGTGAACGCTGGTCGCGATGCGCCCGTATCGATATATTACGCTCCCATGGCACTGCCGCTTGTCTACTACCCTCTCTACACCACTCCCTTCCCCGAGGGACATCGATTCCCGATGCCCAAGTTCCGCATGATATATGAGATCCTCGTCGAGGACGGTATTGCCGAGGAAGGATCCGTGTTCCGACCCGAGCCCGCCTCGCGCGAGCTTCTATCGCTTGTGCATGAGTTCGGCTACATAGATGCATTCGCCGCCGGCGGCCTCGATCCGAAGGCGATGCGGCGCATCGGGCTGCCGTGGAGCGAGGAGCTCGTCGAGCGCACCCGGGCCGCGGTGGCGGGAACGCTACTCGCAGCTCGTCTGGCACTGAGCTACGGCGTCGCCTGCAATACCGCCGGAGGAACCCATCATGCGCACCCCGATTTCGGGTCCGGATTCTGCATCTTCAACGATCTCGCGGTAGCCGCCAAGCGGCTGACCAGCGACGGCACCGTTGACCGGGTACTCATTGTCGATCTCGATGTCCACCAGGGCGACGGCACCGCTCGCGCATTCTCCGACGACCCGGCAGTCTTCACCTTCTCCATGCATTCGGGTAAGAACTTTCCCTTTCACAAGCAGACGAGCGACCTCGATGTGGAGCTCGATGACGGCCTCGACGATGAGGAGTATCTGCGGGTCCTTGCCGACCATCTCCCCGACCTCCTCGATGCCCTGCGACCGGACATCGTGCTCTACGACGCCGGAGTCGACCCGCATGCAGCGGATCGCCTCGGCAGGCTCGAGATGACCGACCGGGGACTCGCCCGGCGAGACGCCTACGTGCTGGATCATTGCCTGCGTCGCGGGATACCGGTGGCCGGGGTGATCGGCGGCGGATACTCCGCCGACCATCGCGCACTTGCCCGACGGCATACCACCATTCATCGGGCGGCGCACGATGCGTTTATGGCGCGCACTTGAGCGTAAACAGCAGGTCCCTTGCGGACGATAATTGAAAACGATATGGCACGCTCTAAACGGAAGAAACGCGCATCGGTGGGCATTCTCTTCTGGATCGCCTTCGTGCTCTTCGTTGCGGTGGTCTTCCTGTACAACAAGCAGAACATCGAAAACGTGCTCGAGACGACCGGACTGATGGAGGTGCTTTCCGACCGGCTTGGATTATCCGACGACGACAAGCCGGAAGTCACACTGGAAGACGGCGAGCAAGCGCCGGCGACAGAAAACGACGGCAGGCAGCCCTCGCCGGAGGATGACCCGGAGCTCGAGCTCGAGCCAGTGGAGCCGCCGGTGGAGGAGACCCCGCCGCCTGAGCCACAGCCGCAGGCCGACGTGGAGCCCGAGCCGAGCCGGGAACCGCGGGACGAACCCGAAGTTGACGCGGAACCCGAGGCACCTCCCCGCGAGCCCGAGGGACGCGACGAACCCGAGGTGCAACCGCGCCGGCGCACGTCACGAATCTACTATATCCGGGTGACCGAGGACGGCACGATCTACCCGCATCAGGTAGAACGAATGGTAAGCTACGTTGACAGCCCGATGACGCAAACCCTCAACGCTCTTCTCAAGGGACCCACGTCGGAGGAGCTCAACCTCGGCCTGCTCAACCTCATCCCCGAGAATACGCAGCTGATCTCAGCGACCGTGAAGGACGGGGTGGCCTACCTGAACTTCAACGAGTCCTTTCGATTCAATCCCATGGGCGTGGAGGGCTTCGTGGCCCAGCTGCAGCAGATCATCTACTCGACCACGGAGTTCCCCACCGTGGACCGGGTACAGATACTCATCGAGGGAAAGCGGGTGGACTATCTCGGTGGCGAGGGCATTTACATCGGAGATCCCATCGGCCGCAATACATTCGGCTGACGGGGGTGTCATGGAGCGTGTTGGTCGAGGGTTTCGACGAGCGCGTCAGGCGACGGCCCCGCAGTCTCGCTGCAAAGCGCCAGAAACTCGTAATTGCCGCGTCGTCCGCGAATCGGAGACGCAATGAGCCGCCGGGCATGGGCACCCTCCGCCGCGAGGCGCTCGAGGGTGTCGGTGAGGATCGAAAGCGCATCCTCACGGCGGCGCACCACTCCGTCGAAGGACGCGGACGGCTCCTTCCACTCGAACTGGGGCTTCACCAGGGCGATGAACCAGCGCTCGACGGTGAGCGCCAACAGGCTTCCCGACACCCCCACGAGAGAGCGAAAGCTGAGGTCACATACCGCGGCGTCGGCGGGCGGATCGAGGTGCCCCACCTCGGTGATGTTGGTCGATTCATGGACGATAACGCGATCATCGCGGCGAAGGCTGTACGCAAGCTGATTGAATCCGACATCGACGGCGTGGACCCGGGATGCTCCGCGCTGCAGCAGGCAATCGGTAAAACCGCCGGTGCTCGCCCCGGCATCGAGAAACACCTTCCCCTCGACGGGGATCTGCCAGGCGGCAAGCGCGGCATCGAGCTTTTCACCGCCGCGGGAGACGAAGCCGCGACCGGCGAGCATGATCTCTGCTGTCGGCGCGACGGGACGCTTCGGGTCCTTTACACGCTCGCCGTCGACCATGACCTCGCCACAGAGTACGCGTGCAAAGAGCTCTTCCTTCTTTTCGTCGGGATATGTTTGTTGCAGCAGCGACAGCAGGGGGCGCTTGGCCACGGCGGCGCCTCTCTAAACGAGGGATTCCTCGCGCACCCGCTCG
>CAZVXU010000030.1:16026-20073 GCA_964631585.1 uncultured Spirochaetaceae bacterium | reverse complement strand
TGATCCATCCGCGCGCAATGCTCAGGACGGTACCGCTCGCGCCGAAGCCGAGCAATGCCGTGCTTATCACCAGATAGGTGAAATGATGGTAGGTATCGAGGGAAAGCACCCGGATGAACGCAATCTGCAGCCCGAGGACGAGCGCCGAGACCAGAAAAACCGCGCCGGCGGCCGGAGCGATTCGGGCCCTCATCGTTCCTGTGCGCGACCGGTCATCGGCACAAACCGCACGGGCAGGAGCTGCTCGGTCCTGACCTCGCCGGAATCATCTCTGGTTACCAGAATGAGATTCTGTACCGCGTAGACGGGGCCCACGGGGATTACCATGCGGCCGCCGGGCCGGAGCTGTTCGACCAGCGGCGAAGGAATGTGGCCGGCTGCCGCCGTCACGATGATTGCATCGAATGGCGCGTGCTCGGGGCGGCCGAAGTACCCGTCGCCCTGTTTGACCTCTACGTTGTCGTACTCGAGCCGCTCGAGACGGCGACGCGCGGTTCGAGCAAGCGCCTCGATGATCTCGATGGTGTACACGGCGTTCACGATCTCGGCGAGAACCGCGGCCTGATAGCCGCTGCCGGTACCGACCTCGAGTACGCGGTCATCTTCAGCGAGCTCGAGCACTTCGGTCATGTAGGCAACGACGTAGGGCTGGGAGATCGTCTGCCCGTGCCCGATCGGAAGGGGCCGGTTCGCGTACGCGCGCCCCCTGCGCTCGCTCGGCACGAACTCGTGCCGGGGCACGGCGCGCATGGCCTCGAGGACCCCCTCGTCGCCGATGCCCTCGTTCGCGATATGACGCTCTACCATCGTGCGTCGCTCGTCGGCACGGTCATCCTGACCGGCCGCCGCCGCAGCGATGACTGCGATAAGAACGAGAATAAGCGGCATGCGCTTCATGATCGCCTCCACTAGAAAGTATAACCAGGTGGCGGAAGCTCGACCATGGTGCGCTACTCCGCGAGCCGCTTCGCAATCCGCTCGAAGGCATCGAGCGATTCCTGAATCTGCTCCTCGGTATGCGCAAAACTGATCCCGCCGTAGCCGTGGACGACGTGAAAGCCCTCCTTGAGCATGGCGAGCTTGAGGATCTCGTCCCGCAGCTCCATGTCGTTTCGTGCCGGATCATAGACCTGATCCGGGCAGCGCACCGAGTCGGCACCGTCGGTCAGCACGTGCACCGCCACCAGGGAGCTGTTCTCGCTCACCGGGCCCGCGTCTCCGCCGCAACGGGCGTTAATTCCGTAGGCGGCGAGCCGCTCCTCGATACCCTCCCGCGCGATGCGGCCGAGACGGCCGATGTAGGGGTAGACCTCGTCCTCGTGCTCGATCAGGTAGCGGAGAAATACGACACCGGCAGTCATCGCAGCCGGATGAGCGCTAAAGGTGCCGCCGTCGAACTTCACGGCGCGGTCATGCGGCGCACCCGGGGCGGCGAGCGACATCACGTCCTCGCGGCCGGCAACCGCGGCAACCGGCATGCCGCCGCCGATGGCCTTGCCGAATACGGTGAGGTCGGGCTTGACGCGGTAGAGTGCCTGCAGCGGACCGGCGTGGAGCCGGAATCCCGTAATGACCTCATCGAGGATGAGAAGCGCACCGTATTCTTTCGTGAGCTCCTGCGCCCGCCTGAGGTATGCGGGGTCGGCGAATATCAACCCACCGCTCCCCACCATGGGCTCGGTGATGAAGCAGGCAATCTCCGAGCCATGTGCTTCAAAGACCCGCTCCAGGTCCTCGATGTCGTTGAAGCGCGTGACAACTACGTCCGCGTTCGAGCACTCGGGCAGCCCCGCCGACTCCATCGCGCCGAGGCCGTCTTCGTAGGTGTGCACGCCTTTGAGCGCGAACGGCTGCCCACCGTGCCAGCCCCCGGCAATCTTCACCACGATTCGTCGACCGGTGTAGGCGCGCGCGAGCAGAATGGCGTTCATCGTGGCCAGCGCACCGCTCGTGGTGAAGCGCACGCGCTCGGCATCCACGCGGGCCCGAATCAGCTCGGCAAGCTCGGCCTGCTGGCGGGTAGGGAATCCGCTTATGAGTCCGCGGTCGGCGTCGAATTCCTTCCGCATGATATCGAGCAAGACCTGAGGGTTGTGCCCGAGCACGTTCGCGAAATGCCCCTGCCAGAAATCGACATAGGTGTTCCCGTCGATATCCGTTATGGTGGCGCCCCGTGCGTCCGCGAGATAGAAGGGAAACGGCGGGAAGAGCCGCAGGTTGTGACTGCCGCCACCGAGCAGCACGCCGCTTGCCCACTCGTAGTGCTCGCGGGAGCTCGGGTGCTTGCTCACGTAGTAATCGGAGAGCTCTGAACGGTATGCCTGTCTATCCATGACACAGTATTATGCAGCAGCTCCCCCCGATCTGTCGATGCAGGTTACCCGGCGACGGCGGCAAGAGCCCTGAACCCGCGACTTCGTTCGGCGGTTGCCGCCTCATCGATGATCTCCGCATTCTCGCCGAAGTACTCCATGATCCTCTCGAGACGCTCCGGGGATATCGCGCGGCTGTTCTCCATCGACGGCGCCACGGCCGTTCGGATCTGCAGGCGGTCCGGCCCGATCCGCCGGACGGCGCGTCTGATGCGGTCGAGGCTCTGTGGAGAGTCGTTTACTCCCCCGACGAGCGTCGTACGCATCCATATCGGGCGGTCTTTGAAACGACGTCGGAAGCGGATCAACCCGTCGATCATGTCGTCGACGGTAATTCGTGCATGGGGTCGGTTGATCATCTGCAACGTGGCCTTGTCACCGGCGTCCAGCGACGGAAGCACGATGTCCGCGTCCATGAGCTCGGCACGCACGTCCGCCCGCCAGAACAGTCCGCCGTTCGACATCACCGCAATCGGGACGTCGGTGACGGTGCGGATGAGCTGCATGAGCTGATTGACCTGCCCCTGTATGAGAGGCTCACCGGCGCCGGTCAGCGCGATATAGTCGGGCTCGAGATGGAGCAGTCCTCTGATCTCCGCGACAACGGCCGGGAAATCACAGTACATGTCACGCATGATGGTCTTCCGGGTGGTGGGACCGCGCTCGCAGTAGATACAGTCGAAGGTACAGACTTTGTGGGGCACGAGCCCGACGCAGATCACGCGGCCGAGTCGTCGCGACTGAACGGGTCCGAACACGCAGGAGGCGTGTGGCTCCAGGGATGGATTTCGGGTGTGCTCTATCATGATATCTCCTCCTCGTAACGGGGTGAAAAAGCTGAATCACAAAATGGAATGCAAACGGCGTGCCACGCCGCTACTTTTCCGATAAGTGTTCTTCGGGGAGGAACTTAGGAACTTCGGAAGAACCGGGCATGTCTCATTATTCTTGCAGACTGCCACGGGCGGGGCGTGCCGACTGTTGCAGATTGCATGGACGCCCGGGTTACAGCGGTGCCGGGGCCGCAGGGGTGCTCCGGATCAGGCTTCGATGCCCGTGCGGGCGAAAAAGGCATCGAAGCGATCGGCCCAGCGACCGCGTACGGCCACATGGTGATTGGCGACGGCTCCGTCGAGAAAGTAGCGCACGTCACGGTCCAGTTTCAGTCGAAGCTGTGTGCGACACCGCTCCTCGGAATGCTCGGCGGTCTCCGGCTCGGCCTCCGACACCCAGGCCCGGGACAGATCTCGAGCGCCGATTCGCATGATGGTAAGGTCGCCATCCTCGTAATTCCCCTCGATGGCCACGCCGATACCGGTTTCGAAGTGACTTCGAAGCCGGAAGGACCCCACCACCCGAGTGGCCACCATGCAGTGCGCGATCTCCACGGCGTTCTCCGACGTATCGAGCGCCGCCGGGTTGGCGAGAAAGGGAATCTCGCCGGTCAGCGCATGCGCTACGACCACGGTGAACAGCGCCTGTTGATCGCCCTCGCAGCCGGCCATGATTCCTTCGTCGTTGAGCAGCGCAAGCGCGAGACAGCCCGTGTTGTGATACCGGGTGACGAGGTCGAAGCAGCGCACCGTAACGGCGGTCATGCCCCGATCTTCTATGAGCTGCTTCAGGCCGAGGTAGATCGCCGCGGCCTGCTCGAGCGCCTCGTCGTCCGGCTCGA
>CAZVXU010000030.1:0-15926 GCA_964631585.1 uncultured Spirochaetaceae bacterium | reverse complement strand
TTCAGGCCGAGGTAGATCGCCGCGGCCTGCTCGAGCGCCTCGTCGTCCGGCTCGAGCGCCTCGTCGTCCGGCTCGACGACTGCACTGCTGCGCGAGCGAAGATCTGCGGCCACCGACCGCGATTCGTCCGCATCCACATCGTCTATGTAGCGGTACAGATCCTCCAGGTCGACGTCCTCGGTCTCGGCACCGAAGCGGTCGCGGAGCACATCACGGTCAACCGAGCTCGCGATGAGCCAGTCAGAGGGGGCACCGATGAAGCCCATCCTGCTCGAGGAAAGGACTCCGAGCGCCCGCTCCACCGCCGCGAGGTCCGCGAGCCGCAGGGAGACCTCGTGCGGCTCGCCGTGCAGGATTTCGCAGCGGACGCCCTGACTGCGCACCCAGGCGCTGATCTCGAGGGAAGCGGCAAGGGAATTGTGCTTGCCGTCGGTGAGGAGATAGACCGGTCGCGGCAGCCGGTCCCAGGTATCGACGAACTGATTCTCCGTGCCGCCTGAGGCGATGAAGACGACCCGAAGGTCCGCCGTCGCATCGGCGGCGGTGGGGGCGGTGGCGGTGGCGTTCGTGCGGAGCTCCGTCGGCTCGGTGAATCGAATATCGTGATCGGCCGAGATGCTTGCAAACAGCTCGCGGTGGGCCGTCGCCAGGTCAAAGCCCGGATGAAGGGGCGAGGAAAAGAGGATGAGCTCTATCGTCATGGTCCGGTGAGTATACCCCCGGACCGGTACCGACCGCAATCCGGCACACCGGACGGATGCGCAATACGCGGGCTCATGTTAGAGTGGAGGGTGGAGAGGATAGGAAATGCAACATGACACGATTCTTGCGGGCCGCACCCGCAACATGGGTTCGAGCGCCATCAGAGAGATTCTCAAGCTCGCAGCAAGACCCGACATTATCTCACTCGGCGGCGGGATGCCCTCCCCGGACGCCTTTCCCACGGAGTTCATCGACGAGCTGTACCGGCAGGCCATGGACCACTACGGCACGGAAGCGCTGCAGTACACTCGCACCGAGGGTTTCCCGGCGCTGAGAACGGCGCTCGTCGACCATCTTGCCGCGCAGCACATCGAGGTCGGCCCTGACGAGGTTTTCGTGACCACCGGCTCGCAGTCGGTGCTCGACGCCATGGGCAAGATTCTGGTTTCACCGGGTGATCGCGTTGCCGTGGAGGCTCCCACCTATCTCGGCGCGCTCCAGGCCTTCAACCCCTACGAGCCGGCCTACGTACAGATAGACACCGACGAGTACGGCCTGATCCCGGAATCACTCGAGCGTGTCATTGCCGAGCACAACCCGAAGTTCGTCTATCTGAGCCCGACCTTCCAGAATCCGACGGGCCGCACCCTGTCTCTCGATCGACGCAAACAGGTGGCGGAGATCATCAGGCGCAGCGACACGCTCGTCATCGAGGATGATCCCTACGGCGCTTTGCGGTACCGCGGAGAGTGGGTCCCGCCGATCCAGACCTTTGCGCCGGAGCAGGTCGTCTACACCGGGTCCTTTTCCAAGGTGTTCGCACCGGGGCTTCGCGTCGGCTACTACGTCGCACCCGAGCGCGTGCGGCAGTGGCTGGTCATCGCGAAGCAGGGCGTTGATCTCAACACCAGCTCCCTCACGCAGGCGCTCTGCACGGAGTTCATTGCCGGCGGCTATCACGATCGGCATCTGCCGAAGATCATCGAGATCTACCGGCCGAAGCAGGAGGTCATGCTCGAGGAGATGAAACGGCACTTTCCCGAGAGCTTCACCTGGACACAGCCGGACGGCGGGATGTTCATCTGGGCGGAGGGACCGGCGGAGGCCGACATGGAAAAGATTTACGAGGAAGGTATCCGCAACAAAGTCGCCTTCGTTCCGGGAAAGTTCTTCTACAGTGATCCGGCGTCCGGGCGGGCCACCATGCGGCTCAATTTCACCGTGAACAGTGAGGAAAATATTCGCGCGGCGATAGAGCGTCTCGGGGTGTCAATCGGCAACGTGATCGGCGGCTGATTCGCGCAGGGCACGGCTGACCACGTAGAACTTGGCGTCGGTGATAAGTGCGTATGCCTCCACCTGCACCGGTACGCCGGCACCGTCCCGCGTCGCGTGAGTCGTGACGAACGAGCAGCGCGCCTCGCGGCGCAGAGACGGCAGGCAATCGGCTACCGAGCGACGTGCGGGATCGCCCGTGAGCTCCGCCGGGTTGAGCCCTACGAGCTCCTCGCGGCCGTAGCCGAGCATCCGGGAGGCGGCGGCGTTAGCCTCCATGCAGCGGAGCGCGCCGTCACTGCCCAGCTCCCACAGGTAGATCGCCTCCTGCATATTGTCCAGCACGAGACGGTAGGACTCGGTCTGAGCGCTCAGCTCGCGGGTGGCCACATCGATGTCCCGCTCGAGTCGATGCTCCCGGCTGCGAATTTCGTGCTGCCTCGCATGCGACTCGAGGATGACTGCGACGGCGTCGGCTGCGGCGCGCAGCGTCGTGAGCATGTCGGGGGACAGCGTGTCCGGCCCATCCCGAAGCGGATAACCCCCGAAACAGCTTCGGGCGGTGGCAAGCGGGAGGTTGGAGCCGTCAGGATGAGCTTGGAACTCACCCATGAGCTCACTACCGTGAATCGAGTTGACTGTTTCGCGGAAGAGGCGTATCACGCTCGCCTCGTCCTCCTCATCCGCAAATCGAGCAAGCAGCAGCAACAAGTCATGTGAGAGCCGCTGTACTGTGTCCGAACTCTGAACCTGCTTGTGCACTCTTTCTCTCCGATCACCGCCACGACGGCCATTCACCCCTTACCCCACAGCTCTAATTTACCACTTAACTCGAATTACTGCAACGTGCGGTTCAAGTTTTCTTTCACCCGGTTCCCGACCTGAGCGCTTGGTCATAGCGCGGTTTCGGGATATATTCTCCCGGGCAACGCCTATGTGGTCGCGCGCGGTACCGGTCCGAATAACATGCATCATCTTTCTCCTCTTCGTGGCCGCAATCGCCATGGGCGATGACCCCGCCCGGCCGAAGCCGCGGCGCGTGCTCATCATTCATTCCTACAATGAGGAGTACCGCTGGAGCGCCGCGATGAACGCTACCATCAAAGAGTATCTTCATGAGGAGTTCCCCGAGATCGATATCTATGTGGAATATCTCGATGCGAAGCGCTACCAGATTACAGGCGTGTCCTCACCGTTTCACGCCCTCCTGACGGCAAAGTACGCGGGCAAGGACCTGGATGTCGTGGCCGTCACCGACAATCCGGCATTCGAGCTGCTTCTCGCAAACAGAGAGGGTATCTTCGGTGACACACCCATCGTGTTTGCGGGCATCAACGATTACGATCCCGGGGCTCATGAAGGGCATCGCAATATCACCGGCGTGGCTGAGAAGGCCGATATCCGGGGGACGGTGGAGCTCGCAATGGAGCTGCACCCCGACGCAACAAACCTGGTCTCGGTCAGCGACAGTACCATCACCGGACGTATCACACAGCGGGAGTTCGACCGCCTCATCGAGGATTTCGCCCCCGAAATCGAGGTCATCCGCCTCGCGGGTCTTTCCCTCGAGGGACTGCGTGAGCGGCTGCGCTCTCTGCCGGCCGACAGCATCGTCGTCAACCTCTCCCTCTTCCGCACCGCCGACAACGTGGTGTTCAGCGATGCCGAAGGTGGACGCTTTCTCGCAGAGTACACGGAGAGCCCCGTCTACACGGCCTGGGATATCTTCATGGGCAGCGGCGTGGTAGGTGGGCTGGTGGTGAGCGCGCAGGGGCAGGCGCAGACCCAGGCCGAGATTATGTCGAGGATAATGCGCGGCGAGTCGGCGGATTCGATTCCGGTCGTAATGGACAGCCCCAATCGTTTCACCTTCGACTACGCCGCACTCGACCGCCATGGTATCGCGATGAGCAGCCTCCCGCCCACGAGCCAAATCATGAACGAGCCGCAGACGATGTGGTACAGCTACCGGAATCAGGTGATCGCTGCGGGGGCGATCATCGCCGTCCTCGGCGTGCTTGTCACTGTGCTGCTGATAAACATAGTTCGCCGGCGGGTCGCAGAACGGCGCCTCACCCGCAGCGAGCACCGCTACCGCAGGATGTTCGAGAGCCTCCACGACGTCTACGCCGAGGTAAGAAGGTCCGACGGACGGTTCATCACCGTCAGTCCGTCGATTCGCAAGTTCGGCTACGAGCCGTCCCGGCTTGTCGGCGCGGAAATCGGCGCGCTGCGTATCGAGCCGGATGCGCAGCACGAGCTCGTGAACCGTCTCGAGTTGGAGGGAGCCGTCGACGACTTCGAGCTCGAGATGCACACCGCGGACGGACGGGCCGTAACCGCCTCGATATCCGCCAGACTCGAAGGTCTGGGCACCGATGATGAGCGAATCGTGGGAACAATCCGCGATATGTCGGAGCGCAAGTACATCGAGGAAGAGCTCCGGCGCCTGCACAAAGCGGTGGAGGAAGCGGGTCACGCCATCTACATCACCGACGTGAGCGGTACCATCCACTACGTGAACCCGGCGTTCGAGCGGACCACCGGGTACTCCCGCGAGGAGGCCCTCGGCGAAAATCCCCGCCTGCTCAAGTCCGGGCGCATGCCGGATCATTACTACGCGCGGCTGTTTGAGACGATTCATTCCGGTGGTACGTGGCAGGAGCAGATCGTCAACCGCCGCAAGGACGGCACGCTCTACTATGCGAACCAGACTATTGCGCCGGTCCTGAATGACCGCAACGAGATCGAATGGTTCGTCGCCGTGCAGACCGACGAGACCGAACGGGTGGAGAGCGAGCGCCAGTACCGTCTACTCGCCGAGAATGCCACCGACATGATTTCCCGCCACTCTGATGACGGCACGTATACCTACGTGTCCCCCGCGTGTCGGTACCTCCTGGGCTATGAGCCGGAGGAGCTCATCGGCGTCAACTCCTACGACCTCTTCCATCCCGATGACGTGGCGAAGATACAGGTATCTCACGCTACGATACGTAGTGGGCCGGAAATCACCTACGTCACCTACCGCATCCGGTGTAAGGGCGGAACCTACACCTGGTTCGAAACCACCAGTAAGACCATATGGGACGAAGAAAGCCAGTCGGTCTCCGAGATCATCACCATATCACGTGACGTAACCGAGCGGGTCCGCATTGAGGAGCGGTTGAAGGAGGCCAAGGCCCAGGCCGAGTCGGCGAGCCAGGCAAAAAGCGAATTCCTTGCAAACGTCAGCCACGAGATACGTACGCCGCTGCACGCCATCATGGGGTTCGGGGAGCTTCTGCGACGGCGCACGAGCGACGCGACCGCGCATCACTACATCGGGACGATCGAAGAATCTTCCCAGACGCTCCTGCAGCTCATTAGCGACATCCTCGATCTCTCCAAGGTCGAGGCGGGCCGCCTCGACATCTCGCCGGAGTTCGAGGATCCGCGAGAGCTCGTGGCGGGGGTGATAGCTCTCTTCGATCCGCAGGCGCAGGACGCCGGCATACAGCTCGAGTCCTCGATTGCCGACGAGTTGCCTGCGGTTCTCTATTTCGACAAGGCTCGCCTCCGACAGATCGTCGTCAACCTGGTGGGCAACGCGATAAAGTTCACCGAGAAAGGATCCATAGAGATCGCTCTCGGCGGGCAACCCGCAGAGGAGGAGGCCTTCGACCTCGAGCTCGCCGTCACGGATACCGGCATCGGCATGTCTGAGGCGACGCAGGCGCATATGTTCGAGGCGTTCTCGCAGGGGCGGGGCGACACAGGCAGAACCTACGGTGGGACCGGACTGGGGCTTGCGATCACAAAACGTCTCGTCGAGCGCATGGATGGCAGCATCGAGGTGAGCAGCAGTGAGGGGGAAGGAACCCGGTTTGTCGTCCGCCTCCCGAGCCTCCCCTGCAGCCACGAGGCGCCCCGGCGTCTCCAGCCCGACGCCGCTGGGCCCCGCGCCGCCGCACCTGGCGGCACAGAGGGTGCGCCGGAGCGCGAGCTCTATAGACTCTCCGGTGAGCAGAGGGAACGGCTCCGCGGCGCGATCAGAGACCGCATACGCCCCCAGTGGCGGCGAACCCAGGAGGTAAAGATGCTCGACGACATTGTGGGTTTCGCGGAGCGGGTCGAATCGCTCGGTAGCGAGTTCGGCGTTCAGGTCCTCGCCCGAAGCGGGCATGATCTTGCCGACGCTGCGCGGGAGTTCGACGTCGATGCGATGGAGGAGGGCCTCGACCGGTTCCGCCACCTCGCGCGCGCCCTCGATGTGGAGCTGGATGCGGCTCCGGAGCCCGAGCCTGAGGGAGGCGGAAACGGATGAGCCGACACGATATCCTCATCGTTGATGACATCGCAAGCAACATTCGGCTCGTCGCGGCGGAGCTCGAGGGAGATGGCTACGGCATCGCCTTCGCCCGCAGTGGTGCGGAGGCGCTCGAGCAGAGCTCGCATAAGCAGTTCGATCTGGTTCTGCTGGACATCATGATGCCGGAGATGGACGGCCTCGAAGTCTGCCGCAGGCTCAAAGAACGACCTCAGTACAGGGATACCCCGGTGATCTTCCTTACTGCGAGGGACGAGAAGGAAACGCTGATGGAGGGGTTCGCGGCGGGCGGCGTGGATTACGTCACCAAGCCCTTCTACGGGCCGGAAGTCCGCTCGAGGGTCAAGGCACAGCTTCGCGCCCTGGAGGCACAGCAACTGCTCGAGGCGGCCGTGGACGACCTCTCGAAGCAACTGCTGATCTCGGTGCAGCACGAGAACGAGCTGCAGGCAGAGCAGGCC
Organism: uncultured Spirochaetaceae bacterium; assembly: GCA_964631585.1. Taxonomy (GTDB): domain Bacteria; phylum Spirochaetota; class Spirochaetia; order DSM-27196; family PWMO01; genus JAAAOH01. The sequence goes on along the minus strand of CAZVXU010000030.1, from coordinate 9,179 downwards.
GAGATGGCCCGTTTCAACCGGACACTACTCGAGCGGGCGAGTACCGACCAGTTGACCGGCCTGGCCAATCGTTATCACATGATGGCCATTGCCGAGTACGAGCGCGAGCGTGCAACACGCGCCGAATCCTCATACTCCTTCATCATTGGTGACGTCGATCACTTCAAGGAGTTGAACGACACCCACGGCCACGAGTGCGGCGACGATATTCTCCGGGAGATCGCCGCACGGATGCAGCAGGCCGTCCGGGGCCAGGACCTGGTCGCACGATGGGGCGGCGAGGAGTTCCTGGTATTCCTGCCGGACACCTCCTGCGAGGGCGCTCGTGTGCTGGCCGAGAAACTGCGCGATGCCATAAGTAGCGCTCCCTTTCACTACGGAGAGCTCGAGCTGAACGTGACTATCACGCTCGGCGTGAGCTCATGCGGGGCGGCGGACATCGAAACGTGCATCGAGCAGGCAGACCGGGCCCTCTACGAGGGCAAGCGCCGCGGCCGCGACCGAACCGTGGAGTACGAAGACGGGATGTCTGAAAGCCCATCCGACTAGTATGTTGAACCGATGATTCTCTATGACCCCGACCCTCGACCCGCATTGAGCGCATACGGGATCGCCATCCCGATCGGTCCGGACGCGGCCCGGCAGGCTATCGAGACCCTCCGTCGCGAGCCCCGTGTCGCACCGCTTCTGGAGGCGGCCCTCACACCCCGAGGCGATACGGAGATCACCCGCGCGGACCTCGAGCGGGTACACAGTGAGGAATACGTGGCGCGGCTCTACTCCGAACGTGTGGAACTGGAGATACAGCGAACCTACGAGCTCATCGACTCGGAGGGCAAGTATCATCGCTACGATCCCGATCGTGCCGAGCGCCCCCTCGAGGAGCTCTTCGAGTTCGCACTCGAGACCGTTCGCGGAAGCTACGAATGCTGCCGACATGCGATAGACCACTCGAGTTGCTTCTACCTCGGAGGAGGGATGCACCACGGCAAACGGGAAACCGGCGACGGTTTCTGTCTGATAAACGACGTGGTGCTTGCCGCCCGGAAAATACAGGCGGAGGGTCTCGGGAGGCGTATCTGGATCATCGATCTCGACGTCCATAAGGGTGACGGGACCGCCGAGCTCACCGCCGGCGACGACTCGATACGCACCCTGAGCGTGCACATGGCGCGCGGCTGGCCTCTCGACCGGCGCGAGCGCCTCCCCGACGACTCTCTCCACCCCTCCCATATTCCGAGCGACATCGACGTTCCCATCGCCGAAGGCGGTGAGGACACCTACGTCCCCTTCCTCGAAGAGGCACTCGATCAGCTCTCTGAGCTCGATGCCTTCGAAGCACCCGACCTGGCAATCGTGCTCTACGGCGCGGATCCCTACGAATATGATGAGCTGCCCTCCTCCGGCGGCATCAAGCTCACCCTGTCACAAATGGCCGACCGCGACGAGCTCGTTTACCGCTACCTCGCCGATCGACACATCCCTCGCGCGTATCTGAAATCCGGCGGCTACGGCATCCGAGCGGCGGATCCGATTACCCGGTTCCTGCGCTGGTATCTTCTGGAAGAGCATGGCGGGTGAGCGCAGGCGGCGAGCCGACGGCACGAGCTTCGGCAACGCGGCCGCTTGTGCGGCGCCGTCGCCGCAGATACAATATCGCCATATCGACCCGCCGGCGGATGCCGACCGGGCGGTCGCCGACAGGAGCGTGAGTGCCCACACGAACGGTTGAACAATACGTAAAGACGCTCTACCTGCTCGAACACCTCAAGCCGGACAACGTGGTTCAGATGAAGACGCTTTCGGAGACGATGGAGGTTACGCCGGGGTCGGCGACCGCTATGGTAAAGCATCTCCACGAGGTGGGCCTGATAACCTACTACCCGCGAAAAGGCGCGGAGCTCACCGAGTCGGGACGCCGTCTTGCCCTGCGAATGATCCGCCGCCACCGCCTGATAGAGACCTTCCTCGAGCGGGTGCTCGGCTATGACTGGAGCGAGGTCCACCTCGAGGCGGAGGAGCTCGAGCACGCCGTGTCGGAGACCTTCATTGAGCGCGTCGACGCGTTGCTCGAATCACCCGGGGTAGACCCGCATGGAGACCCCATTCCGCGCGCCGACGGCACCGTCGACGCCCCCCATTTCCTCCCCTTGTCCGAAATCCCCCACGGTGCCGAATTCGAAGTCGCCCGGATCGGGTCCGACGACGGCGATTTCCTGACCCTGATGAAGGAGCGGGGCATCGTGCCCGGCGCCCGCTTCGTGCTTACCGAAAAGAACGAAACCGCCGGTACGATATCCGCCCGGAACACCGAGACCGGAGTCTCGTTCACGCTCGGATACGACCTCGGACAGAAGATCCTCGTGCGATAGAGGTACCACCCGGTGCTGCTCCGCAGGACAGCTTGCTTCATATGTCTCATCATTCTCGTCGCCGGTCCGGCGTCTCATGCCGAGGCGGTGAGCCTGACGGATCCGATTGCGGGCTTCGACGGCGTATTTCTTCCCGGCTCCTGGGTTCCGGTGCACACCGTCCTCCGTTCGCCTGATGACGCGTTCCGCGGCGATGTCGTTTTCACGGTAACTGAAACGGGGTCAACCCGTTACCGGATCATTCGCCGCATCGAGATGGATTCCGCCGGCAGTCTGCCCATCGAGATCGTAATCCCCACCCCGGCATCGGAGTTCGAAGTGGACGCCTCGCTGCGACCGGAGGACGGTCGCGCGCGAAACGCGACATGGACCCTCTCGGCGCCGGACCGCTCCGGCAGGATCATTCTCGTCGTCGGGCGCCCGGGGGCGCTCGACCTCCTCGATCGCATCCGCGGCACCATGGCCGACAATGCAACCGTTATCTACGGGGGCCCGGATGAGCTGCCTGCCGACCCGCTCGGTTACGACACGATCGACACGGTCGTACTCTACGACTCGCGCCTCACGAGACTTTCCAGCGAGACCGTCGCGGCCCTCGATGTGTGGGTGAGACGCGGGGGACGGGTGATAACTGTCGGCGGCGCGCATCTCTCTCCGGCCGACGGGACGGTGCTTCGTCCGCTACTTCCGGGGCGTGTGGGAGATCTCACACAGGGCATGCCGTCCGAGTGGAACGAGCTCTTCCCTCTCGGCATCATAGGGAGGAGCACGGGTATTCTCTACTCGCGCTTCCATCCCGACGAGCGTGCGCAAACGGTTCCGCGTCGTGGCATACCCATCATTGCCTATGAGGATCGCGGCAAGGGCAGTCTCGCCTTTGTGGCGACAGGTGTCGCGACGCTCGGCCGAATCGCGATGCCGGGCAGTGGTATCTGGCGCGAAGCGTTTCCACCCCTGTCCCCTGTCGGGCGCGTCCGCGTCCCTACGATGATCAGGCGGACCGCCCGCGACAGCGTCGTCGGAGAGGCGATCATGACCGGCGGGGCGCGGCTGTTTCCGGCGCGTGCCACGGTGGCGCTGGTCGGCTTGCTGTATATCGTTTTCATCTCCGTCCTCGCAAGACGTCTTTCCCGCAGCCACCTTCCCGCACGTGCTGCGGTGCTGCGCCCGGCGGCGCTGGCGCTGGCCCTCTCGGGACTTATGCTCCTCGGGGCGGCTCGGGGCAGCTGGACGAGACCGGCCACGATTGCGGAGGGGGAGCTCTTCCGGGGCTCGGCTCTGAGCCACGGCAGCGAGCCCACGCCGGGTATCGTCGAGAAGGACCTGATCGCTGCATCCCGGACGGGAAGCGGGCTGGAAATCGGCCTTCCTACGGCCCTTCAGCCGGTACCGCTCGCAGGCAGGACGGTGTCCGTGCGACAGGGGACATCGGAGACCACGCTTCTCACCTCGCTCGGCCGGGGGGAACAGAACTATCACTTCCTGCAGACGACGCTCTCTCTCGACGTCACCGCGGGTCTGGCGCTGTCGTCGCGAGGGGTGAACCTATCCCTTCGCAACGCCTCGATCCGTGATCTCTCCGACGCGGTATTGCTGTGGAACGGCCGGCTCTTCGAGCTCGGCGATATCGAACGCGGAAGCGTTTTCCGCACGAACCTCGCCACTGCGGTCTCCGACCGAAGCACGCAGCGGGCAATGGGCGTCGAGCGGGCACGCATGCTGCGGAGGTTCCGCGAGGTGGTGTCGGGGATCGGGCCGGTTCTGATCGCCTTCGTCGACGAGCCCCTCGTGCCGGTATCGATCTCGGACACGTACGGCCGCAGCGCGGTCACGGTGGCCGTATTCTCACTTCAGCACCCGCTGTTGAGTGGTATCCGGGGGAGCAGGTAGGAGATGCGCACGGCAGGGGGTCTCTTCAGGATGAGCATCGCGAACTTCGCGCACGACCGGCGCTATCGCCGCGCGCAGAGTGCGTATCTGTTCCTGCTGCTCCTGCTCCTGCTGACGCTCTGGCCCTCCGCTGCGGGATCGGGAGAGGAATCGTCGATCGAGCTCGCCCTGTTTCTCGCCCGGTGGCTCATACCGATCGCCTTCCCGCTCATGCAGTTGAGACTGGGATTCGGCCTGGTCGACCCCTCGGGCACGGAGCCGCAGGACCGCCTGCCGGTCCCCGGTTCCGGTCCGCACGCCGTCGCGATCGTGGCGGCGGAAGTGTTTCACTGCATCGCGCTGTGGGCGCTGCAATCACCGCTCGTGGTGGCGGCCGTTACCGCAGCCGGCTTCACCGCGCCGGAGGGCGGGGCATATTTGCTGCGGCTTCTCCTCCTCGGCCTCTGCGGCCGCGCCGGCGGCGTGATCGCACGCGTTGCGACCAAAGCACGCGGTGGCACGAATCAGCCGGTCGCGGGAGCCAGGAGATACTCCCGAAGGTCCTCAACGCTCTCGAGATAAACATCGCACAGGCTCCGCATCTGCTCAACGATCGATGTCACTTCGTGCCCCCAGCCGGCTCCGGCCACCGCGACGCCGGCGGCACGGGCCATGGTAACCCCGGGTTTGAGATCGTCGACGACCAGGGCCTCATGTGCGCCCACGGCGAGCTCTTCCAGTACCCGCTCCACCGGATACGCGCTCGGTTTTCGTTTGTATTCCTCGTTGTGCCAGCCCATGATGAAGTCAGGCGCGAGCCCTCCCTTGGTCGCCTCCCTGTAGTGCCACCTGATAATGTCCTCCTCGGAGTGCGACACAACAGCTACGAGGCCGCCGCGGCCTCGGAACTCCTCTAAGAGCTCCACCATGCCGGGGAAAAACGAGGGGACCGTAGAGCTCGTGAAGCTGCGCCAGATCTCGTACTCGAGCTTGAGCTCATCGGAGGTGAGGCCCACCTCCCCGGTGAGAAATGCGATGATGCCGGGGTCGAAGTTCTTCTCGAGAAACCCGTGGATATCGAGGGGCTTTATGTTCGGACGGAGCCGGCGCATGGCCTCAACGTAGGAGGGATAGTGTATCTCCGCTGTACTTCGGACGCTTGTGTCATCGTGGTCGAGGATCAGACATCGGTAGCGCATGGCAGACGGGATACCACGAATGCCGGCACTTCGTCAGCCGGCGGCGGCCACTATGGGCGCGCCGCGGTCCAGCGCCTACCGCCCTGCTCCCTCGAATGCTTACACTCGAAGCACAGCAGTGCGTCGGGCATCGCCTCGAGTCGCTTCTCCGAAATCGGGCGGCCGCATTCCTGGCATATACCGTAGCCGCGGGTGTGCATGCGTCGCAGTGCGGCACTCACTCGTGAGAGCCGGTTGCGGTCCTGCTCGCCGAGCATCTCCAGGGTTTCCCGGTCGACATGCTCCTCCGCGAGGTCGATCTCGTCCTTACCGGCGGTGGAGTCCACCATGTTCTGCATCGAGTCGTACTCCACGCTCAGCCGGTCCACTATCTCCTGCTCTATTCGTCGCAGGTTTCTGCTCATTCGCTCACGAAAACGCTTGGTCATGGCTGTCCTCCTTCACACAGGAACTGAGGCAAGTATAGGCGGAGGCGGTTCGGAGCAGCATACACCTGTCGGGTTATTCTCGAGCGGGGAAGCGGCTAAAACGAGACGATTATTCGGTATCGTTCGACGTGTATTCGAGCTCACCCCGGAACATTTCGGCGTAAATGCTCCACAGCTGTACGAAGACGGCCATAACAATCGGTCCGATGATGAGCCCGAACACTCCGAAGACAACCAGGCCGCCGAGGACACCGAAGAGCACGAGAATCTCGTGGAGGCGGATATCATCACCTATGAGCCGGGGGCGGAGCAGGTAATCCACCAATCCGACGAGCCCGCCGCCGAGAAGCACCATCAGGATTCCACGAACGACGTCTCCCTGAACGAAGAGACCGACCGAAACCGGCATCCAGATGAGCACCGCGCCGAAGTTGGGGATCGCCGCAAGAAAAACGAGCAGCACGCCCCACACCAGCGCGCCCGGGACGCCGAGAGCGGCCATCACGATTCCGCCGATAGCCCCCTGAAAGAGGCCGATAACGAAGGTCCCCTTGATGGTTGCGCGGGTGACCGAGACGAACTTCGCGAGGATATCGCGCTTGTCGGCACTCCGCATGGGAACCTTATCAAATATGGCCTCGAGCATGCGGTCTCCGTCCTTGAGGAAGAAGTAGAGGCAGTAGAGATAGATGAACAGGAGCAGGAAGAAGTTCCCGACACCGCTCACGAAGTCCCGCACCCCGCTTGCCAGCCGCGAGGTGAATCCGGACAGCGATTCGGGAATCTCACCGCCGTCCATGAACGACTGCACGTCAAGACGCCGAATGACCGGCATCCAGGAGAGGCGCTCCACCGAGTCGGTGAGCCATTCCACGATCTGCTCGCTGTTGCGGTTCAGGCGATCGAGCTGAAAAATCAGATTGTCGACTGCGAGATAGCCGAAGGCGCCCAGCGGTATCACGAATACCAGCAGGATAACGCCGAGGGTCGCTGCGGCCGCCGGTTTTGGCGTGCGCAGCCGCCGCTCCATCCACCGATACAGCGGCGCGAACAGCGCGCTCGTAATGGCCGCGAGGAGAGTGGGCATGACGAAGCGCCGCACGAGAAAGGCGAACACCACGGTGATGCCGAGAAGGATGAGCACGAAGGACACGCGGCTGAAGACGAGAGAGCGCGTCCCGCCGCCTCGGGGGGCATTTTCGTATCCCATCCGCTCAAGAATAGCCATCTCATTCACAAAAATAAACCACCCGGCGTTACGCGGCGCACGGTTGTCACGGGCGCCACGCATCACGATAATATGGGTCGTGAATAGCGTGTCGGACCGGACAGTATCACTGCTTCGATCTTCGACGATCTTCGATGATCTCAGTGATGATGAGATGACGGCCATCGCCGGCTACACTGACTACTACGAGTTCGCCGACGGAGAGCACATCTTCGAGCGCGGGTCACAGGCGCAAGAGCTCTGCGTCATCGATCGCGGGGCGGTGGTCATTCGTCGAGAGGATGATGATGGCGTCGACGTTGCCCGCTTCATCTCGGGGGAGTCCTTCGGAGAGCTCGATCTGATGGGCGGCAGCGCCCGCACCGCAGCCGCCGTGGCGGAGGGCGATACGCGCGTGCTGCTGTTTCCGCGACCTGGTCTGGCCCTCGAGGATGTCATTCACGAGCATCCCTCGCTGTTTGCACGGGTGCTCTATCGCCTCATCGCAACGGTTGCCTCCCGCATCCGCTCCACCAACCGGCTCATCTCCGAGAACGCAACCTGGGTGAAGGAGCTGCGCCACCAGATCCACATGGACAAGCTCAGCGGGCTCTACAACGATGCATATCTCCTCGACGAGGTAACCCGCATCCTTGGCGACGGCAGCGGTGAGGCCGGCCCTGTTTCGGTCATGATGGTAAAACCCGACAATTTCAAGGCCGTAAACGACACCTACGGTCACGAAGCAGGAGATCGGACACTGAAGCGCATGGCCCGAACGCTACAGAAACTCGCGCTTCCCGGTGAATCCGCTGTGCGTTTCCGGGGGAACGAGCTCGCGCTCCTCATGCCCGAAACCGACCGTGAAGGAGCTGTTGCGCGGGCTGGAGGCGTGCAACCGGCCATGAATGCCATCGACATTTCCGACATTATCGCTGCCGAGGGGTTCGAGCTTACCGTCAGTATCGGCATTGCCTCGTCGACCGAGTGGGCGGACGACGCCGGGGCTCTGATCGAGGCCGCACACGAGCGTGCCTTCGCAGCGAGAGAGAGTGGTGGCAATGCCGTCCGGTATTCGTCCTAGCAGCGGAGGAGCTATGGCTCTGACAACGTCCCCCGAGGCACGACGCTTCCTGCATCGTGTCGCGATATTCCAAACCCTTTCCGAGGATGAGCTCGACCGAATTGCGGTACACCTCACGCCGGTGACGGCACGAGACCGCACGCCCATCTTCCGCGAAGGCGAGGAGGGTGAGCAGCTTTTCGTAGTGCGTCGGGGATCGGTGGCTGCGAAGGTCGGGCTTCCCGACGGTGCCCAGCAGGAGGTTGCACGCTTCGGCGCGGGGGATTTCTTCGGTGAGATGTCCATCTTCGAGCGGGCGCCCCGCTCGGCAACCTGCGAGGCGGAGGCCGGCACGGAGCTTCTGCGCCTCAACGAGCCCGACTTCCACGGCCTGCTCGAGCGCGAGCCCGACATCGCCATCAAGGTGATGTACGAGATGCTGCGGATCACCAGCGGGCGTCTGGAGAATACCAGCGGCATCCTCGGAGAGATGGTTCGCTGGGGCGAGGGCGCGAAAAAGCGTGCGGTGACCGACGAGTTCACCGGCCTGTTCAACAGGCGCTTCCTCGACGATTCGCTCTCGGGCATGTTCCAGCGCGCCAAGTCGGCTCGCCGGCCGCTGTGCCTCGTCATGCTCGACCTCGATCATTTCAACGATATAAACCAGGAGTACAGCGAAGCCGTCGGCGACGAGGTCATCGCCGCAGTGGTACCGGTATTTCGTTCGGTCTATCGGGAGTCCGACATCCTTGCGCGCTACGGAGGTGATGAGTTCACCTTCGTTCTCCCCGATACCGACGCCGCGACCGCGCAGTCACTCTCGGAGCAGGTGCGCCGGGAAGTCGAAGGCCTGGATGTTCTCACGCATCGCGGCGGCGCAATCACACGGGTCACCACGAGCCACGGGATAGCCGCCTTCCCCGAGCACGCCAACGATCTGCAGACCCTCTCGGCACGCGCCGACGAGGCCCTGTATGCCGCGAAAGCCGCCGGCCGCAACCGTGTCCAGGTTGCGCACGCTGACTGAACCAGAGGTCGAGA
>CAZVXU010000029.1:0-20598 GCA_964631585.1 uncultured Spirochaetaceae bacterium | reverse complement strand
CCGCTGCCCGCGGACTCTCCCTGACCGCCGGCGAATACCCCGGCAGCTGCGAACATCATTAAGACCAGAAAGCTTGTAACGCGTTTCATGTGATCCTCCTTCGTTTGAATGAAACTGGTACGTTAAAATTAGCGGTTATTAGAGCACCTTTTTCACAACACTGTCAACGAAGGGGAGAGCACCGCACGTGGACCTCGAGATACTCAGACTTTCGCGACACCGCCGAACTCGACCCGATATACGTAGATCATAACCGCCGTGAGAGAAATCACCAGGGGCCCGTAGACGAGACCCGGAAGCCCGAAAAAGGAGAGACCGCCGATGGTGGCGAGAAAGATGTAAAACGGAGACATCGCCGCGCGCCCCTGCATCAGGAATGGCCGCAGATAGTTGTCCACGCCCCCGACGAGAAGCACCGCCCAGATCGCGAAGAACACAGCCTGCCAGTACTGCCCGCTGACTGCCAGATAGGCCACAGCCGGGATCGAAACCAAACCCGTTCCGATGATGGGAATCATCGAGGAGAAGCCGAGCACGGTACCCCAGATGAGCCCCGGTATGCCGACGATTGCCAGCCCGATGCCGCCGAGCACGCCCTGGATGAGGGCAATCGCAAAGGTGCCGAACACCACGGCTCTGGTCACGTCACGGATCCGCTGGAAGACGGCCTCTTTCTGCGTGGGTCGCATGGGCAGGAAATCCCGGAGGCTCTGCGCCATGCGCGAGCCGTCCCGTACGAGGTAGAAGAGAAGAAACACCAGAATGAAGAACTTCGAGACGACGTCTATGAGATTTCCGAAGATCTGCACGCTGTTCCGCACGAAGTACTGCGTGGCCGTCTGGGCGAACCCGAGCAGCCGCTCGCGAACATTCAGGCTCGAAAGATCCACGTCCACCCCGGCGAGCCACGCTGAAAGACGCTCCTCGAGACCGCCGAGCGCGGGTCCGGCAAACAGTGCCTCGAGCTCACCGGAACGCACCCACGACACCAGGTCCCGCGCGAACTCCGCCCCCTGCAGAAAGAGCAGAAACAGAAAAAAGAACACGGGAACGATGATCACCACGCACACGCCGAGCACGACCAGAAGAGCCGCGAGTGTGTCCCGGCCACCGACCAGTGGCAGCATGCGCCGGTAGAAGGGGAAGGAAAGCATGGCGAGAAGCACCGCGAAGATGATGGGATTGAAGAAGGCCCGCAGTACGAAGAACGAGAGGACCAGCGCCCCGACAAGCAGAACCAGCACGAACGGACGGTAGAGAGACTCCGCATCGGTCTTTCTCGGCATGCGTCTCATGCGGCGGAGTATAGTTGAAGTGAGTCGCTTGGAACAGCGGGCGCACACGGGCTACCATGGCGGCGTGAAATACGAACTCCAGACCATTCCCGTGTGGGATGCCTACGAACACGAGGCTGACTGCCCGCTCTGCTATCTCGAGCAGAAACTCGAGGCGGATTACCAGAAGTTCTTTCTCGGGAGTGCGGTGATGGCGCCTGAAACGCGCGTGGAGGTAAATCGCATCGGCTTCTGCGGCCCTCACTTCTCCCTGCTCGAGCGCGGCTCCAACCGCCTCGGCCTCGCCCTCATGACGCAGACCCACCTCGCCGACCGCCAGGCCCGCTTCGAGAAGGCCCGGCGGTCGGCGGAGCGGGCCGCCGGCAGCGGGAAAAAGCGAAAGATCCGCGCGGAGCTCGACACCCTGCTCGAAGCCCTCGCAGACGAAGAGCAGAGCTGCATGATCTGCGATCGCCTCGCCGCCGACCTCGCGAACTACGCGTTCACTATCGTCAGCCTGCATCGCTCGAACGAGGACTTCGCGGAAACCTTTCGGGGCTCACACGGGTTCTGTCTGCCCCATATGCGCACCACCATCGAGGTCGGCCGCGAGGTGCTTCGGGGCGAAGAGCTCGCGGCCTGGCTGTCGGATCTCTTCAGCGTTCAGGACGCCGCGATCGGCTCGCTCGCTGAAGGACTCGAGGAGATGGTCGCGCGCTACGATTATCGCTCCACGGAGCCGGCAACGGATTCCATCAAGGCCGCCCTTCCCCGCACGATCTCAAAGCTCGTCGGTCGACGGTGACCGCGAAGGTTGACACGACGAGCGGGATTCGGGAAGCTTGCCGCGAGTTGCCATGAGTCAGTCGACCCAAAGCGTACCCGTTGAAACACTGAGAGAGTTCGTCCTCGACGTCTTCCGCGGTCTGGACGTCCCCGAGGAAGAGGCGAGGATCTGCCGGGACATCGTCATCACGTCGGACCTCCGCGGAATAGATTCCCACGGCGTCGGTCGCCTCGCGATGTATCACGACCGGATTCGCACCGGCCTTCAGTCTCCCACCACGAACCTCGAGGTCGTGAAAGAGACCGAGACGACCGCCACCCTCGACGGACACCACGGCATGGGCCACGTGATCTCCTACCGGGCGATGCGCATGGCAATGGAGAAGGCACGGGCCTACGGCCTCGGAGCCGTCGCGGTGAGAAACTCCACCCATTACGGCTTCGCAGGGTACTACCCCCTTATGGCGACGCACGAGGACATGGTCGGGCTGACCGTTACCAACGCCCGCCCCGGGGTGGCGCCGACCTTCGGCGTGCAGCCGATGATCGGAACCAACCCGATCACGTTCGGCGCTCCGACGGATCTCCCATTCCCCTTCGTGATTGATGCTGCCACGTCAATCACGCAGCGGGGCAAACTCGAGTACTTCAACCGCCGGGGCGAAGACACCCCCGAGGGGCTTGCCATAGGCGAGGACGGGACGTCGCAGACGGACACCGGCCCGCTTCTAAAGGACCTGGTCACCGGCGCGGCGGCAATGCTACCTCTCGGCGGCGCGGGAGAGCTCTACGGAGGACACAAGGGCTACGGCTATGGAACGATGGTGGAGATCCTCAGCGCCGCGCTCTCCGGGGGAAGCTATCTCTGGGACCTCGCCGGCTTCGACGAGACGGGTACCGCACAACCGTTCCGCCTGGGCCACTTCTTTCTGACCATCGACATTTCTCACTTCATCGAGCCCGCCGAGTTCCGGCGCATTGCGACCGATATCCTGCAGAAGCTTCAGCAGTCGAAGAAAGCGCCGGGTCATGATCGTATCTACGTTGCCGGCGAGAAAGAGTACGAGATCGAGCAGCAGCGCCTTGCCGACGGTATCCCCGTCAACGAGACCCTTCGCGCAACACTCCGGCGGGTGAAGACCGAGCTCGGCATTGACGGCTACGGCTTTCTCTAAAAGTTGAATGCGTAAACACCCGGAGTACGGGACCCGGGCCCGCTACTCCTCGCGCCGCGCCTTTGCCGCCCGCTTCAGCAGGGCGATGTGCTTTGCCGGGTACACCCCGGTCGGACAGACCGCGCTGCACTTGAGGTGGCGCTCGCAGGACCAGGCCCCGCGGTCGACGTCGACGGTGTCGAGGATCTCCTCGCGCCGGTCGGGATTCTTCTCGAGCTCACGATTCCACGCGGCCAGAGCGGCCGGTCCCATCCAATTCGAGGTCACCGGGCAGGCTGAGACGCAGAGGCCGCACTCGATGCAGTTCTCAAAGCGCTCATAGGCCTCGATCTCTTCGGGGACGCGGGCGTCCTTGTTGTACTCGCTCGCGCGGCGGTAGTCGGCATGGGCCGGAAAGTCGGCAAAGAGACTCCTCGGGTCGACCACGAGGTCCCCGACGTGCTCGAACTGCGGCAGGGGCCGCACCGTTACGGTGTCCGCCTCGAGAGAAAAGACGTTGGTGGTGCAGGCCAGTAGTTTCTCTCCGTTTATGATCATGCCACAGGTTCCGCAGGAGCCATGGTGGCACGAGTGACGATACATCAGCGTCGAGTCGATCCGGGTGCGAATGTACTCCAGGCCATCGAGAACGGTGGTATAGGCGTCGCAGGGGACCTCGAACTCGTCCCGCCGACCCCGCTCGCGCTGCTCGCGGGAGACGCGAAACGTGATGGTCTTCGTATCGGTATTCGCGGGCATGGGTGCTCCTTATGCCAGGCCGGGGTTAAAGAAGGCGCGGTGGGGAAGCAACTCGGCATCCGCCGTGGTGCAGGGTATGTCCTCACCGAGGATACGGCAGAGGGTGTCAACGGTTTTCTCCGCCATGGCCCGTAGCACGGTTGCCTTTCCGCCGGTAACGCTCATGAATCCGGGAAGACCGTCCTCCGCCCCGTGATCGATGCAGGTGAAGTCACGGCTGAGCCCGCGCCCGTCCGAGCCTTCCGCTCGCCCCGCGAGGGGGCGGACGGCAGACCAGGCGGCGTGGAAACCGGCATCTCCGAAGGACGGCATCAACTCATTGGCCTTGCCGATGAGAAACTCGATGTCCTCGTGACGCGCAAGGATGCTGTCGGGATCGTCGGTCTGCCACTGGGTCGATCCGATGATGGAGAGCTTGCGCTGGGGAACGATGATGTCACCGTCGCCGGACGGATGCAACCGGCTCACGACCATGTTGTTCAGGCGCTTCTTCACCGAGACCATGGTTCCGGGCGCCGGGGTAATCGGCAGGTCGATGTCCGCCATGGCACAGATCTGCCCGGCCCATGCACCGGTGGCGTTTATCACAAAGTCGGCCTCGATATCGTACTCGCGCTGCGTGGCGTGCTCGAGCACGCGAGCCCCCGTCACGCGACCCTGCGAACGATGCAGGCCGATAACTTCTGTGAAGTTCCGCACGGTCGCGCCGGCGGCCTGTGCAGTGGCAAAGAAGTGAAGCGGGAGCCGCCATGCGTCGAGTGTACCGTCGGGCACCTGCACGGCGCGGGTAATACCGGGATTGAGTAGCGGCTCCATCTCGAGGGCCTGTTCCACGGGTATGTCACGGGCGGGAATGGTCGCCTCGTTACAGGCGGCGATGAAATGATCGCCGTAGGCTGCTTCCTCCTCGTCGATTGCCACGAAGAGTCCATAGTTCATCTCGAGCGACTGCGGCGCGATGTGCTGGAGGATGCGCACCTCCTCCATGCACTCACGCGCGATATCGCGGTCGCCGACCGCGTATCGGGCACCTGAGTGCAGCTGTCCGTGGTGCCGGCCGGTGGTGCCCGCCGTCAACTCGCCACGCTCCACGAGTGTTGCCCGATACCCTCGTCGCGTGAGGTCATGTATGATGGCGCCGCCGGTTCCGCCGCCGCCGATCACTAATACGTGTTCGCCTGCCATGGGATCGATTCCTTTCACAGCTCACAGGCTCGACCACGAGCTCTGTGGGATGTACCTTAGTGATACTGACAGACACACCGCACCCGCGGCAAGGGGGAAGCAGACATGTCGGACACAGACCCACGAAGCCGGATACCGGCTCTGACAGATGCCATTCTCGACAAGCTCGACGATTGCGACGCGGTGGATCACGTGTGTACCTGCCCCCTGCCCCATCGGGAGACTGTCGGGGAGCTTCTCACGCTCACCGAGCGCCTGCTCTTCCCCGGCTATTTCAATCGGAAGGCCGTGGATAAGGCGAACCTTCGATTCCACCTCGGCCAGACTGCGAACGAGACGTACGACATGCTGTCGGAAGAAATTGCGAAATGCATCCTCCACTCGCGTCGAAACGATCCGGGCCCCGATCCCGAGCAGGCGCGCGCCGAGGCGGCTGCCCATGCGCTCGACCTCCTCGAAAGCGTGCCGCAGCTCATCGAGGTCCTCGACGGCGACGTGGAAGCGGCGTACCTCGGAGACCCGGCGGCTACGGGCAACGACGAGATAATCATCGGGTATCCCGGGTTCCAGGCAATACTCGCCCACCGCGTTGCCCATCACCTTCATGAGCGAGGCGTGCCGCTCCTGCCCCGCATCATGGCCGAGTTTGCCCATAGCGCGGCGGGCATCGACATTCATCCCGGGGCCCGTATCGGGCGCAACTTCTTCATCGATCACGGCACGGGCGTGGTCATCGGCGAGACCACCGAGATCGGCGACAACGTCAAGCTCTATCAGGGAGTCACGCTCGGGGCGCTGAGCTTCCCCACCGATGAGGACGGCAATCTCCACCGCGGCTTCAAGCGCCATCCTACCTTAGAAGACGACGTTGTGATCTACTCGAACGCCTCCATCCTCGGGCCGGTGACCATCGGGCGCGGGTCGGCTATCGGCGGAAACGTCTTTCTCACCCACGACGTAGAGCCCTACAGCAAGGTCACCATCGAGAAGCCGGACAATCGGATCCGCCGGCACACCCCGCGGTAGAGCCGACGCCGCGGTAGACCGCGCGCCGCGACGGCGAGCCCGCGCGGCGAGGCGGGACTCAGGGCGCGGGGAACACGCCGGTGGAGAGGTAGCGGTCACCGCGGTCGCAGACAATGGCAACGATGAGCGCGTGGTCGACCTCGCGGGCCAGGCTGACCGCCGAATGCATGGAAGCCCCGGACGATATACCGGCAAAAATCCCCTCTTCGCGCGCAAGGCGGCGAGCCATCTCCTCGGCCTCGGGCTGGGTGATATCCATAATGCGGTCCACACGCTCGGGCTCGTAGATGGCGGGCAGGTACTCCTCGGGCCAGGCGCGGCTTCCGGGAATCTTCGCGCCCTCTCCCGGTTGCACACCCACGATCTGAATCCCGGGATTGCGCTCCTTGAGGTAGCGTCCGGTTCCCATGATGGTACCCGTGGTACCCATTGAAGCCACGAAATGGGTCAGGTCTCCGCCGGTATCGCGCCAGATCTCCGGACCCGTCGTCGCGTAGTGGGCCGCGGGATTGTCGGGATTTCCGAACTGGTTGAGGATACGTCCGCGCCCCTCGGCCTCGAAGGCTTTAGCCCGATCGATCGCGGCCTCCATTCCGCCGTCCTTGGGCGTGAGGATGAGCTCCGCACCGTAGGCGGCCATGACTGCCTTGCGCTCCTCGGAGGCACTCTCGGGCATGATGAGCACCATATGGTAGCCGCGCATTGCCGCAACCATCGCAAGCGCAATTCCCGTATTGCCGCTCGTCGCCTCGATCAGCGTATCGCCGGGCCTTATGTCGCCGCGACGTTCGGCCTCGGCGATCATCCCGTAGGCCGGCCGATCTTTGACGGACCCTGCGGGGTTGTTCCCTTCGAGCTTGGCGAGCACTGTGCTCGTGCCCGTGTCCTGCCGCTGCAATCGCACGAGCGGCGTATTCCCGATCATCTCATCTATCGTCTTGTAGTTCATCGTATCGCTCCGGTCCCGCGATATGCTGATCCCGCGGTTTGTCAGGTTTTCAGTGCGGCAGCCTGGGTCGCAGTACGCCGTAGGTTACCACGCCGAGCAGGGCGCTTGCGATGACCAGCGCGATGACCGCATAGCCGGCGCCGAGCAGGGCATAGAGCGGCCCCGGGCAGGCCCCGGTGAGGGCCCAGCCGAACCCGAAGATCAAACCCCCGGCGATATTCGCGACGCGGTTGAAGGGCTTCGGCTTCAGGTCTATGGGTGCGCCGCCGGCTGCCCGCAGGCCCGAGATCCGGATGATGAGGACGCTTGCGGCGCCCACGGCGATCGCCGTTGCGAGCACGCCGTACATATGGATGGACTGAAAGTGAAACATCTCCTGAATGCGGAACCAGGAGATGACCTCGGCCTTGATGAGCACGACGCCGAAGTAGACGCCGATCAGGAAAAACTTCGCATATCTCGCCAGGTGTTCCATTGATGTACTCCTGAAGTATGAGAGCCTATAGCCTCATGAGCGCCGGCAGGACGAGGTTCGAGACGAGAAGCCCGCCGAGAAAGAAGCTTACAGTCGCCACCAGAGACCCGAAGCTCAGCAGCGAAAGCCCCATGATGGCATGCCCTGAGGTACAGCCGTTTCCGTATCTCGTGCCGAAGCCGACGAGAAACCCGCCTCCGAGGAGCATGACGAGATTCCGCGGATCGCCGAACCGGGAAATCTCGAAGATCTCGGCCGGCTGCAGGGTCGAAAAATCGCTCAGGCCCCAGGCGAGAAACATCTGCCGGGCCTGCTCGCTTATCGCGGGCATCCGGTTGCCCTCGAGAAACACGACCGCCAGCGCCGCCCCGGCAATGACGCCGCCCACGAAGACGAGACTCCAGGCCTCGTCCTTCCAGTTGTACTTGAGATATGACACCCGAAGCTTCGGAAACGCCGCCGCGCAGGCGTGCCTGAACGAAGAGGAAACGCCGAAGTGCCTGTTGCTCGAAAGGAGCAACAGAGGCACCATCAATCCGAGCAGGGGGCCCGATATATACCATGGCCATGGTTGGCTCAAGAAATCGATCATACGTACATAGTGCTAAGCCTTAGTGCCCCGGTCAAGTATACGACGCTCCTCCGGCGAGGCGGCACAACAACATTTCGACACGCATTCATCAATTCTTCCTTGCGCGGTGGAAACACCGGGTATAGACTTCTGCTTATATAAACAGCGAGGCATACTATGTATGAAGATGTGCGGTACAAGGACCTCGATGGACCGCAGTGGCTCGACTCGGTCTACGTGTACGGGCTTTCGTACTGCGACCATTGCAAGGATGCGATTCGCTTTCTCGAGGACCAGGGCGTCGGGCTTCGCTACGTGTATCTCGACCGCATTCGGGGCGAGATTCGCAAGCGCGTAGCCGACGATCTGGAAGCGCGGCGAGGCGAGCAGCTCATTTACCCTATCCTCGAGGTCGACGGCAAGTATTACTTCGGCTTCGAGCCCGCCGCGTGGCGCGATGCGATAGGGGTCAGCTCTTTGCCCGGTCAAAATGAGTAGTTTTCGGTAGACAATTCAGCAATCACCGTATACAATCCGAGTTATATAGTCATCCATATATAGATATCCGATCGACGCATTCACGCGCCGGATCGACGTGCGAATCGTCTCCCCTGAGACAGCGCGAAGGCGGTGTATATGTACGGACGTAAAGGGGTAGCCGTGAAGCTTCTCAAAGGAAAGCTTATTCTCCTCGTACTGTTGCTCGCCGTGTGGGCGGGCCTTGCCTATCCGCTCGACGCACAGGAGCTTGCCGTCGCGGCTGTCGTGGCGCTGGTCATCATCGTGCTCCCACTCGGCTCGGCCGGTGTATTCGCCGAAATCCGAACGTCTCCCCGTGCACTCCTGTTCGCGGTTGCCTACGTGTTCGTGTTCCTGGCCGAGCTGCTGAAGGCAAACATCGACGTTGCCTTCCGCGTGCTGAAGCCGGAACTGCCGATCCGGCCGGGGATCGTGCGGGTCAGGACCAACCTCCACACCCGTCTCGGGCGCACCCTGCTGGCGAACTCGATCACCCTGACACCGGGCACGATTATCGTGGACACCGACGAAGACGTCTTCTATGTCCACTGGATCAACGTTTCCGGCGACGACATCGAGGAGGCCACGGAGCGGATCGTTGCGAAGTTCGAGCGATATCTGGAGGTTATCTGTGGCTGAGTTGCTCTTCTGGATCGCCGGCGGCATAGCCGCCCTGGCGGCCGTTCTGGCCTTCTACCGGGTTGTGATCGGTCCGAGCGCTGCCGACCGTACCGTCGGGCTGGACGGCATGACCATCATCGCTATCTCGTTCATCGCCTTTCTGGCAGTCATCGCCGACCGGATCATCTACATCGATGTTGCGCTGGTCTACGGGTTGGTGAGTTTTCTGGGCGTGGTCGCGGTGGCCCGCTATCTCGAAAGGGGGCTGTAATGATACTACCGATTATCGGGGGGCTCCTGAGCATCGTCGGAGCCGTCTTTCTTCTGCTTGCCTCCATCGGCCTCGTGCGTATGCCGGATGTCTATAACCGGATGCAGGCGGGCACCAAGGCGACGACCCTCGGGAGCATTCTCTTCCTCATCGGGATCGCCGTCGCGAATCCGTCATGGAGCGGCCGCATCATTCTGCTGGTGATATTCATCGTATTCACGAATCCCATATCGTCCCACGCACTCATCCGTGCTGCGCACCATTCGGGGAGTCCGCTGGCGGCGAAGAGCGTAAAAGACGATCTCGCGGACGCTCGAGGTGCGACGCGACACGCATCTCCGAGCGCCGCACGACAAACGGGAGGTGCGGTATGATGACGGTTTTTCTGTCGCTTCTCGGCCTCGTCATGCTGGTCGCGGCCGTGGTGGCCGTGTATCAGAAACACCTTCTTGCCGCCATCATCGCTTCGGGCGTTGTCAGCCTCTCCGCCAGCGTGGTCTACGTGATGCTCGCCGCGCCGGATGTGGCCATGACGGAGGCGGCCATCGGCTCGGCACTGACAACGGTGGTGTTCCTCTATGCCCTCAATCGGGTGCGCACGGCGAAAGGAGAGAGCGATGGTCGCTAGGGTATTCGCAGTTCTCGCCATTGCCGGCTTTGCAGTGATCGCCGTCCCGCTCGTGACAGAGCTCCCACCCCTGGAGGAGCTTCCCACCCTTGCCCAGGCCTACGTGGAACGCACCCCCGCGGAACTGGGCGCCCAGAACGTCGTGACCGCGGTGATCGTAACATACCGCGGTCTGGATACCCTCGGCGAGGTCAGCGTCCTCTTCATCGCGACCGCCGGAGTTGGCTTTCTCTTGAGACGGCAGGGTCCGGCCGTTCGCTCGGGCGCCGACGGCGTACCGGCCGTGGCGGAAGCGGGCCCGGGACAGGGGCCATCGGAGATCCTCACGACCGGTGCACAGATTCTCGTGCCCGTGGTGGCCCTGTTCGGCGTCTACATCTTTACTCACGGGCATCTAACTCCGGGTGGCGGATTCCAGGGCGGCGTTATTGTTGCATCTGCGCTGCTGCTCTGCTTTCTCGCGACTCCGGGTGAGCGCCTCGGCCACACTCTGCTCACTGCGGTGGAATCTCTCTCGGGCGCAACGTATGTGGTGCTCGGCGCCCTCGGGCTCGTCCTCGCTGCGGGGTTCCTGGATAACCGCATCATTCCCCTGGGGGAGTTCGGCACCCTTTTCAGTGCCGGCGCGATTCCCATCATCTACTCCCTCGTCGGCGTCAAGGTGGGCGCAGAGCTTTCGGGTATCATTGATCGTCTTCGCTCTCGGGAAGGAGGGCACGCATGACGCTGGTAACTACAATCGGCCTTCTGCTGATGGGCGTCGGACTCTGGGCAATGCTCACTCAGCGTAACCTGTTCAAGATCATCATCGGGTTCTCCATCATCGATACCGGCATCCACCTGGTCATCGTATCAATCGGTTACATCCGTGGCGGAACGGCACCGATCCTCGACGAGGCCGTCGGCACGTCCGGTGCCGTCGCGCGCGTCGTCGACCCCCTCCCGTCCGCCCTGGTGCTCACCGCCATCGTGATCGGCCTGGCAGTGACGGCGCTCATGCTGACCTACGCCGTGCAGCTCCACAGACGACGCGGCTCACTTCTCATTGACGACTACAAGGAGCTCAAATGGTAAGCCCGATGTATCTCATCGCGGTTCCACTCCTCGTGGCATTCCTTCTCGGCCTCGTCGACCGTGCGGGTCGGGGGCTCTCTCTCGCCCTCACCTTCGGGGCCCTGATGTGGATGGTCGGGCTGTCCCTCGCATGGATGGTTTCGTTGCTCTCGGGAGGCGCGACTATCGAGGTGCTGACGGCAGGATTCTCCCCGCCGCTGTCCATCAATCTGCGCATGGGCACGCTGGAAGCGGCCCTGAACCTGCTGATCAACCTGGCGTTCCTGGGCTCCGCCGCCGTGCTGTTCCGTCGCCTGCGGACGGAGACGGTGGGTGCCCAGATTCTGTTCGTCATGATGGCCATGGGCGCAAACGGCATCGTACTGACCCGCGACCTCTTCAACCTCTTCGTTTTTCTCGAGATCGCAGCGATTGCCAGCTACGGCATCCTCGCCATCGAGGACGATGAAAACAGCCTCGCGGCGGGATTCAAGTACGTGATCGCGGGCGGTATTTCGTCGGCGGTGCTTCTGCTCGGCACCATCTTCCTCTACCGGATTACCGGAACCCTCAACATTGACGGCATGATCGCCTGGGCGAATGCGAACGCGGGCGTCCTCGCCGGCGGCGCCGGTCTTTCGGCGATATTCCTGGTGATCGTCGCGCTGCTCATCGAACTCAAGCCCTTCCCGGCAAACGGATGGGCGCTCGATGTATACCAGTCCGCGAACCCTGCCGTTTCTGCGGTCCTGTCCATCGGCACCTCCACCGCAATGGTCGCGGCGCTGATAAAGCTTGCCCCCCTCATGCCACAGACGGTTGCTGCGGTGCTTGCCGGAGCCGGCGTCCTCTCCTTCACCGCGTCCAACCTCGTGGGTCTTCGCCAGCGTGATGCGCGACGCATGCTCGGGTACTCCTCGGTCGCCCAGATCGGGCTCGTCGTTGCGGTGGTTTCCGGGGCGCGCCTGTTCACCGACATCGCGCCGGCTACCGTCGCGCTCATAGCCGGCGGTCTCCTGCTGAATCATTTTCTTGCCAAAGGGGGGCTCTTCTGGCTGGTTGGAGCGCTGGGAATCCGCACCATCGAGGAGGCGCGGGGTCGCCTTCATGGTGCCTACGGGCTCAGCCTGCTCTTCGGCGTGCTGCTTGTCGCACTTGCGGGCCTTCCGCCCTTCCCCGGCTTTTGGGCCAAGTGGCAGCTCGTGGTGTCGCTCACGGGAGCGGGACAGTTCCTCTGGGTGACACTGCTGCTCGGAGGCTCGCTCTTCGAAGCAACGTACTTGTTCCGGTTCTTCGGCATCCTGCGCGCGCCGGCACCCATCATACAGGGAGCCACCACGCCCCGGGGCGCCGAGACACAACCCGCGAACTCAGAGCCCGTCGGCCTCCAGCCTGCCCGCCTCGCGGCCACGGTTCCCACGGCCGTTTTCGCCGCTGCTGCGGCGGCTGCGGGTATCGCCGGCGCCTGGCTTTTCGGCTTTCGGGATCTTCTGCTCTTTCTGCCTCTTGCCGCAGCGGCGATTCTGTTGGTGCTCGACGGCCTGCCCGGATTTGTCAAAGGTGTCGTGAGCATTGTCCTGATCGCGGTCTACGCGTACCTCGTGGCACCCGCCCTCGCCGGGATGACGCTCGTGTTCGGTCTGATCCTCGCCGGCGGTCCGGCTCTGCTGCTTGTGGCCACCCTGCACAGGCGCGGCAGGGTGTCCGGGGCATTCCCGTTGTTCGTGCTCTTCGCGCTTGCGATGTCCTCGCTTCTGGTCGCGCGTAGTGCGCTCGGCTTCCTTTTCGCATTCGAGCTCATGACGGTGAGCTCTTACCTGCTGCTCCAACGCGGCGAGCGCGCCGAGGTACCCGCCCACCGCTATCTGGTGTTCTCCCTTGGCGGAGCATTCGTGCTGATGACGGGCCTGGCGATGGTCGTCGCCGCCGGCGGCAGCTTCGCGGCGCCGGGGGCCGTACTGCAGGCGCCCGTGCTCTCCCGATTAGCCGGGGCGCTTACCCCCCAGGTCGGAGGGGCCCTCCTGGCGGTCGGAGGCAGCGCCACGGGCGCCCTCGCGGCTGTGGGCGCCGGGTCGGTCGCGGGCGGCGTGGCCGGAACGGCCGTTCCGGCGGCGGCCGTGGCCCTGATTGTCATCGGCTTTCTCGTGAAGGCCGGTGCGGTGGGTGTGCACATCTGGCTGCCGTCGAGCTACGGTGAGGCCGAAGGCGAGACCTCGGCTCTCTTCTCCGCGGTGCTGAGCAAGGTGCCGGTGTTCGGCATTATCCTCGCCGTGCTGGCTCTCGTGGGGAGCGGGGTCGAGGCCGCTTCAAGCGCCGCGGCCGGTACCGCGGCCGCCGCGGCGGGCGTGATCTTCCCCGTGCTCGGCTGGGTCGGGCTCCTTACGGCCCTCTTCGGCGCCCTGCTCGCGGTCTTCCAGGAGGACGCCAAGTATCTGCTCGCCTACTCGAGTATGAGCCAGATCGGCTATATCATCGCCGCGTTCGCCGCGGCGAGTCACCTGGGGTGGACGACGGGACTCTACCTCTCGGTGCTTCACTTCGCCTTCAAGGGTATCCTCTTCCTTGCGATCGCCGGGGTGACTCTGCGAGCGGGCACGAGCACCTTTCACAGGCTCGGCGGCCTCATCAAGAAGATGCCGCTGACCTTCGTGACGGTGCTCATCTCCATCATCTCAGTGTCCGGCGTTCCGCCCCTCGCGGGCTTCGGCGGGAAGTGGCTACTCTACACCGCGCTGCTGGAGGAGGGATTGAACCTTCAGGCGGCCCTCGCCTTCTTCGCGAGCACCATCGCCTTCCTCTACCTCTTCAAGCTGATTCACGCCGTCTTCCTCGGTCAGCCGAAGGACGAGCTGCGAGACGTGCGGGAAGCGCCGGCATGGCTTCTCATCCCGCAGCTGGCACTGGTCGGCGGTATCATGGCGATGTCCATGTATCCGACGATCATTCTCGGGCCCGTCGCCGCGGCCGTCTCGCCCTACATCGCAAGCACGGTGGCCTTCGATGGTTACACGGTAGTGAGTGCCCTCGGTTACTGGAACGGTAACACGGTGATGTACGTGACGATGGGTGTCTTCGCCCTTCCCCTCGTCTGGCTGCTCGTCGCAATGAAAAAACCACAGCGGGTGGAACAGTTCAACATCGTCTTCGCCGCCGAGCGGCCCGAGCGCCCCGAGACCACCCACTATGCGCACAACTTCTTCACCCCCTATTACCGGGCACTGGGATTCCTCACGCGCCCGGGCGTTATCGGATTCTGGAACGGCATACAGGAAGCGGTATCCTCGATGGGAGGCGCGGTCAGACGGATTTACTCCGGAAACGGCCAGACCTACGCCCTGCACATCGTGCTCCTCCTTGCCGTTCTCTATCTCATTGCAGGAGGCATGTAGATGACGGAGCCTCTCCTTCTCCGGTTAGCATACGCGGCACTCACCCTGTTCATCGTGTTCAATTACGGTATCCTGCTGATGGGCACGACGGCCCGAATCCGGGCCCGCGTGCAGGGTCGTATCGGAATACCGGTATGGCAGCCCTACCTCGACATCATCAAGAACAACGCCAATCGGACCTCGATTTCCCACGGCGTCATGTTTTACCTCGGCCCCGTGTTCCGGCTTGCCGGCGGCATCGGCACGCTGATGTTCGTCCCGGTGATTTTCGGCTCGCCCGTGTTCGGCAACTTCAGCTTTGCCGGCGACGTGCTGCTGGTGATCTACTTCATCTTCTTCGGTCAACTCGGCATGGCGCTCGGCGCGGGCGAGGGAGGTCATCCCTACAGCCCGATCGGCGTGTCCCGGGGCCTTGCCCAGATGACCGCCTTCGAGGTGCCCTTCGCCCTCGGCGTGATCGCGCTCGTCATACAGCACGGAACCCTCTCGATAACCGAGCTCGTAGCCGCGCAGCAGGGAAGCATCCTGTCGTGGAACCTGTTTACGAATCCGCTTGCGACGATCGCCGCCCTCATCGCTTTTCTCGGGATGACCATGAACAACCCCTTCAGCGTGGTCACCGCCCCGCAGGAGATCCCCATTGGGCCTCCGACAGAGTATCACAGCAATTACCTCGGTATGCTGCAGAGCAACCGTGCCATCTTCAACGGCGCGAAGCTCATTCTCTACATGAACCTCTTCCTCGGCGGCGCCACGAACATCTTCGAGATGGTGCTGAAAACCTTCGCGCTGTACATGATGACCGTGATCGTAGGGGTATCCTTCCCCCGCTTTCGAGCGGACCAATCCATTCGATTCTTTCTCAAAATACCTGCGGCGATCGGTGTGGTCGCCGTGATTCTTACCGCCCTGTAGGAGTACTCCCATGAGTGAAGCACAGAAAAAGCCGCTCGGCGTCACACAGCCCGCCGAGCCCGAACGGCACGTCGAGGACGATGCACGCTCCACGCGCGGCAAGATCCAGCTTCCGAACGCGGATATGCCGATCGAGGATGCAGGCCATTTCTGCTCGGCACGTCCTCACGTTGAGGCGCCGTTCCGGGGAGCGATCGAGAAGTTTCTGAACTGGGCCCGGTCACAGAGCCTGTGGGTTCTCGGTTTCGGCACCGGGTGCGGCGCCATCGAGTTGCGCCCCCTCATGACCGCTCGATTCGACGCTTACCGCTACGGGATACAGGGCCGCCCGACGCCGCGGCAGTCCTCGGTGTTCATCATCGGCGGCTACGTGTCGCTGAAGACCCTCAAGCGCATCATTCGAAGCTACGAGCAGATGCAGAATCCGAAGTTCGTTATCGGGCTCGGAAGCTGCACGATAAACGGAGGCATGTACTGGGACAGTTACAACACGATCAACAGAATCGACCAGTACATCCCGGTCGATGTGTACATTGCCGGCTGCATGCCGCGACCGGAGGCCATTCTCGCCGGATTCAAGAAGCTCAAGACCCTCATCCGAAACGGTGAGGCCGAGGGCGCCAATGACTATGCCGAGCACTTCGACTGGTACAAAGAGAACCAGAAGCGCATCGTGAAGGATTGGAACATGCCGGACTACAACTGGTAGGAACGCAACCATGGAAGAACTACTGAACGATCTGGAAGCCCGATTCGGCGTTACCGACCCGCGACGCCGCCGAGCCAACCTGGCATTCGTGCGTGTCGACCGCGGTCGAGCCGTGGATCTCATCACCCATCTCCGCGACCGGGAGGCCTTCACGCATCTCGTTTTTCTCACCGCGGTGGACATCATCGAGCAGGGCGTATTCCGGCTCACCTATCTGCTGCACAACTACGACACGCGGAGCGACATCGGCGTGGAAGTCGAGATCAGTCGTGACGACGCCGTGATGGAAACGATTCACACCATGTGGGCGCAGGCGGGCACGTATCAGCGGGAGCTGAAAGAAATGTTCGGCATCGATTTTCCGGGCAGCCCGCGCGTGGACGAGCCCTTCGTCCTCGAGAGTTGGGACGACATTCCGCCGATGCGACGCGAGTTCGACACGAAGGCTTATTCTGAGGCGCGCTACGTTCCGCGCGAGGGCCGGGTGACCCACGACACGACCGAACACATGAAAGTGAAGCTCTACCCGGAGGAAGACGCATGAGTGACACACGCACAAGCGAGACACGCGCCGGCGCCCCGCGGACGAGCGACACGGAGCTCTACCGGGGCATCGATACCCGCTATGTCCCCGAAGAACCCCGCTACGTGGAGTTCGACGACCGCGACCGCACCGGCGCGAGCGATACCGGGGCTCCGGAAGTGGACCTGGACTCGGGGAAGTACCTCAAGCTCTGGCAGGGGCCGAACCATCCCGGCATCACCGGGAACATGTCGGTGGAGCTCACCGTGAGCGGCGATACCGTCTACGCACTCAAGACGCACGTCGGCTACCTGCACCGGGGCTTCGAGAAGCTCATGGAGCGGCGCACCTATATCCAGAACTTCCCGCTGGTCTGCCGGATCTGCGTACCCGAGCCCGATTTCAACGAGTATCTGTATGCTGCATCGGTGGAAGACCTCGCGGGGCTCGAGGTGCCCGAGAAGGCCAATTGGCTCCGAATCCTTACCCTCGAAATGGCGCGGCTCACGAGCTTTCTGCAGTGGATCGGCGGCCAGGTCGGCGCCTTCGGTATGGGCACCATCGGACAGTGGACGATCACCCACCGTGATTACATGCTTGACCTCTTCGAGGAGCTCACCGGGGGACGGATCTACCACATGTACATCATTCCCGGCGGCGTGCGCGGGGACCTCCCGGAGGGCTTCGAGGATCGCATGGAGGCGCTTCTCGTGAAGATCGAGAAGCTGCTCTCCGAGATCGACCTGGCAATGTTCCACAACGCCGTCTTCAAGTTGCGCGCGAAGGGACTCGGGGTCATCACGAAGGACATGATCGACCGCTACGGCATCACCGGCCCAAACGCGCGCGCCGCCGGCATCGCGCGGGATATCCGAAAGGACGAGCCATATCTCGGCTACGACGAGCTCGATTTCGAGGTCGTTACCGCCGAGGACTCCGACGCGTACGCGCGCGCCCGGGTACGATTTCAGGAGATGTACCAGTCGGTGTCACTCATCCGACAGATCATGAAGCGCGTTCCGAAGACGGGGCCCATCCACACGAAGCTTCCGAACGTGCTTCACTGGCGAATCCCGCCGGGTCAGAGCTGGCACCGCGCCGAATGCACCCGCGGGGAGTACGGATACTACATGGTCGCCGACGGGACAATTTATCCGCGCCGCGTGTACGTCAGAGGCCCCTCCTACACCCATGCGATCGCGGTCATGGAGAAGCTCGCGGTGGGTACCAATATCGCCGACATAGCGGGTCTCATGGTGAGCCTGCATACATATCCCCCCGAGATCGAGAGGTAGCGAAATGAGCGTCAAAGACCTTATTGCCCCCTTTTCCGTCTGGAAGCGTGCGTTCGAAAAACCGTACACCACGATGGATCCGATAGACGAGCGGCCCGGCGCTGCGCGCTACCGCGGGTTTCACACAAACAGGACCGACATCTGCATCGGCTGCGGCAGCTGCGAAACGGTCTGCCAGAACGCGGCCATCGATCTGGTGCCGGTTGATGAAGGGGAGACGAAGCACGGCGACAGCGGGCTCAGGCCCCGTGTCGACTACGGACGCTGCTGCTGGTGCGCGCTCTGTGTGGATATCTGTCCGACCGGGTCCCTCGGGATGAGTAACGAGTACATCTGGGTGGATACCGACCCAGACGCCTTCCGCTATGTACCCGGCTGCGATACAAAGCCCTGGGATGAAAGCGAGCTCGGCTACGCTCCTTCGGAGGGCTACGAGCTCCTCGAGAAGCAACGCGTGGACATGCGTATGCTCGAGCCGGAAGAAGGACTCAAGAGCTTCGAGGAGCTTGTGCAGGGGTACTCCAAGGAGCAAGCCGAGATCGAGGCCGACCGCTGCGTCGCCTGCGGGATCTGTGTCGCAACCTGCCCGGCCCACATGGATGTCCCGGGCTACATCGAGGCCATCCGCGACGACGACATTCCGCGCGGACTGCGCATCGCCTACGAGTCGAATCCGCTGCCCGCCTCCTGCGGTCGTGTCTGCACCCACTCCTGCGAATACGTCTGCACGAAGGGACACAACGACGGCGAGCCGATCTCCATCCGCTGGCTCAAGCGCTACATTGCCGATCAGATCTACGCGCAGGACTACGAGAAAGTGCTGCCCGCGCCCGAACCGGAGAACGACAAGCACGTGGCGATTATCGGATCCGGTCCCGGCGGACTCGCCGCCGCGTACTATCTCAGGCTCCTCGGCTATCGGATCACCGTCTACGACGGGAGAGACCTGCCCGGCGGCATGCTCCGCTACGGGATCCCCGAGTATCGCCTGCCCTACGATCAGATCAACAAGGACATCGACTACATTCGGTCCCTCGGCGTCACGGTGCACCAGAAACACATGATCGGACGCGAGACCAGCTTCCAGGACCTCTACGACGGCTATGATGCGGTCTTTTTCGCCACCGGCCTTCCCAATCCCTATACGATGGGAATCGAGGGCGAGGACCATCACCGCGTGCTCGCCGGGCTCAGAGTTCTCGACGATATCACCGACGGGCGCGATCCCGGGCTCGGGAAGAGCGTCGCCGTCATCGGCGGGGGAAACGTTGCAATGGACGCTGCACGCACCGCCCGGCGGCTCGGATGCGAGGTAACCATTCTCTACCGGCGCCGCATCGAGGATATGCCCGCGGACGAAGAGGAGATAACCGAGGCGCAGGAAGAAGGCGTGCGCATCGTGCCACAGGCCATTCCCATCCGCGTGGAAGACGAGAACGAGACGCAGGCCGCCTTCGTCTGGGGCGAGGCCGAAATGGTGGATCAGGGCGAGGGCAAGCGTCCGAAGCCCGTCCTCATCGAGGGCTCTGAACACCGCGACGTCTTCGACTCGGTGGTTTCAGCGATCGGGCAGGATGCCGACTACTCCTTCCTGCCCGAGGAAGTGCTCTCGAAGATCAAGGTCGAGCGAGGGAGAGTCGCCGTCGATCGCTTCGGAGCGACTGACGACCCGAAGGTGTTCGCCGGCGGCGACATCACCAACACCAAGCGTGACGCCATCAGCGCAATCGCCAATGGACACCGTGCCGCGAAGGGGATCGACCGTCAGCTTCTGAAGCTGAATGCCGCAAAGCAGCGCATATAACAGCCGGCAGCCGGCAACCCCAGCATCCGCGGGCGCCGGGCGGAAGCCCCGGCTGCGCCGGCGGACGCCTACTCGGCCGCGGCTCCCAGCACCGTTGCCGTCTGCGGCCAGTAGCGACCGCCGCGCCGGACCACCTCCATTTCCAGGCCGTACACGCTCGAGAGAAGATCGTGTGTGAGCACCTCCTGCGGCGAGCCGTGAGCGTGGATCCGCCCGTCCTTCATGATAGAAACCTGGTGGAACACCGGGGTGATCTCTTCGATGTGATGTGTGACGTAGATGAGGGTCGGACCATCGGGATCGGTGCCCAGCTTGTCCACGAACTCCAGAAAATGCTCGCGCGCGGCCGGGTCGAGGCCGCTGCAGGGCTCATCGAGGATGAGAAGGGTCGGGCGCGCCACGAGGGCGCGCGCAATGAGGACCCGCTGCTTTTCCCCCTGCGAGAGCACCGCATAGCGGCGTTCCTCGAGGCGCTCGCATCCCATGAAGGCCAACCGCTCACGCGCAAGGGCGACGTCCTCCTCAGTTATCGGCTCCCAAAGCCCGATTGATGCATAGCGCCCGCTCACGACGACATCGAGCGCCGTATCGCGATCGTGGATGCGCTCGCTAAGCGCCGAGCTCACCCACCCGATGTGGCGCCGGACGTCCCGGAGATCACTCCTGCCGCGAACGTAGCCGAGCACCTCCAC
>CAZVXU010000028.1:0-21048 GCA_964631585.1 uncultured Spirochaetaceae bacterium | reverse complement strand
GATTTCTCAGCGGCTTTCGAATGAACGCGAAATAGGAGCGGAAGACGAGACTGTACCCATCAAGCAAATACAGAGGTTCGGGCATGGCACTGTTATATCACGGAGGACCGGGGGATGTCGTCGGCGCCGGGGCATCGGGGCCGCCGCCTGCCGTCGGGCCGCTCAGGTGGTTATGTCGACGAGCCGGCTCTCGGCCGCACGGTAGAGCGATTTCCCGCTGTTGGGGAGCTTGAGCTCGCGGATCTCCTGCTTGAGCTCGTCGATGCGCTCGCGCATCAGGGCGCGATTCTGCTCGTTGCGCTGGAGCACGCGCTCGCGCAGCCGGGCAAGGGATGCCCGAAGGGGCGGGATCTGGCTTTCCTCGTCGGGATACGCAGAGCGATAGAGGCTCTCGAGCGGTCGAATCACCTTCTGGAAGGCATGAATTTCGCCAAGCACGGTGGTTTCGAGCTGAACGTACCCCTCGAGAGATTCAACGTCACGATTCTCAATGGCCCGTTCCTCGTTGTCGAGAATGTCGAGGTACTCCTGGAACTTCGCCCGCTGCTGGACGAGCATGTCGCGGAGTCGATGAAGCATTGCCACACGTTCTGAATAGTCCATGACGCCTCCTCAGCCGGAAATGTTGAGCCCCTGCCGGGGACCGTTCCCGCTTCCGGCGTCGCCGGTGCTCTTCGCTGCCTCGTCCCAAGCATCCCGGAGGGTCTGAACGAGCGGGCGGAGCTGCTGCAGGTAGGAGACGTCTTTTTTGACGTTGGCCTCCATGAGCTGGTTGTTGAAATACATGTAGAGGTTGAACAGATTCTGCGACATCTCACCGCCGTTCTCGAAATCCAGAGAGGTCATGAGCTCGGTGAAGATGTCCTGAGTCTTGCAGATGGCGTTGTGGATGCGGTCGAGCTGCCGCGTCCCCGATTCCAGTCCACCCGTGGCCAGATCGATCTGCCGCAGCGCTTCGTCGTACAGCATGACAATGATCTGGCCCTGACTGGCGGTTTTGACTCGCGTTTGCCGGTAGGCGTCTACCGGGTTGGCGTTATAGCCCATGTTCACCTCCGTTAGTGTATTGCATGATCCGTCTCATCTCAACCTATCGGGCGTGCTCGATGAGAGTAGATACCGGAACGATATCGTACCCCCACTCCGTTAAGCGATTTATGAGCAGATCCAACTTCTGGAACAGATAGTCGTCCCGACCACCGTACGCGCTGCTCTCACCGGGGGTGCCGACCCGCATGGCGATCACCGAGCCCGGCTGCTTCTCCTCGAGAATGCGCTCGACGATCTCCGAGCTCGAGCGATACAGGCCGGTCACACCGGCGCCGTCGCGTCGCGACACCCAGTCGAGGGCGTCGACGTCGCGACTCACGTAGGTGTAGTTCATCTCCTCCGACGCACGGATGATGGCCGGACTTACGAAATAGTAGGGCGCGTGCCACAGGAGCGAGAGCTCCGAGCCGGTAACGTCGAAGTAGTCATCCTCATTGCGGGCGAGTCCTTCGGTGACGAAACTTTTGGTGATCTCGTAGCGGGCGTCGGTCATGTCGAAGTAGGTGTAGAAGAGCGATCCCACCTCGTGGCCGGAGTCATCTATTTCGCGAACCGCGCCGGGATGCCGCCGGATGAAGTCTCCGTTCACGAAGAAGGTGGCCCGTATGTCGTAGTCGGAGAGAGTATCGAGAATGGTCGTCAGCCCCTCTACGGAATCTATGGCGTTAAACACGAATGCGACTTCCCGGGCTCTCGCGCGGCTGCCGTGCGCGAAGTTTCGGAAGTCTACGTCGCGCCCCTCCTCGGGGAGGGGCTCGTAGCGCCGGACGGGCGGCGCAAAGAGTGAGGTCGTGCCCACGTCCTCGCTTTGCCTGACCATGACGATATTCTCGTAGCTCCCCGAATCGAAGGTCTCGAGATACACCCGATACCGATCCGAGGCCACCTGTGCGAGCCGCACCGGAAAACCTTCCGCAGGCACAAACCTCCCGTCCTCGTAACGGTAGGTACTGCCCCGGCTGACTGTAAGAATGTCACCGGTGTCGCGATGGTAGCCGTATCCGTCGGTGTCCGAGAGGGCGAGAAGTCGCCGGGCGCCCGAGTCCCACTCCACCTGCTCGATGCGCGAGCTGCCGCCGACCACGAAGGTTTCCGCGTCTTTCCAGATGAGATGCAGGGGATCGGGGTGTGAAATGCGTGTCTCCACCTCCCAGGTCTCGTAGTCGCGCACTTCGACGCGATTTCTGAACATGAGCGCGATCGAGCGGTCGTCGGGCCCGAGGACCATGTCACGCAGGCCGCGGACCTCGAGCTCGGTCACGTCGATATCCGCCGGCTCGACCGGTATCGACATGCGGTACACCGCGGTCTGGGTGCTGCCGCCGAGCATGCTCTCGGTGAGCACCGTCAGGATGCCGATCGACGACCACGCAACGCGCTTCACGCGAGTGTTTCGCGGAAGGAACAGGTAGGGGTAGGCCACCGACGAGCCGGTCGAGACAAAATCGTCCCCGCGCAGATACAGCAGAAAGACGTTCCGTCCCCCCTTGTTGAGCAGGATCGTACGGCCGTCGGGGGCGATGTAAAAGCTGTCAAAACTGGGATCGAAGACGAAGGGAATCTTACCGACGATGTCACCGACCTGCAGCAGCTCCTGGTACAGGGTCCGCGGGAAGAACTCGAGGTCGCGCGCCCGATATACGAGGGACCCGGAGACATAGTACAGGGAGCCGTCCGCGGCCCAGGACGCGCTCTGCACGCTGCCTTTGCCGAGATCCCGGAACTCTTCCGCGATAATGCGGCCCTCTTCGAGCTGAGTCACCGAGTAGTAGTAGAGGGTATTCTGCTTCCCGTAGACGAAGAACTCCGAGCCGGGCGCCCATTTCACAGGCGCGCCGGAGGGATCGAGCTCGATGTTCTCGCTCACTACGATTTCCCGACCCTCATCGAGGTCCTTCAGCACAAGACTGCCGAACGCCGGACTTGTCTCGCGCAGGAACACCAGAAAGCGGCCGTCGGGGGAGGTGCTGATCGGGGAGATCTTGCCGCTTCGGATTTGGCTCCCGTTCACGAAGGAGGGAAAGTCCTCCACCGGGGCGAGGTTCTCCAGCTCGCGGTCGGTGCGGAACACACCGTAGCGGTTCTGTATCTGCAGTTGTCCCGTATCCGGGAGGATGGTCATCCGCTCGGGGAAGAAGGTGAGCTGCCCGAGCTCGGTGCCCTCGACATCGGCGAGAAAGAGCGTGTCGTAGGAGCCGAAGTCCGGCGCTTCCACCGTTGCGCGGAAGAGCAGCCTGTTGTCCTCCGCCAGGTCGAGCCCCGAGAATGCGGCCTCTGAGAACCCGACCCCCGCCACGAGAAAAGACAGCATAATCGCAAGAGCCGGCCGTCGCGGCTTTAGAGCTGCAATCACCATTTCTCCTCTAGTTTCGGCACTGCGGGTAGATTGCTGAATGTGTCGACGCAGTTTTCGTTTCAGATGGTTTCAGATGACTGAGGTCGGATCTGCGGTGCTGAGAAACTCGTCGAGCTCGCGCTCGAGATCGTCGAGCATGCGCTCCATGCGGGCCATGCGGGCCTCGGCATGCATCGAGTTCTGCTCCTCGATCCGTCGGAACGGCTCGTCCAATACGGTTTCGAGCTCTTCGTACTCGTCCATCTGCTACACTATATCCAACTCGCGCCCTGCAGGCAACGGAAATCGCTCGTCACAGAAGCTCCGCTGCGAGCTCCGCAAGCCGGCTTCGCTCGGAACGGTTCAGCGTGACGTGGCCGAACACATCCTGTCCCTTGAACGTCTCAACGAGAAAGGACAGGCCGTTGGAGTTCGAATCGAGATAGGGACTGTCGATCTGATAGGGATCGCCGGTGAGCACCACCTTCGAGCCCTCGCCGGCGCGGGAGACGATGGTCTTGATCTCGTGCGGGCTGAGGTTCTGCGCTTCATCGATGATAATGAACTGCCCCGGAAGCGATCGGCCCCGGATGTAGGAGAGCGCCTCCAGCTCGATCACGCGATTGTTCAGCAGCTGCTCGGCGTTCTTTATGTTCTGCTTATGGTAGACCGACAGCAGGTACTCGAGGTTGTCGAACAGGGGCTCCATCCAGTGGGAGAGCTTCTCGCTCTTTGCGCCCGGCAGGTATCCGATGTCCTTCCCGAGCGGAATGACCGGACGACTCACCAGCACGCGGCTGTAGAGGTGATCCTCGAGCGTCATCCGAAGCCCGGCGGCGAGGGCGAGGAGGGTCTTTCCCGTGCCGGCCTTTCCGACGAGGCTCACCAGGTTCACTGACGGATCGAGGAGGACCTCGAAGGCCATCCGCTGCTCGTCGTTGAGCGGGCGCACCCCGGCAACGGACGGCATTTTATGATCGACGAATCGGATGTAGCCGGTCTCGTGGTCGTAGCGGCCGATCACATGCTCATCGGCGCTGCGGTCACGCAGGACCACGAAATGGTTGGGCGGGAGCATCTCGTTCCACTGCAGCTCGCCCTCATGCTCGAGCTGCGCCATGGTAT
Organism: uncultured Spirochaetaceae bacterium; assembly: GCA_964631585.1. Taxonomy (GTDB): domain Bacteria; phylum Spirochaetota; class Spirochaetia; order DSM-27196; family PWMO01; genus JAAAOH01. The sequence goes on along the minus strand of CAZVXU010000028.1, from coordinate 16,538 downwards.
CCGAGGTGGCGTCGAGGGTGGAGTAGCCCGCGTAGAGCTTGTCGATGTTGACCTTCTGTTTTTCGTAATCCACGGCCTTGAGCCCCAGAGCCGTGGCTTTAACCCTGGCGTTTATGTCCTTGGATACGAAGAAGACCTGCTTACCCTCGAGCTGCATCTGATAGGCGGTAAGAATGATCTTGTTGTCGGCACTGTCGTGGAGCAGATCGGAGGGCATGCGTTCGGGATCGGCGAGGACCACTCGGAGGATGGAGCCGTTCTCGATCTTCACGCCCTCGCTCAGCGTCCCGTGCTTTCCCGCGCGGTCGAGAAAACGGATGGCGTGGCGTGCGTTTCGCCCGCGCTCGTCGCTGAAGGTCTTCAGCCGATCGAGCTCCTCGAGCACCCACAGTGGTACGACCACCTCGTTGTCCTTGAAGCTGAGAATGGCGTCCGGACGGTGAATCAGAACGTTCGTGTCGATAACGAAGGTTTTCAACTCGCCTTTCTGCGCTTTGCCCATGACAGCCGGGAGTATATCCCAACTCGCCCGCTATTGCACCCCGGCCCGGGCATTCACTATCATGGGCGTCTATGGCCGGTCAGCCCGTCATCGTTCAAGGCGACAGCACGCTTCTCCTCGACGTGCATGATCCGGGTTTCGAAGTGGCGCGAAACGCCATCGGCGCGTTTGCCGAGCTCGAGAAGTCCCCGGAACATATTCACACCTACCGCATGAGCCCGCTCTCTCTGTGGAACGCGGCCTCGGCCGGCTGGGACGCCGGCGATGTCATCGGCGTACTCGACACCTACTCCCGCTATCCGATCCCCGATCACATCGGCGAGAATATCCGCGACCTCATATCCCGCTTCGGAAAGCTGGTGCTGCGTGCCTACGACGGCGGCGAAACCCGGGCGGGCGGGGGCGGCACCGCCGGCGGCAACGAGCCGCCGACCGGGACCGCGGCATCCTCCACCGAGCTCTTCCTCGACGTGGAGGAGGAGAGCATTCGCGCGGAGCTCGCCGCCAACAAGCGCGTGCAGGGGATGCTCCGCGCCGCGGAGGTGGACGGGCGCCGAGGCTTCATCGTCTCCCTCTACGATCGCGGCACGCTGAAGCAGGAGCTGACCCGCATCGGCTACCCAGTCAAGGACGAGGCCCCGTTAACCGAAGGAGACCATCTCGAGGTGAGGTTCAGAGAGCGGACTGCCGACGGATATGCCTTTACCGTGCGAGACTATCAGCGGGAGGCGGCGGGCGCCTTCTACGGCGACGGGCGACCGGGCACGGGCTTCGGCACCGTCGTCATGCCCTGCGGCGCGGGAAAGACGATCGTGGGCATGAAGGTGATGGAGCTTGCCGCCACACAGACCCTCATCCTCACGACCAACGTCGCGGCAACCCACCAGTGGATGGACGAGCTCATCGACAAGACCGAGCTCAGCCGGGATGTCGTTGGGGAGTACACCGGCGGGAAGAAGGAAATCAAACCGGTCACCATCGCCACCTATCAGATCATCGTGTGGCGTCCCGATCGCAACGAGGACTTTCCCCACTTCGAGCTTTTCCGGGCACGAAACTGGGGGCTCATCATCTACGACGAGGTCCATCTGCTGCCCGCGCCGGTGTTTCGCGTGACCGCCGAGATTCAGGCGCTGCGTCGCCTCGGGCTCACCGCGACACTCGTGCGCGAGGACGGGCGCGAGAGCGACGTCTTCAGCCTCGTCGGGCCGAAGCGCTACGACGTGCCGTGGAAGGAGCTCGAGCAGAAGGGCTGGATCGCCGAGGCGGTGTGCTACGAGATCCGTGTCGAGCTTCCCGCAGACGACAAGATCCCCTACGCCACCGCCGACAAGCGCGGGAAGTTCCGGATTGCCAGCGAGAACGAGCGAAAGATCGACATCACCAGGCAGCTCGTAGAGAATCACCGGGAAGATGCCATCATGGTGATCGGGCAGTACCTCGATCAGCTCAAGCGAATCGCCGAGGACCTCGATGCCCCCATCATCACCGGGAAGACCCCCAACGCGAAGCGCGAGGAGATCTACGCCGCCTTCCGGCGGGGCGAGCTCCGCATCATCGTCGTCTCGAAAGTGGCCAACTTCGCGATCGACCTGCCCGATGCCTCGGTCGCCGTTCAGGTTTCCGGCACCTTCGGCTCGCGGCAGGAGGAGGCGCAACGGCTCGGACGCATCCTCAGGCCCAAGGAGCGAAACTCCTTCTTCTACACCCTGGTCTCGCGGTTCACCACGGAGGAGCAGTTTGCCGCCAATCGTCAGAAGTTTCTCACCGAGCAGGGCTACAAGTACCACATCGAGATCTGGGAGTAGGTGATGGCGGACATCTCTCAGTGGCGCAAGACCCTCCTGACCCTGCCCGATACCTCCTTCTTCGAGCTCGTGCGGAATTACCTCGGAGAGGTCCAGACACCCTTTAACAAACAGTCGCTGCTCGACCGGCTCCAGGCCTTTCTCAAGCGCCCGGCGACCCGGGAGGCGATGGTTGCCTCCATCGAGGAGGAGGATGCTCGCTTCCTCTCCGCCGTCCAGTTTCTCGATGGACCGATCCGCGAGCAGCTTCTCTCCTTCCTCGGCACCGAGTATACCCGCCTGGAGATCCAGAATCGACTCCTCAACCTCCAGGACCGATTGCTGGTCTTCCCCGACACGGAATCCGACCGGCTCTACATCAACCCCCTCCTCGAGCCGGCGCTCTCGGGGCGCATCATCGGCCCCTCGGTGCTGTTTCCCCGCACACCGGTGGAGCGCGAGCCCGAGGGCGAGCCATGGCTGACCGACACCCTCCTCGCCGCCGTGTTCTCCCTGCTTATGGAGCAACCCCTGTCCTTCCGCGCCGACGGCCGGCTGAAAAAGCGCGACGCGAATCGCCTCGCGGAAAGCGCCCCGCTTCTGCTCGAGGATGACGGCCGTCCGCTGGAGCTCGTGCGCCACGCACTTTCCACTCTCGGGCTGGTGGAGGACGACGGGACCGACATGAAGGTGATCGTCGACCACTGGCGTGATTTCGCGCGTCTGTCGACGCCCGGGCGCCTTGCCACTACATGGGCTGCAGCCGCCGGAATCGGGGCCGACGCCGGTTGCGTGCTCCAGACCACGCTCGCGAGCGTGGAACCGGGTTACGCCCTTCGCGACTCTCACCTCCTGCAGCTGATGGAGGTCGGCGCCATCGAATGCGAAGCTGGGGGCGCCAGGGGTGCCGCAGGCGTGACAGGCATGGCGGGCGCGACCGGACCTGCAGACTCGTCGGCCGGCAGCGTTCTGGAGGCACTCTGCGATCTCGGGGTCTTCTTCGACGCGGGGGACAACCGCTACGCGCCGCGCGCCGCTGCACGCTCGTCGCCGGCCTCCGAGGGCGCCGAACCGGACGACACCTGCCACGCGGATCGCAGCGCGGACGCCTCTCCGGCCGGGGTGATTACGCCGAGTTACCAGCTCACCATCACCCCCACCGCCGGCCTCGGCCAGGCCCTGCCCGCGGTCGCCGCCGCCGAGCTCGTGCGCTACGACAGGTACTGCGAGTACGAGATCCGGCGCGACGCCGTGGTACGCGCGTTTCGTGCGGGCTTCCGCGGGACGGAGATCACCGCCGCTCTCGAGGAACTGCACCACGCCCCGCTGCCGCAGAACGTGGCGTTCTCGATCTCGACCTGGGGGGATGAGTACGAGCGCGTCGAACTCCTCGACGGCGTGGTCCTGCTCGTCGATGAGAGCCACGCCCCGATGCTCGAACACAGCCCGCACCTCGCACCGTACCTCCGCCGCCGCCTCGGCCCCGGCGCTTTTCTCCTCTCGCGGGCCGAGGAACAGGAATGGCGGCAGGCGCTCGGAGACGCCGGCGTCGGGGCCGTACCCGAGGTAAAGACCGTGGGCGCCGCCGAAACACCGGAGCCCCCCCCCCCCCGTTTCCAGGACCCCCGCCGCATGCCGCCGCCCGCCGGCGCAGGCGGTGCCGCCGGCGCAAGCGCCTCGGGCGCCGACTCGGCCGCCCCCGGGGTGGCCCCTGCAGCCCTCGCCGGGGCCCGGGAAGCCCACCAGCAGGCTCTTCTCGCGGCCGCGGATGCCGCGGCCCTCGGCGATGAACAGCGCAGAGAGGTGCGACGCCGTATCGAGCGCAGGCTCATCGTGGTGCCCGAACAGATTACCCGGGCGGTGGTACCACGCGACGTGCCCGAGGCGCGCGGCCTCGATTACGTGGGGAAAGTACGGCTCATCGAGCAGGCCCTGTCGCGTGGCACCGACTACCTCGAGATCGTGGAGCGGGGAAGCGGGGGCGGGCCGCAGCGACTCTTCCTCCGCCCCACCCGCCTGGACAAGCGCAGCACGAACCTTCTGCTGTACGGCGAAACCGTGGGCGAGGAACGCGAGGTCAGCGTTCGAGTGGACAAGATCGGACTGGTGCGCCTCGTACGCGGCACTCTTTTCGTGCGGTAGGCCCTCTACAGAATGTGCTCGAAATGGGCGGCCTGCGCGAGGGCCTGCTCCTCGAACATGCTCGTCCCCGGAATGGTCAGACAACCGGCACCCGCCGCACGTGTGAGAAACCGGGTCTGCTCGGGCGCGTAGATCAGATCGTAGGCAATCTCGTGCCCCCGGAACTCATAGAAGGCCAGCGGGTCGGCGGTGACCTCCGGCTCCATGCCGACCGAGGTGGTCTGCACGATGAGGGTGCCGTGCTCCTCGATGAAGGATGCGGCGTCGGGCCCGAGCGCGGCAACCACGGGCTGCTCGCCACCGACGGCATCGGCAATCTCCGCGCCCATGCGCTCGGCGCGCTCCGGCGTACGATTGACGATGCACAGCCGCACTCCCAACCGCAGCAGCGCGAACACCACCGACCGGGCGGCGCCACCTGCGCCGATGACGGTGGCCCGCATACCGTCGAAGGCCTCCGGTCCGCTCGCACCGATGGCCCGCTCGAGCGGCAGTAAGAACCCCGGAACGTCGGTGTTCAGCCCGCGTCGTCGCCCGTCGGTGATGAGCACGGTGTTGCAGGCGCCGACCGGCACCACCGACTCGTCGGTCTCATGGAGGTGAGGTATGACCGCTTCCTTGTGCGGAACGGTCACCGACAGGCCCCGTATATCCAGCCGTGCGGCGATGTCGAAGAAGGCATCGAGGTCGTCGACCTGGAAGGGAATGTAAACGGCATCGAGGTTCTTCTCGCGAAAATGTCGGTTATGGTACTCGGGCGATGCGGAGTGGAGCACCGGGTTTCCGATAATGCCGAACACCGGCGTGTCGGGGGTCTGCTCGCGGTAGCGGTAGGTCTCGGCGAGCACCCGAGGCGTTGCATGGCCGGGCGCGGCAGTCACGTCGGGATTCGAGCTCGCGGAGGCATAGGAGAGATAGCCGCCGAGACGCGGCGTCGCCACGCGCGTGGGAAATCCGACGGCTCCCATGCCGATGATGATACGCTCCCGCGGTCCGGAATCGAGAAGAAGCCCGATAAGCACGAGCAGGTCCGACGAGCTTTGCGGGGTCACCGCAAGCTTGGGGATCTCGTCCTCGCGGGCGGCAAGATCCTCACAGAGCCGTGCAAGGTCGTCAGGCATCCCCTCGAAGTCATGGACGGATCGGATGATGCGCGTACCGGCCGACCGCGCCCGCTCGGAAAGCTCCCGTCCCTCGGCGGTGTCTGCAAGATCGAGCTCGAGGTCAACGTAGTCGAACCCTCCCTCCGAAATCACCTGCGAGAGCGTCGCAAGGCGATCGGCCTCGCTTCGGCTCCAGCTCCCGCCGTCGGCGGGGCGACGAACGGTCAGTATACTGGCCGGCCCGGATGTGTCGCCCCTGGTCATCCTCGCAAGCTCGCCGGGGAAACGTGCAACTGTGTCGGGATCCGGATTCGACAGCCGGTCTACCCGGAGCTCCACGAGATCTATCCACTCGAGATTGCGTCTCACGTCCTCGAGGTCGTCGGAGATGGTATCCCGTGTAAGGGTAAGACAGATCATGGCTCGACGGCGACGCGGGGATCGATACGGCCCGTCTGCAGAAAGGGCTCGAAGTCCCGCGCCGGGACGGGCGGTGAGTAGAGATACCCCTGAATGCTGTCGCAGCCCTCGGCCACGAGGAAATCACGCTGCTCCTGCGTTTCCACGCCTTCGGCGAGAGACTCGATGTGGAGGCTGTGAGCCATCGAAATGATAGCGCGAACTATCTCCTGATTGCTCGGATTGGTAGTTACGTCTTCTACAAACGACTGGTCGATCTTCAGGGTGTGCACGGGGAATCTCTTGAGATAGGAAAGCGATGAATAGCCGGTGCCGAAGTCATCGATGGAGATGCGCACGCCGCGCTCATCGAGCATTTTCATCGTACGAATCGCCTGCTCCGGGTCCTCCATGATGGCGCCTTCGGTGAGCTCGAGCTTCAGATGCCGACCGTCGAGCCCGAGGGCTTCGAGGATTCCTTCGATGCGGACGATGAGGTCCTGCTGCTTGAACTGCGCCGGGGAAAGATTCACCGACATGTGCAGGTCGCGCCCGCTGGATTTGAGCCAGTCACGAAGCTGACGGGCGGCGTTGTAGAGCGTCCACTGCCCAAGGAGGCGGATCTCACCGGTCTCCTCCGCGATGGGTATGAAGAGCGCGGGAGAAAGCGGTCCAAGATGAGGATGGAACCAGCGGATGAGAGCCTCCGCACCGATGATCCGGCCGTCGCGGTCGACGAACGGCTGGTACATCAGCCGAAAGTCTTCGAATCCCGCCTGGGAAACTGTCGAAAGCGATCTTTCGATTTCCGCCTTCTCCCGATAGCGGTTTCCGATCGTCTCGTCATAGATCACGTAGCGACCGCGGCCGGCCTCACTCTCGGCGAGGGCTATGTAGGCGTTTCCCAGCAGCTCCTCTCTCGTGAGTCCTCCGGTGTTGAGCGACAGGCCGACGTGGCATCCGAACACCACGTCCTTCGCCGGCGGCTCGTGGGGGCGGGAGACAGCGTCAACGATGCGCGTCGCCATGAGCTCCACCGAGTCGACGCCGGCCATGCCGGGCAGCGCAAAGAGAAACTCATCGAGTCTGTCCGACTGATAGAGATAGTCCCCCAGGAGCCCCTTCAGGCGACCGGCGGTATTGAAGAGAATCGCCTTGCCCCGGTCGCGGGTATCCTTGATCCGGTCATAGGAGCGATCAAGTCTCAGAACCCCGACGGCGACGCTGCCGGAGTGTCCGTTTCGTCGTTCGGGGTCGAGAAGCCCCGCCACGGCCCGGTCGAAGTGACGCCGAATCGGGAGCAGCGTATGCTGGTTCTTGTTTACCAGATCCTCGAGCCAGGCAGTTGTCTCTTCCGCCTCGGTGAGCTTACGCCGAAGCTCGGCGTTCTCTGCTTCGAGGCGCTCCACTTCGGGGGCTACCTCGACCACCTCGCCGGTGTCGGCAGGCTCGCGGGTCTCGGTGGAGTCACCGCCCGTTACCCCGGCCTCTTTGTATCGCTGCATATCAGAGTATTGCTGCATATCAGACATCAAAACACCCAATCGAGTGACGGGATCGGAAAACACAGTATCCAGCCAAGCTCTTCGAGAAGCTCGGCCGGCGCTTCAAGCCCCCCGGTAAGAGCAAGCGAGAGCGGCGATGCGGCGCCAAACCACAGCCGGGAAAGGGCATTGACTGTGGCACGCATTGTCGGGAGCGCGTTCTCGTGACCGGGGCGTGCATGCGAAACCTCGCCGACGGTGACCACATACTCACCCGCCGTGCCGGTCCACCCGTCCGAGTCCTGAAGATATCGCGCAATGGGGTCTTCTAACTGGAGATTGAAGGAAATTTGTCCCCGACCCGGCACGGATGTTACCGCCATCACTTTCTCCAGGTCGAGTATCCGCACCTGCCAGTAGGCGCTGCTCTCCCAGCTCGTCTCGAGCTCGCTGCGTTTGGTGCGGGTACGGTTGCGAAAGGGCTGATCGAGGAGGTCCTGCATATGCACCCACCGCGGTTCTCTCATCTGCACGCAATAGACCTGATCCCCGAGGCCCTTTATGAGGCGCAGCAGCTCGAGAAACTGCTGGGGCGTTTCGTAGACGAGCCACTCCACGCGATAGGGGCCGTTTTCGCCCTTGGGCACCGCCCACAGATGATGTGTCAGGCGACCGTCCTCGCTGAAGTAGCCCAGCCCGAATCCGCCTTTGCTCAGGATCATCTCGGCGCTGCTGGCCGCCTGAGGGAGAATCGTACAGGAGCCGTGGATTCGCATTCGGTGAAGCCGGCTCTCATGAATGAGCGCGGCGTCTTTCATCGTCAGCCGATGCGGGACCGGTGGCCGTCCGTCCACCCGAAGGGCGGCGGGGTCGAAGGAGATGAAGCGTTCGTAGGCACCGGTTCCGTAACCGAGTTGGTCGTAGAATCCCTGATCGAACATGCCGAGGAGGGATACGAGTTCTCCCTCCCGCGCGCCGTTGGCGAGGGCGTACGCGGTGAGGCGTCGGGCGAGTCCCTGCCTGCGCCCGACGCGGCTCGTAGTGACGGCCATGACGGCTCGCATGCGGATCTCCTGCGACAGATGCATGACTGTACCGGGCATCGTGGCCACCATGCATTCCGGCGTGTTTCTCAGCTCCGCGAGCCACGCATCGGCGCCGGAGAGAAAGACTGCGAGGCCTTCCTGCTCCCGCTTTTCGTCCTCGATCCAGCCTACTTCGTTCCAGATCCGTATGGCCGCGGACCGGTCGGCGGGATCGCTGTAGCGGCGCATCCTGATGTCGAGCTGTTGCTGATCCCGTCTACGTTCCATCGTACACTCCGGGCGCACCACAAAAAAAGGGGACAGGCCGTAAGAGCCCGTCCCCCCGATTATACGCGCAGGTGCTACTTGTTGTACACGGGCCGCGGCGTGTAACCGGTGTGCAGATAAGTGTGCGATTTCTCCGAGAGCGGTTTCTCGAGGAAGTTCTCGTAGAGCTCCTTGATTGCCGTATTGTGATGAGACTGCCGGATCGCTTGCTCGGTGTCGTCGGAGTACAGACCCTTTATGCGCTTCCGGCGAACGGCGTTCGTTGTACCGTAGGGCTGTCCGCCGCCCGAGATACATCCGCCGGGGCAGGCCATGACCTCTATGAAGTGATAGGGAAGCTCCTCACCCTTTGCCTGAGCCTCCTTCACGCGCTCGATCACTTTGGAGACGTTGGAAATGGAGTGGGCGACGGCAACGCGGACCTCGGTACCCTCGATATCGATCTTTGCCTCCCGGACGCCCTCGAGGCCGCGGACCTCGCTAAACTCCACCTTGTCGCGGTCCTTGCCGGTGACGAGGTAGTAGGCGGTGCGAAGCGCCGCCTCCATGACGCCACCGGTGGCGCCGAAGATGGTGCCGGCGCCGCTGTAGAGGCCGAGGGCCGTGTCCGCCTCTTCGTCGGGAAGCTCCGCAAAGTTGATACCCGCGGATTTGATCATGCGCGAGAGCTCGCGTGTGGTGATCGAGGCATCGATGTCCTGCACGCCGGAGGAGTACATGTTCTCGTCGCGTACGATCTCGTACTTTTTGGAGGTACAGGGCATCACGGAGACGTGATAGATATCACCGGGCTCGAGATTCTGCTGCCGGGCGTAGTAGGTCTTGGTCATCGCCGCAAGCATCATCTGCGGTGACTTCGCGGTGGAGAAGTGCGGAATCATTTCGGGATAGAACTTCTCCATGTAGTCCACCCAGGACGGGCAACAGGTGGTTATCTGAGGGAGCGGGCCGTGTCCCTTCTCGGTGAAGCGGTGCACGAACTCGGTGCCCTCTTCCATGATGGTGAGGTCGGCACCGAAGTTGGTGTCGAAGACGACGTCGAATCCGAGTCGCCTCAGCGCCGCGTAAATCTTGCCGGTGGAGAGCTCGCCGGGCTCCATGTCAAAGGCCTCGCCGAGGGCGACGCGCACAGCGGGGGCGATCTGGACCACGGTCTTGAGTTTCTCGTCGCGAATCGCCCGCAGCACCCTGGAAGTGTCGTCGCGCTCGAAAATTGCCCCAACCGGGCAGTGGGCCGAGCACTGGCCGCACTTGATGCAGGGGCTGTCGTTCAGCGACACGTCGGCCGCAGGCGCCATGCGCACCTCGTGACCGCGCTCGAGGAACTCGAGTGCGAACACGTTCTGCATGTCCTGGCAGACGTTGACGCAGCGACCGCAATTCACGCACTTCTCGGGGTTGAGAACGATGGACGGTGTGGTATCGTCCTGCGGGATCTCCGGGACATTCATCTCGAAGGGCATCTCGCGAACGCCGAACTCGTAGGCCAGCGCCTGCAGCTCGCAGGTCTGGTTCCGGGCGCAGGTGAGGCAGCTGTTCGGGTGCGTGGAGAGGATGAGCTGGAGGGTGGATCGGCGGACTTCCTGAAGCTCGGGGTCGTGTGTAATCACGCTCATCCCCTCTTCCACCGCCGTGGCGCATGCCCGCGGCATCTTGCGTGAGCCCTCGATTTTGGTGACACACAGCCCGCATGCGCCCCACGGCGGCAGGTCGGGATGGTAGCACAACGCCGGAATTTTCACCTTCGCCTGCCGCGCCGCCTTGTAGATACTGGTTCCTTCGGCGACCTCTACGGTCTGTCCGTTTATGGTGCAGGTAATTTTCTTCATTGCAATCTCCTGATCTATTGTCTTACCACCGCGTCGAACTTACAGACCTGGTAGCAATTTCCGCACTTGATGCATCGATCCTGATCGATGACGTGGGTCTGCTTCCGCTCACCGCTGATGCAGTTGACCGGACAATTGCGTGCACAGAGCGTGCACCCGATGCACTTGTCCGGAAGAATGTAGTAGGTCACGAGGTCCTTACAGTGGCCCGCCGGACAAGTGTTCTCCTGGATATGAGCTATATACTCGTCCTTGAAGTATCGGAGCGAGGACATGATGGGGTTCGGTGCGGTCTGGCCGAGCCCGCAGAGTGAAGCGCGCTGCATGGCGAACCCGATGGTCTCCATGCGATCGATGTCCTCCATCGTCCCCTGGCCCTTGGTGATGCGGTCGAGGATGTCGTACATCTTCTTACCACCCACCCGACAGGGCGCGCACTTGCCGCAGGACTCTTCGACGGTGAAACCGAGGTAGAACTTGGCGACGTCCACCATACAGTCGTCCTCGTCCATGACGATGAGACCACCCGAGCCCATGATGGAGCCGAGCTCCTGGAGGTGCTCGTAGTCGATCGGGGTGTCGAGGTAGTCGGCCTTGATCATGCCGCCCGAGGGGCCGCCGCTCTGAATGGCTTTGAACTCCTTCCCGTTGGGAATGCCGCCGCCGATGTTGTAGATGACATCGCGCAGGGTGGTACCCATGGGAACCTCGATGAGACCGGAGTTCTGGATCTTCCCGGTGAGGGCGAAGACCTTGGTGCCCTTGGACTTTTCGGTACCGATTCTCGAGTACCACTCACCGCCGCGGGTAAGTATGACGGGGATGTTCGCAAGGGTCTCGACGTTATTGATGACGGTCGGCTTCTGCCACAGGCCCTTCACCGCAGGGAACGGCGGCCGCGGACGCGGCATGCCGCGCTCGCCCTCTATGGAGGCGAGCAGCGCCGTTTCCTCGCCGCAGACGAAGGCGCCGGCGCCGAGCCGGATACCGATATCGAAGTCGAATCCGCTCCCGAGGATGTCCTTGCCGAGCAGGCCGTATTCGCGGGCCTGCCGTATGGCGATCCGCAGTCGATTGATGGCGATGGGGTACTCCGCGCGCACGTAGATGAATCCCTCGTTGGCACCGACCGTGTAGCCGGCAATGGTCATCGCTTCGAGGATGCTGTGCGGATCGCCTTCGAGGGTGCTGCGGTCCATGTAGGCGCCCGGGTCTCCCTCGTCGGCGTTACACACGACGTACTTCGGCGCATCCTCGACCTGCTTGGTGAAGTTCCACTTCATCCAGGTCGGGAACCCCGCGCCGCCGCGTCCGCGCAGGCCGGATGCTTTGAGCTCTTCGATGACGTCATCGGGGCTGATTTCGAATAGCACCTTTTCGAGGGCCTGGTAGCCGTCACGAGCCACGTACTCCTCGATATTTTCGGGATCGATGAACCCGCAGTTTCTCAGTACCACGCGGAACTGCTTCTGGTAGAAGCTGATTTCGTCGATGCGGGCGTGCTCTTTGCTGTCGGCTTCCTTGTAGAGCAAGCGCGTCACCGGCCGCCCCTTGAGGCACTGCTCGGTTACGATCTCGGGCCCGTCCTCGGGCTTCACATCCACATAGAACGTCTCTTCCGGCAGAACCTTGACGACAGGCCCGCGCTCACAGAAACCGAAGCAGCCGGTTTTGACCACCTGAACGTCCTCGCTCAGGTTCTGCTTCTCCACCTCTTTGCGGATATTTCGGTAGATGCCGTCGGCATCGCTTGACTCGCACGCGGTTCCGCCGCACACCAGTACGTATTGTTTAAACGCCATACTCCTCCTCCGTTAGCCTTCTTCGACGATGTCCGGCGCCGGTCGGTCATAGATATGGTCTTCGAGCAGCCGCTTCTCCATGATGTGCTCCCGCACGATGGTCCGGGCGACTTTCTCGTCAACCTTGCCGTAGATCACCCTCGGCATGTCCGGCATGCGAATCTCAACGGTGGGCTCCGCATGATCGAGCCCCATGCTGCCGGTCTGTCGAACGGTCACGCTTTCGAGACTGTGGGCGTCGAGTTCGTCGAGAAACGCATTCAGGGTTTCTTTCGCTCCCGCTGCGATACCGCTCGTGCCCATTCCGACGATGATCTGAATGCTCTTGCCCTCAGTTTCCCGGGTATCGAGTTCGCGACGCTTTTTGTCGCGCAGTTTCTTGAGCTCTTCGAGACTCATTTTTGCCATCGCTAAACCTCCATCATTTCCAGCTCGTTTTCCTGCTCACGCAGATACTGCCGCAGCAGCGAAACAGAGGCGGCCGAGTCGAGCTCGCCGAGCGCGTCGGTAAGCTCGGTGCGGGAGAGTGTGTAGGACGCCTCCCCGCGCCGCCTGTATATCTCGACTTCGTAGGTACCCTCGTAAATGCACATCTGCAGAAAGGTCCCCGGAAGATCTCCGACCGGTGGAAGGTCCACGTGATCGAGCGGCATCGTGCAGTCGATCGTGGTGCCGTCGCCGGGGCGGGAGGTGATCCCGATGTCCCCTCCGGTCGCATCGACGGTCTGCAGCAGGAAGGGCAGTCCGAGCCCGACCCGCCGCTCCGGGTGCTTTTCCGGCTCGCTGTAGAAGGGATCCCGGGCACGGCGCAGATCCTTCTCCGTCATGCCGCGGCCGGTGTCCTGCACGACGAGGTGCAGGCTGCCCTCTCCTTCCTCCCAGCGAACCGACGTATGCTGCGATCCCGCCTCCAGAGAGTTCTGGAAGAGGTCCAGCAGATAGTCGCAGAGGGTGTAGTGCACTACTCCTTCCGGTGCTTGGCGATGATCTCCGGCAGTTTCTCCCGGGTAATTTTCCCGTAGACCTGCTCGTTCACGACAAGTACCGGCGCCAGCCCGCAACACCCGACGCAGCGCACGGCCTCGAGGGAGAACGCATCGTCGTCGGTGGTACCGCCCACACCGATGTCGAGGAGGTTACCCACCTCGTCGATGATGTCCTCGGCACCCTTGAGATAGCAGGCGGTGCCCATGCACACCTGCATGCGGTTTCGGCCCGGTTTGTTGGTTTTGAAAAAGTTGTAGAAGGTGACAACGCCGTAGATTTTCGCAAGCGGTATATCGAGAACGCGCGAGAGCTCGACGGCGACCTTGCGCGGGATAAACCCGTACACTTCCTGGGTGCGATGCAGGATCATGATGAGGTTACCGGGCTTCTCCCTCCACTCCTCAATGAACTCCATGAGCTCATCGGGGAGGCGCACCTCTTCCTGAGTTGCTGACTGCATTGGTCCTCCTCGGATGTATTGTTGAGTAGAAATCTCCAGTTGATCGGTACTTTTTTATTGTAACAGGTAAGCACTAAAAGCGCAAGTATTCACAATTAACAGTTTTCGGTTCTAACTTGATGACCGGTTGCATAAGTATAGTGTCTTCTCTATTTTGAGCGTCACAACTTGCAAATATCGTGATAGGATAAACTTTATATGGATACCGGACTACACAAGGGCATCATACTGCGCCTTGCGAAGTATCTGCGCGTACTACGACAACTGAAGTCTCTCGGCTTCGTAAAGGTGTTTTCCAACAACCTCGGCGACGCTATCGGCGTGACCCCGGCGGTCGTGCGCAAGGACTTCTCGCAGATCAGCATTCCCGGGAACAAGCGCGGGGGATACAATATCGATGTGCTTATAGAGGAGATACACATCGTCCTCGGACGCCGCGCAACGTTTTCCGTGGTGGTCGTCGGCTGCGGCCGCCTCGGTTCGGCACTTCTGAATTTCCGTGAGTTCGAGAAGGAGGGCATTCGGGTGGTGGCCGGCTTCGATAAGGATCCGGCGCGAATTGCGCGGGACGCCACGCCGCCCGTGCTGCCCGTGGAGGAGCTCCCCGATTTCGTGAAAGACCACGAGATCGAGGTCGGCATCATAGCGGTGCCCGACGAGGCGGCCTCCGAGGTATTCGATGCGATGATCGGCGCAGGCGTTCGCGGATTTCTCAACTTCACGACCGTACAGCTCAAGTGTGCCGGACGCTGCGACCGGGAAAACTGCACGCGGCAATGCACCGTCGACAACGTTAACTTCGGCCTCCAGATCGAGAATCTCTTCTACATGATCACCTTTCAGAAGCCGGAGAATCAGGTATTGAGCCTCGAAGAGCTCAAGGAAAAGCACCACCGCGACCTCGGTACCGCATAGGAGCCGGCACGTGTCTCAAACGATCCCGATCAGTCCGGACGATTCGCCCACCGTTATTCTCGACCTCATCTATAAGCTGAAGGTACAGGACGTGATGACCCGGGAGATCTACACCGTCGGCCCCGATGCCGTTATGCGCGACGTGCAGGAAACCATGCGGGAGAAGTACATCACCGGCGTACCCGTTGTCGACGGTAAGCGCCTGCTCGGCCTCGTCAGCGTCGACGATATCATCCGCGCCCTCGACGAGGGCTATGTCGATGACCCCGTAATCTCCCGCATGACCCGCAACCTCATCGTGCTCGAGGACGACATGCCGCTCTCGTTCGGTATCTCCTACGTGGAGAAGTACCAGTTCGGCCGATTCCCCGTTCTGAACCGCGAGAAGGAGCTCGTCGGCATCATAACCAGCCGCGATATCATCCTTGCCCTTCTCGTCGAGCTCGACCACGAGGTATCACGCCTCGAGGAGCGGGTACCGGACGTCGGCGGCGTGCACCGCCGCGGGGAGGCCACGCGGGAGTTCAACATCCGCAATTACGATTTCGAGAACGCCGGCAAAGCCTCCACCGAGCTGCGCAAGCTGCTCAAGCAGCAGGGCGTCGACCGGAAGCTGATCCGGCGGGCGGCGGTGGCCGCCTACGAGCTCGAGATGAACATCGTGGTCCACTCGCAGGGCGGGAAGCTGTCATTCTCCGTCCACCACGACGAGGTGGAGATTCTCGCCGCCGACCGCGGTCCGGGCATTGAAAACGTGGAACAGGCCCTGACCGAGGGCTACTCCACCGCCACCGAGTGGGTTCGCTCGCTCGGCTTCGGTGCCGGCATGGGACTGCCCAATGCTCAGCGGGTCTGCGACGAGTTTGATATAGAGTCATCAGAGCGCGGCACCACGGTGCGCGCACGCATCCGGTTTCCGGAGGAAGGAGCAGAGACATGAACGTCGAAGACCTCGGCAGCGCGCTCGGCTATGAGTGCGTCCAGGATCAGTACGAAGACACGCAGGTTCGCGCAGGCTATACCTCGGATCTGCTGAGTGACGTGATGGCCAACTGTCCCGAGGACAGCATCCTCGTGACCATCCAGGCCCACAAGAACACGGTAGCGGTTGCGACTCTCACCGGTGCGCTTGCGGTGGTCATCTGCAACTCGCGCCCCATTCCTGAGGACATGATCGAGGCGGCACGCGGCGAATCGATAGGTATCTTCCGCACCGAGAAGAATCAGTTCGAGGTCACCACCGAGATCCACGCGCAGCTGAGCGCGTCGGGATAGCTCCCATGCCCACCTTCAGGGCCGACTGCCACATCCATTCCTGTCTCAGTCCCTGCGGCGATCTCGAGAACTCACCGGCGGCAATTGTAAAACGCGCGGTGGATGTCGGCCTCGACCTCATCGCCATGACCGATCACAACAGCGCCCTCAACTGCCCAACCTTCGCTGAAGTAGCCGAGCGGGCCGGTATCTCGGCTCTCTACGGCATCGAGGCGACGACACGGGAGGAGGTGCACGTGCTCTGTCTCTTCGAAACGGTGGAGGGAGCCCTCGAGCTCGGCGAAACCCTCTACGCGGCCCTCCCCGACATCCCGATCGTCCCGGAACGGTTTGGCGACCAGGTCTACGTCGACGCAGATGATATGATCCTCGGTGAGGTCGAGAAGCACCTCATCTATGCTGCCGACTATTCGCTCGATGAGATACTCGACATGGTCCTCGCCGCGGGCGGCCTCTTCATACCCGCCCATATAGACCGGGCTGCGAACAGCATCTACTCCCAGCTCGGCTTCCTGCCCGAGGGAAACTACAGCGCCGTAG
>CAZVXU010000027.1:11493-21720 GCA_964631585.1 uncultured Spirochaetaceae bacterium | reverse complement strand
TCGAGAGCGCTTCTACACTCTCCTCGAGCGAACCTCCGACACCGAGGAACGCGTGCAGATTCTCCGCGAAATCCGCAGACTCACCGAGCGCATCGAGCGGCTTCGCGCGCAGCTCGAATCTCTCGACCGGCAGATCGATTACTCCAGAATCACCGTTCGCCTCGTTGCCCGCATACAGAACGGAGGGCCCGAGCGCGCCGACATCCCGTTTCCCTGGATCGCTGCCCTCAATCCGCTCGAGCGTACCACCGGTGAGCCGGACAGCCGGCCGGACGTCGAGCTCCCCGCCGACTATGCCGTATTCGACACCGGCCGCTTCGTGCGGGCAGAAACGGCAGACAGCACGAGACTGCGAATCGGCGCAGTCGAAAACGAGCCGCGCGGAGATACGGCGTTCTGGCAGAATGCGTTGGTCTATCATCTCGGGGATTTCTACTCGGTGAGTAATGAGATCGAGGCGGGGTCCCTGCGGGGCGCCCTCTTCGAGGCGAAGGGGCCACAGCCCTTCTCTTATCTCGTGCTCGTCGTCTCGCGCGATGAGGAGATCATCGTGGCGGAAGTGTTCTTTCCGGACGCCGATGCGCGGGATGCGCGTCTCGGCGAGATTCGCGAGGCGCTCGCGGAGGTGGGGCTGTGAGCGTGCTACATGTAAAAAGGGTGTCGCCCGGGCGCTCGACGCGACGGCCGGGACGCGTGGTGGCGGCGATTCTCTTCGTTGCGTGGGGCCTCGTGGCGCCGGTACCGCATGCTGTTGCCCAGGACGGCGGCGTGGCGGCTGCAGAACGCTTTCTCGCCCTCGAAGCCCGTGCGCAGCTTCTCGTCTCCGACCGAGAAGCCGCGGCTGAGGCGCTCATCACCTGGACCGAGGAGCAGGGCGGCTACTTCGTCGAGCGGTCCCTCGAGCGGGTCGTTCTTCGGGTGCCGTCGGAGCGCTTCGCGGAGCTGCGAGCCGTCGCAGGCTCCACCGCCGAGGACGTCATCACTTACAATCCCTCTGCGCAGGACCTCCGAGAAGAGCTCGGCGCTGTCGAGGCCGCCATTGCGAGTCGGGAGGAAAACCTGGAACGGGTGCTCGCGTTTCTCGATGAGTCCGATGATATCGAGGGGACGCTTGCGCTCGAGCGGGAGATCGCCTCGCTCATGCTGGAGCTCGAGTCGTTTCGCGGCCGCGCGCGAGCGCTTCGCACTCGGATTGCCTACGCGCGGGCGGAGATTGCGCTCTCGGCACAGGCGGCGGGCATACCGGACAGGCTGCCCTCGTCATTCGGCTGGTTGAACTCACTCGACCTCTATGACTTCATCGGGGAGGCTTCAAGATGAGGTCTACCAGCGGGAGGGGGCGGGTGCGCGCCTGGTTGCCGGTTCTAACAGGGGCGACGTTGCTGCTTGCGGTCCTGGGCGCCTGCGCGACCCCGCCGCCCGTCATGCCGCCGGAAGGTTTCGCAGTCTACGATGATCCGGAAGTCGTGCGTGCGGTGAGCCCCGAAGGCGTGCGCTTTCGCGTGAGATACGAGGCGCACGAACCCGAGCAGACCCTCGAGTTCTGGCGCGAGGCGCTTCGGCGGCATCTCGAGCGCTCCGGCTACGGACTCCTCGAGGAGGCAACGTTCTCCGCGGCCGCGGGCGACGGGGCACTCTTCGAGTGGGTCGCGCCGGTCGGAACCGAGGACTGGGTTTACCTGATAGCAGTTGTTCCCGCCGGAGACCAGCTCATCGTCGCGGAGGCGGCGGGGCCCGCCGAGCTCTATCGCGGGCGGCGCAGGGCTATCGCTGAGAGCCTGGAGTCGATCGGCTCCGAGTGACGGTTACCACTACCCGAGCTTCCGCCACTCGTAGTCGAACCGGCGGCGAAAGTAGCGCCGGATCGCCTCAGGGTCGACGTCGAGATTCCGGGCTATCGCAGCAACACTGCGGATGAGCGCTCGTCTTCGCGCCGCCCGCGACGCGGTGCGGGAGCCCACCGTGGCCATCGCCACCGCCGCGAGGGCGACGAGAATGTTGGGTGCGAGAGTGGTCACCGGAGGCGTCGTTCCCGGCCCGTTGGTGCCCCCCCGGAGGGCCTCCGCTACCGCCGCCGCACCGGCTGCGACGGCCTCGGCAATGCCCTGTCCGAAGACGAGGAGCCCCACGAGCAGGAGCAACAGGATAAGCTCCGTCACCACCCCGGCAAGTGTGCCGCCGCGCGCCATAACGCGCGTGAGGTCCGCCTTCCGTCGCAGGCCGAGCCCCTTCGTGAGATCATCGAGCAGCGCGAATGCCGCGGTATCGTCGACGGAGCGCTTCGCGGCCTGCTGCTGCAGCTGCTGAAAGTTGACGTCGAGCTCGCGCAGGGCGTCACGGAGGAGCTCGAGCATCATCTGCCGGTCGGCCTCCGGGAGATCGATCCCATTGTGCATGACGTGCTCGTAGTAGCGCTTGGCCACATCCGCGAGCTCGCTTCCCGAAGCCCGTGCCGTCGCCTGCAGCGTGTCGTTGAAGAAACGGCGCCTGAGATCCATCGGGATGAGCTCACGAATGTCGTCGGGCGGGTGGAGGATGGAAAGGGCCGTTGAGGCGAAGGCGAGGTCGGTGGCAAGCGTCGTGAGGAGCGCTGTGTCGCGGAGTTTCTTCAGGAGGCGCTCGGAGTAGACCGCAGCGTCGAAGGATCTCTTGACGGCCGGATTGTCCCCGACGCTCGTTCTGAGCTCGCTCTCGTAGCGAAGATGACTTGCTATTTCGTAGGCAAGCTCGCGATAGGCCCCGAGGAGTGCCTCGCGTGCCTCGCCCGGGTCCGGCCCGCTCGGCTCCGTTTCCGCTGCTTCGGGCGGCACCGCCTCGAAGAAGTTGCGCGTCCACCGCAGAAAGGATCTGCTCGCCTCTTTGAAAGCCATATCACCTCCGCCGGCACACCGTGTTGAGACGTGCCTCACTCTATCACGGATTCTCTCGAGCGCAAGCCGCTTTGTGCCCGGCCCGACCCACCCTGTACGACCGCGCGGGCGAGGCGATATACTCTCCGCGATGATCACCCGCATCGAGCTCGTAAACTTCATGTCCCACGAGCACACGATCATAGAGCCAAGTGATGGCCTCACGGTCCTCGTGGGGCCGAATAACTGCGGCAAGTCGGCGGTCGTCGCGGCGCTTCAGATCCTTGCCCACAACGATACCTCAACCTACGTGATGCGCCACGGCGAGAAGGAGACGTGCGTAGTGGTGCACACCGACGACGGCCATGAGATCGAGTGGCGCAGGAAGAAAAGCGGTGGGCCGAGCTATACCGTCAACGGAAAGCTCTTCGACCGCCTCGGCAAGTCGAACGTGCCGGGGGAGGTGAGCGACGCGCTGCGACTGGCCAGGGTAACCGCGGGTTCGGAGGCGTCCCCCGTGGAGTTCGACCTGCACTTCGGCGAGCAGAAGGCGCCGGTGTTCCTCATCGACAGGTCGGGCACTCAGGCGGCGCAGTTCTTTGCCTCCTCATCGGATGCGGAGAAGCTCGTCCGGATGCAGGCCCGGCACAAGGAGAAAGTGAGGGACGCAAAGCGCGATCGCTCCCGGCTCGCCGGTGAGAAGGCAGAGATCGAGGAAACCCTCGCCGCCCTGGCTCCGGTCGATGAGATCGAGGCGCGGGTTGCCGAGGCCGAACGGCGCCACGCCGACATCGCCGAGCAGGAGAAGGTGATCGGTGCCGGGGGCGATCTGGTCGAGCGCCTCTCGCGCACGTCCGCGCGTGCCGGCAAGAGCACGGCCCGGGCGCACGTGCTGGAGTCACTTCCAGAGCCGCCCGCGCTCCATGATACCACCGCCCTCGGGCGCCTTATCGGGGAGCTCGCTGCTGCAGCACGGGAGCGAGAGCGCGCCGGGGAGGTGGGCGCGGGGCTCGGCCCGCTTGCCGAGCCGCCTGAGCTCACCGACCCGCAGGAGCTCGAGCGTCTCATCGCCGGGCTCGAGAGGCGCAGTGCCGTCGCCGACTTCGCCGCCGGTCGCATGAGGGCGATCGACGCGCTCGAGCCCCTTCCGCAGGAGGCGGATACCACCGCTCTCGCCACGCTCATCTCCAGGCTCGAGACCGGAATGACACAGGCCGCCCGCGCCCGTGCTACGGCGGAGACCGCCGAGTCGGCACTCGATGATGCCCGGGACGCGCTTCGGGCTTTCGCCGCCGAGAACCGAACCTGCCCCACCTGCGGCGCGGAGCTCGATCCGGAGCGGCTCGTGCGCGCGGCGGAGAGCGGCATCGGAGGACACACCCATGGCGCGTAAACGGAGCGAGAAGGCCGGCGGCTCCGCCGAAGCCGGTGGCTCCTCAAAAGCCGGCGGCTACCGGGGCGTGCTCTTCATCGGCGACCCTCATCTCGAGGGGCGGCAGCCGGGGTTCCGCAAGGACGACTATCCGCAGGTCATCCTCGAGAAGCTCGCCTGGAGCCTCGACTATGCGGCCGAGCACCGCCTGCTTCCGGCTCTCCTCGGCGATGTCTTCGACAAGCCACGGGATAATCCCACGTGGATGGTCGCACGCCTCATCGACATGCTCGCCGAACGGGAATGCATCGGCATCTACGGGAACCACGACTGCGCCGACCCCGAACTCAACGACAACGACACTCTGATGCTCCTCTTCAAGTCGGGAAGTATCAGGCTGGTGAGCGAAGGCGATCCATGGCATGGGGTGATGGGAGGACGGCGCGTGGTGATTGGTGGCTCCTCCTATCGAGAGCGGCTGCCGCAGGCGCTCGGCGCCGCCGCCGGCGCATCCCGCCCCCTCGGCATCTGGCTCAGCCATCACGACATCATCGCCCCCGGCTACGAGGAGCAGGGGCGGCTGCGGCCGCGGGAGATCCCCGGTGTGGACCTCGTGGTCAACGGTCACATCCACCGCGAGCTCGGTGAGGTCGAGGTCGGGGCCACGCGATGGGTGACGCCGGGAAACATAAGCCGCCGCTCGCGAAGTGACGCCGTCCGCGATCACGTCCCGTCCGTCCTGCGCCTCGGCGTGCGGGGCGAAGACACCGGCGCCGTTTCGGGCGGCGGCACCGAGGCCGACGCCGACGCGGTCAACCCCGGCTCCGGCGGTTACGAGCTCTCCCGCGTAGAGGTGCCCCACGCACCCTTCGACGATGTCTTTCATCCCCTCGTCGCCGGGGAGGAGAGCGACGTATCGGCGTCGGCCTTCGTGAGCGGGCTCGCGGAGCTTCAGGCGCGGCGCACGCAGTCCGGGGCGGGCCTCATGAGTTTTCTCGAGCAAAACCTCGATCAGTTCGAGGAGGCGGTGGCGGCCGAGATTCGATCACTTGCCGAGGAGGTAACCGGCTATGGCGAGGGCTGACAACGACGGCGCGCAGACAATCGAAGAGCTTCAGGCGCGGTATCAGAAACTGCAGCAGGAGAAGATCCGCGCCGAGACAAAACGCGAGAACGCCGAGCAGCAGCTCTCCGAGCTCAAGGCGGAGGCGCGCGAGACCTACGGCACCGACGACATCGAGGAGCTCAAGAAGAAGCTCGAGGAAATGAAAGCGGAGAACGAGCAGAAGCGCGCCGACTACCAGGCGCACCTCGACAAGATCGAGTCGGACCTCTCCGAGGTGGAGGCGAAGTTCGGCGGCGAGGAGCCGGATGGAGGTGAGGGGTGATGGGGGACGCGCCCACGCAGATCAGGCGCCGTGTCGATCGCCTCTCCTACAAACGTGAGGACCGGCAGGCACGCCTCGCCCGCGTCGGCGCCGACCTCTCGCACCTCGATGACTATCTCGCGATATCAGAGCAGGTGACCGCGGCGCTCGAGACCCTCAACCAGACCCTTTTCCGTGAGCTCCTCGAGCTCGTCGAGGAGAAACTCACCATCGCGCTCCAGGAGGTGCTCGACCAGCCCATCACCTTCCATGCCGACGTCGACTTCAAGCGCGGGGCCGCCGCCGTGGATTTCTGGATCGAGCGTGACGGCAACCGCGAGGACGTCTACCGCGGGCAGGGCGGCTCGGTCGCCAATGTGCTGAGCGTGGGCCTGCGGATGTTTGCGCTCACCACCCAGGACGAGGCCGAGCACCGCCGCTTCCTCGTCCTCGACGAGCAGGACTGCTGGCTCCGACCCGATCTCGTGCCCATGCTCGTGAAGATCGTCCACGACGCCGGCACGGCCCTCGGCTTTCAGGTCCTCATGATAAGCCACCACGACACTGCCGTCTTCGAGCGCTACGCGGACAAGGTCTACCGTTTCGTGCCGGTGGCCGAGGGGGCGGTGCGGGTTGAGCCTGTCGGCGGGGACGGCGATACGACGGACGCCGGAGAATGACGCCCGGCTGAGGCGCGTGATACGTTTGCTCCGAGGGAGGAGATATGCGAAAGCGCTTCGTTGTGATCCTGTTACTGTTCTGTCTGATCATCCCTTTCGCCTCGGCGGACGTCGGGGTGGGCATCATACTCGGTGATCCCACCGGCATCAGCGCCCTCTTCAACGAACGTGTCGCCCTCGGCGTTGCATGGGACGTCGAGCGGCACTTCCATGCTCACGCGGACGTGTGGCTGCTCAATGAGGTACTCGAGCCACCGCTCGAGTGGTTTCTCGGCGTAGGTGGAAAGATGAAGGTATTCACCGCCGACACGAAGGGACCGCCGTGGGCCGAGGACGAGGAGCCGGACACCGACTTCGGTATCGGTGCGCGTGTGCCGGTGGGATTGCAGTGGTATCCGATTCCGGAGCTCGAAGTCTTCGGCGAGATCGCGCCGGGGTTGCAGGTTCTCCCGGCTACCCGCTTCGATGTGGACGCCGGAATCGGGGTTCGGTATCACTTCTGAGCGACCGCTACCTACTCCTGTCCGGCTCCCGCCCCCGCTCGATCTGAAGCGTCTGCACGCGCAGGCGCTCCCCGTCGCGGGCCATCCGGCGGTCCTCGACCAAAATACGATCACCCTCCTGAATACGGATCGAGCGCGCGAGGCGTGCGGGAATCTCCACGTAGACCTCGCTGTCGTCGGGCTGGCGCACGGTGAGCTCGGCCGCCCCATCTGAGAGCGTGCGCACCGCGGTAACCTCGCCGCGAAGCGGGCCGGCCGGCGTTTCGGCGCCGCCGCGCTCGCGCGATCCGCCGGCGGAGGCGCAGGAGGCGGCGACGGCGGCGATAAACAATATAAGAACTACATAGCGAAGACCGCGGCGAGGTGGCCGGCGCGTCGTACGTGGCTCGGTTTTCATATCACCAAAGATACTTCATGTCGGCCGAGTTTTCTTGAGAGAGCCATGCCGGCCTCTGGAAGGGTGAGATCGCGATCTCGGAAGACTTCGACGCCCCGCTATGCTACACTGACCTCCGCCGTGACGGATTCCGAGAACCCCGACCCCACGTTGATCTACTACGAGGAAAACGCCGCCCGCATTGTCGCCGGCTACGAGGCGGTGGACCTCAGCGCCTCGCTCTATCGCCTCGTCCGCCGTCTGCCCGCCGCAGCCAGAATCCTCGAGCTCGGGTCGGGAAGCGGGCGCGACGCGGCCTGCCTGCTCGAGCGCGGCTTCGACGTAACGGCACTCGACGGCTCACAGGCGATGGCCGAGCGGGCGGCAACGCTTCACCCCGAGCTTGCCGGGCGCATACGCGTGCACCGGCTGCCGGCGCCGCTTCCGTTTGCGGATGCCGCCTTCGACGCAGTCATATCCCTTGCTACGCTCATGCATCTTCCGGTCTCGGCAATCCCCGGTGTGCTCGCCGAGTGCCACCGGGTGCTCCGCACCGGCGGACTGCTTGCGCTCTCGGTGCCGACGGAGCGCCCGGGGCTTGACGGGGCGGGGCGGGACGAAGGCGGCAGGTACTTCACGGTGATTGGAGCCGACGACTGGGCGGGGCTCCTCCGGGACGCCGGCTTCGAGCGGGTGGAGGAGTGGAGCTCGGCGGACGCGGCAGGGCGGGGCGGTATCCGGTGGTGGACGGCGGTGTGGGAGAGAGAATAGGGCGGATGACACGGATTTTCCTGTTCTTAACGCCCCCGGTTCAGTAGATTCCAGGCATGCACAAAGACGCCACCAACTCCGCCCTGCGCAATATCGCTATTATAGCGCACGTCGATCACGGCAAGACCACCCTTGTCGATGCCCTCTTTCGCCAGTCCGGCGTGTTTCGCGAGGGACAGGACACCGACGAGCGCCTCATGGACAATCTCGACCTCGAGCGCGAGCGCGGCATCACCATCGCGGCGAAGAACAGCGCGGTCGCCTGGAAGGGCGTGAAGATAAACATCCTCGACACCCCGGGCCACGCCGACTTCGGCGGTGAGGTCGAGCGCGCGCTGTCCATGGTGGACGGGGTGCTTCTGCTCGTCGACGCTTCCGAGGGGCCGCTGCCGCAGACGCGCTTCGTGCTCGACAAGGCGCTGCGGGCCTCACTTCACATCGTCGTGGTCATCAACAAGATCGACCGACCCGACGCACGGCCGGCGGAGGTCCTCGAGGAGATCTACGACCTCCTCATCGATCTCGACGCCCACGAGGATCAGCTCGAGTGTCCGGTCCTCTACGCGGACGGCAGGCGGGGAATCGTCAAACGGCGGCTCGAAGATGAGGCGGAGAACCTCCATGTGCTTCTCGACACCATTGTCGATGAGGTTCCGCCGCCGGCCTACGTTTCCACAGAACCCTTTCAGATGCTCGTCTCCGATCTCTCCTACTCGGACTTCCTCGGTCGGCTTGCAGTCGGCAAGGTGGTCCATGGGGCGGCGCGGAGCCGGGAGGCGCTGGTCTGCCTCGGCCCCGACGGGCACAGCACCCCGCTGAACGTTTCCCGGCTCGAGGTCTACGAGGGCCCGGGTCTGAAGGAAACCGATGTAGCCCAGGCGGGTGATATCGTCGTGCTCGCGGGCGTGGAGGATGTGCACATCGGCGATACCATCTGCGCCAAAGCCGAGCCCAAGGCGCTGCCGCGAATCACCGTGGATGAGCCGACGGTGTCGATGCTCTTCGCGCCGAACACCTCACCCCTTCTCGGTCGCGAGGGGCGTTACGTGCAGTCGAGCAAGATCCTCGAGCGCCTGAAGAAGGAGACCCTGCTCAACGTCTCCATACAGGTTGAGGAGACAGAGAGCAAGGAAGGGTTCATCGTGAAGGGGAGGGGAGAGTTCCAGATGGTGATCCTCCTCGAGACCATGCGCCGCGAGGGTTTCGAGCTCAACGTGGGACGGCCTCATGTGATCTTTCGCGAGGAGAACGGACAACGCACGGAGCCCATCGAGCACCTCTTTCTCGAGTGTGACGAGGGCTTCACCGGCGTGGTCACCGAGAAGCTCTCCAAGCGCAAGGGGCGGATGCTCAGCTACGAGATCCACAAGGGCCACCGCGCGCGACTGGAGTTCAGCGTCCCCTCCCGCGGGCTTCTCGGCTATCGCGACGAGTTTCTCACCGACACCCGCGGTACGGGCATCATCAACGCCTCGTTTCAGGGCTACGAGCCCTACAGGGGCGATTTCCCCGATCGCTTCACCGGCTCCCTCGTCTCCGACCGTGCAGGGGAGGCGGTGCCCTATGCGCTTTTCAATCTCGAGCCCCGCGGGCAGCTCTTCGTCACCCCGGGCGATCCGGTCTACGAGGGGATGATCGTGGGCGAGCACAACCGCGAGAACGACCTCAACGTCAATCCGACCAAGACGAAGAAGCTCTCCAACATGCGCGCGGCCGGCAAGGACGATGCGGTGGTGCTCACGCCGGTGCTGCCGCTGACTCTCGAGCGAGCCATTCAGTTCGTCCGCGACGACGAGATGGTCGAGGTGACGCCGAAGTCGATCCGCATGCGCAAGGCGAGCCTTGGGGCAGCCACACGCAAAGCGACACTCCGCAAGGCCCCCGAGTAAAAGTATTTGAAACTCGTACCTCAGTCATAGTAGATTTTAAGTTGTGAAATACAAACCGATTCCTGATGAAGTCAGAGCGCTCGAGACGCTGCGGGGTCTCGTGGATCGCAGCGTGGAGACCTACGCAGAGCATACTGCCCTCGCCATGCACGGCGGCAGATCGCTTTCCTACGCCGAGTTCGGCGATGCCATCGCCGAAGCCCGCCGGCTCCTTGCCGGCCGCAGGGTCGAGTTCGGCGACCGCGTGGCGCTCATCGGGGAGAACAAGCCCGAGTGGGGCATCACCTACCTCGCTGTCACGAGCATGGGCGCGGTGGTGGTACCCATCCTCACCGATTTCTCCGCCGACATCATTGCCATGATCCTCGAGCACTCCGGTGCGAAGGGCGTCGTGGTGTCGCAGAGCATGAAGGCGAAGGT
>CAZVXU010000027.1:0-11393 GCA_964631585.1 uncultured Spirochaetaceae bacterium | reverse complement strand
TCGAGCACTCCGGTGCGAAGGGCGTCGTGGTGTCGCAGAGCATGAAGGCGAAGGTCCCGGCGGAGACCGCCGATCGCTTTGTCACCACTGTCGAGGAGCTCGGGGGGAGCGCGATCGAGACGGCAACCGGTGCCGGCGAGGCTGCTGCGGCCGGCAAGGCTTCGGACGCCCGGGGCGCGGCTGGGGGCGGCGCTGCCGCGGGTGGTGACGCCGAGTCGGCGGCCCTCCCGCGCGAGACCGACCTCGCGTCTATTCTCTACACCTCCGGGACAACCGGCGACCCCAAGGGCGTCATGCTCACGCATCGAAACGTCGTGCAGAACGTCATAAGCTGCCGATCGGTGGCGGATATCGGGCCGGACGACCGCTTCCTGTCCGTTCTTCCGCTTGCCCACAGCTACGAGTGCACCGTTGGCTTTCTGCTGCCGGTAGCGAGCGGCGCGTCGGTGACCTACCTCGGAAAGCCACCGACCCTCACCGCGCTCCTGCCCGCCCTGGCGGAAGTGCGTCCGACGATGATGCTCACCGTGCCGCTCATCATGGAAAAGCTCTATCAGTCGCGGGTAAAGCCCGTGTTCGCGAAGAACGCGCTTACCCGCGCGCTCAAGCACATCGCCCCGCTCCGCAAGTTCGTCCATCGCGCCGCCGGCAAGAAGGCCTACGAGGCGTTCGGCGGGGCGCTGCGTTTCTACGGAATCGGCGGCGCACCGCTGACCCCCGACACCGAGCGCTTCCTGCGGGAGGCAAAGTTTCCCTACGCCATCGGCTACGGCCTCACCGAGACCGCTCCGCTGATCGCGGGCACCGACGCCGTGGACACGAAGTTTCGCTCCACCGGCCCGGCTATAGAGAACGTGGAAATACGTGTCGATCGCAGTGCCGGCGACGGCGTGGAGGGTGAGGTCCTCGTGCGCGGGCCCAACGTCATGCAGGGCTACTACCGCAATGAGCAGGCCACGAAAGAGGTTTTCACGGAGGACGGGTGGCTCAGGACCGGCGACCTTGCCTCCGAGGATAGCGACGGCTATATCTACATCCGGGGACGGCTCAAGAACATGATCCTCGGCCCGAGCGGCGAGAACATTTACCCCGGCGACCTCGAGAACGTGATAAACGAGCACGAGCTCGTGGTGGAGTCTCTCGTCTTCGAGTGGCAGGGCCAGCTCCTCGCGCGGGTGCACGTCGACATCGAAGCCCTCAAGGAGCGCCTCGGCGAGCACGCCGCCCATATCGCGAGCGTGCAGGAGCGTGCCGACGAGATCCTCGAGAGCCTCCGGCGGGCGGTGAACCAGCGCGTGAGCAAGCACGCACGCCTCAGCCGCATGGTGCTCGAGTGGGAACCCTTCGAGAAGACGCCGACGCGAAAGATAAAGCGGTTTCTCTACACCCATCTCGGGGAGCGGGAAGGGCGGCGGGCGTAGGGGTGCCGGGTGCCGGGCGTAGGCGGTGCGGGTTGTACTGCGTGACGAACCGGCTCCAACCTGAGTATCCTTCCGGGATATGAACCGCGGTCCCTCACACAGCCGTCTCCTGGTCCCCCTCCTGCTCCTCGCCGGAAGCTTCACGGTGATGGCCGGAGCTGTCATCGGGCCCGTCGTCGCCGAGATTGCACGCGCGCTTTCTCTGAGCCCTACCCAGGCCGGACGCCTCATCACGACGCACGGTCTGACCATAGCCGTGGTGAGCCTCCCAGCGGGGCGCCTCATCGACCGCATCGGGCCACGCATCCCGCTCGCCGCAGGCCTCCTGATCTACGGCGCGGCCGGCATTGCGGGAGTGTTCGTGCGCGACTACACGTGGTTACTCCTAACCCGCTCCGTGCTCGGTGTCGGCGTTGCCGGCATGTTCACCGGCGTGACCGTCGCAATCCTGCGGACCTTCAGCGGCGCCGAGCAGCCAAAGGTGATGGGATTTCGGGGCGCGGCAAATAGTCTCGGCGGAGTGGTATGGCCCCTCATCGGCGGGGCGCTCGGGGCGGCGGCCTGGTACGCACCGTTCGGCGTCTACGGCGTCGGTATCCCGCTCGGCATTGCCGCTTTCTTCATCGTGCCCAAGCTGCCGGCCGCGACGGACGCCGGAGGCGAGTCCGAGGCCGGCGCAGACACCCCGCCCGCAGCGGCGGGGCCCGCGGAGGCCGAGGTGGCCGGGGCGGGGCCCGAACGGCGGCGGGTGAACCCCTGGCTTGCGCTTCCCTATCTGGCCATGTTTGCCACCAACATGCTCCTCTACGGCATCGTGGTGTTCCTCCCGCAGCGGCTCGCCGGCATCGGTGTGGAGAGCACCGTGTACGTCTCGCTCTTTCTCGCCGCCGCTGCAACCTGCGGGGCGCTCGTGGCCACCAATTACGGCGCGGTCGCCCGAAAGATCACCATCGAGAAACGCGCAATCGCGGCGCTCATTCTGTGGATTCCCGCCTTCGGCCTCTCCGCCGCCGCCGGGGAGAGTTGGCCGGCGATGCTCGTCGGGGCGATGCTCTTCGGAACGGGGCAGGGACTCATGCTGCCGACGGTCATGCTGTGGGTGGACACACTTGTCGACAGGCGGCGTCAGGCCACCGCCTCCTCGCTTCTGCCGGTCTTCGGCTTCCTCGGGCAGTTCGTATCGCCCATCGCCTTCGGCCCAATCGCCGAGGCCCATGGCTTCGGGGTGATGTTTGCTGCCGCCGTGGTGCTGCCGGTGGTCCTGCTTCCGCCGACGCTGGCTGTTGCGCGGCGGGCTACGTGATCCGCGCGGGCCTGATCCGTTCGAGGTCTTGGCCCGCCTTCTTCGCCGCGTCCCAGAGGGCGACCTCACGTTGCGCATTCAGCCAGAACTCGGCGGAGTTCCCGAAAAACCGTGAGAGGCGCAAAGCCATTTCCGGACTCACGGCCCGACGTTCCTTCACGAGCTCGTTTACGCTTTGTCGCGATACCCCGAGCTCCTTTGCAAGTTCGGCGATCGTGAGACCGTAGTCGGGAATGAAATCCTCCCGGATCATCTCACCGGGATGGATCGGCCTCACCGCACGAGTGCGCGTATTGGTGATGCTCATCGTTTTCCTCCGAGGGTCAGTCGTCTGACTGCGTGCTTTGTCACGTGACAGTTGTCAACCTCACTCTTCATGTCGGCCCTCGGAGCCCACTATCACTCCGCCCGCACCGACAGCACCCCGTACATCTCGGTGATGACGTGTCGTACGGCGGCGGCCGCCTCTTCGTCGATGCGGCCCATGCGCTCGCCGAGGCGGCCGCGGGAGACGGTGCGGATCTGGTCGCAGGCGACTTCGGCGCTCTGCCCTGCGACCTCGGCGCGGACACGGCTCGGCCAGCGGGGATGAAGCCTGCTCGTGAGCGGGCATACGACAACGGTTTTGAGACTCGCGTTCATCTCCTCGTCGCTTATCACAACCGCAGGCCGGCGCTTGCTGAGCTCGTTCTCGCCGGTGGGGTCGAGATCGACCCAGTAGACCGCGTAGCGCTCAATCACCGAGCCCGTCTCCCACGGTGTCGTCCCAATCCGCCCACTCGGCCTGCTCGGCAGCTTCCGCGGCCATCTCCCGATACGCGTCGCCGTAGCCGATGGGCTTCTCGTCGCCGGGGGCGCGGCGAAGCAGAATTCCCTCCCGCCGCTCCTCGAGCTCGAGGCTGTCGCCCTCGTTTATGCCGTAGAGATCGAGCAGTGCCTTCGGGATGCGGACGCCACGGGAGTTTCCGACACGGATTGCTTTGGCTTTCATGTGGTTACTGCAATTACGTCCGTGCCCTGCGTCAAGGCAGCGACCACCACGGGCAGTAGCAGCGGACCCGCAACATCTTGTTGACGCGAAGTGAACGGGCGATGTAGAACGCGGCATGGATCAGCAATGCGAAGCCTGAGCCGCCCGCGCATTCACTTCTACCACCCCGGCAGCTGGATCAACGATCCCAACGGCCTGGTATTCGTGGACGGGGTGCACCATCTCTTCTACCAGCAGAACCCGCACGGTACGGTCTGGGCCAACATCCACTGGGGCCACGCAACGAGCGCCGACGGCCTCAACTGGATCCTCGAGGCTCCGGCCCTGGCGCCGGATGCCGCCCGCGGGCTTCCCTTTTCCGGAACAGCCTGCAACAACAATGGCCCCGATTCCCCGCCTTCGGTGAGAGGGCTACTGGCGCTCTTCACCCGCTCACTGAAGACCGCCGGCGGGAGTCTGGAAGAGCAGTATCTGGCGCGCTACGACGAGGTTTCGGGGACGTTCCGCGAGGTCACACCGGAGCCCGTCATCCGGAATCCGGGGCTAAGTGATTTCAGAGATCCGAAACTCTGGCGAAGCTCCCGTGGCTGGCATTCAGTTGTCGCCTGCGGCGACCACCTGCGCTTCTACCGCTCCGACGACCTCATCACCTGGGAGGAAACCTCGAGGTTTTCCGCCCCCGTCGGCGCCGCCGGCGGCATCTGGGAATGTCCCGACATGCTGTCGTTTCGCCAAGCGGACGGGTCGACCGTGGACGTGCTCTTCGTAAGCATCGGGCAGCATGTCGCCTCGACGGCCGCGAACGTCGGATACTTCGTCGGGAGCTTCGACGGAGAGGCCTTCCATCCCGACCCGGACTCCCCGTATCAGCCGCTCGACTACGGCATGGACTTCTACGCCGCGCAGTCCTGGAGCGGCATTGCCTCCGGACCGCCACGTGTGGTCGGGTGGATCGGAAACTGGGCATATGCTGATCGCCTGGTAGGCGAGGACTACGCCGGGTGCCTCTCTCTGCCGCGGACCCTGGAGCTTACACGCAGGAACGGGCGCTCGATCCTCGCGCAGCGCCCGCTGCCGGCGCTCGCCGCACTGCGGCGGCACGCACCGGCGGAGCCTCGTGCCGCAACCGCCGGCAGGCGCGAGTGGCGCTTCCAGCCCGGCCGGGCCTTCGTGGTCAACGCCGCCTGGGTCGCGAGGGCCGGTGAAAGCCTGGAGATCGTCATTGCCGACGGTGATGAGCGCTCGCTTTTCGTGTCGGTCCAGGCGGTCGACGACGGATTCCGTCTCAACCTGGACCGAGGCGAGCTCTGGGACACGAACACCCCCGCGGAGCGGGTAACCGAGTTCAGCGTAGACGCGGCCGACGGCCGCGAGGTGGTGACCCTGGAGCTTTACGTGGACACATGCGCCGTTGAGCTCTTCTTCGACGGAGG
This sequence comes from uncultured Spirochaetaceae bacterium, assembly GCA_964631585.1. Taxonomy (GTDB): domain Bacteria; phylum Spirochaetota; class Spirochaetia; order DSM-27196; family PWMO01; genus JAAAOH01. Next base: position 6,245 of record CAZVXU010000027.1, on the reverse strand, counting down.
CGAGATCGTCGCGACCGAGCTCGTCCCCTGGAGTGACAGCGCGCGAATCGTCGTTGCCCGGTGGAGCGCCGGGCGCGAAGACGACGTGAGCTGGAACGTCTCGCCGCTTGAGCCGATTTTGATCCGGTGAGGTGTGAACGAGTTAGCACTCACCGCGGGGGCGGGGCACCGGAATCGCCGGCGGCGTTCGAATAGTTTGTTGTACCGGCGGCCGGGGTGCTATAGTGCGCGCATGACCGAGCAGGCAGTGTGGATCGAGTCGGAGACCGGTAACCCGCGCTTTCCCTATCGCATTGAGATCCGGCGCGGCGCCGAGCGGGTGATCGCGCTGTGGGTGCAGGACAAGTGGCCCGGCTCGGGGAAGCAGATCTTCTGCCTTCGCGAAAGCGAGCCTGATCCGGCGGAGGCGGACTTCCGAGAAATCGACCGGGTTCCCATCACCAGGCTCGATCGCTATGGCAAGCAGCTCTCGGTCATCCTCGACCGCCCGAGGCGAAAACGCTGCAATTTCCTGTTTCTCGAGAAGCGCTACAAGAACAAACCCGGGAGCTACGAGCAGATCTTTTTCCGAACGCAGAGCGCCATGCAGCAGCATCGCACCGCCTCGCGGGTGCAGCTGCATGCTCACGGCGCCTATCGCGTGGTCGTCGACTCAGCCGAGCGCTATCCGTGGAAGTTCGGCGGCGTGCCGACCGAGCGCAGGAGGCTGCCGGCGGGGGACTACGCAGTGGAAGTTGACGGCGAGCTCGCCGCGGTGGCGGAGCGGAAGACCTTCGAGAACATGCTCAGCGACTTCGGCGCCGTGAAGGTGCTCCACGGCAAGCTCGCCGATCTCTCGCGCTGGACCCACGCCGCACTCGTCGTCGAGGCGGAGTACCGGGACTTTCTTAGCACGGCGAAGCTCGCCGGAAGATGGCCGGCCTCACATGCCGCGCGGGTTCTCTCCGAGCTTCACGTGCTGCATCCGTCGGTGCAGATTGTCTATGCGGGAAGCCGCAAGGCGGCCGAGCAGTGGTGCGGCGCCTGGTTTGCCGCGCGCGCCAAAGAGCTCTGGCACCGGCGCCAGGATGAGCCGGGCGGGGAGGCACTCGGCGACGTACTCGGTGAGCCACCGGCGCTCTACGGCGATGAGCGCGTAAGCACCCCTGCCGATACCGGCGAGGCACTGAGGCGGGTCATCCTCGCAGACCCCGATCTCCCGCGGCCGTTCTCCATCCGTGATTTGCGCGCGGCCTTCCCCGGTGTCTCGGATGCCCGAATCCGCTCGACGCTCCAGACCCTCAAGCGCGAGGGGCGGATCGAGTCGCAAGGTGCGGGGCGTGCGTCGAGGTGGCGGGTGTTGTGAGGGGCAACAGTTCTCACGCCCTGAAAAGCGCCCACTTATCCGTGCGCGGTTCCCCGACCCCGCCTCCATTCGGCCAATGTAACCACCCAGGAGGCGGCGAGGTAGTAGAGGGGGAAGGCGAGTGAGCCGAGGATCCACGCGTCCGCTTCGAGCGGGCCCGCCACGATGGCAAGCATCAGGAGTCCCCAGAGCGCTCCGAGGATATTCGTCGGCAGGGAGAGCCTGCCGGGGTGAGAGGTGTGGAGGTACTTCGACGGGATGAATGTGAGCACGGAGAACAGCAGAGCCGCTGCCGCGACCAGCAAGGGATCCGGGCGCAGCAGCACGACGTAGAGCGCGATCACGTTCCAGTACGAGGGGAATCCGAGAAAGTAGTGGTCTCCGGTTTTTGCGTCCGTCTGTGAGAACCCGTAGATGCTCGCGAGGAGGGGAACGAGGAGCAGCCAGGCCGAGCCGGCGCCCAGAACGCCGCTTCGCCAGATGAGGAGCAGCGGCAGAGAGGTGTAGGTATGGAAATCGATGATGTCGTCCAACCGGCGCCCATCTATCTCCGGAACGTGCTCCGCGACCCGGAGGGTGCGGGCCAACCAGCCGTCGGTGGAATCGATGGCGAGGGAGATGAGCAGGAGGAGCAGTACCATCTGCAGCTGCTCTTCGCCCCCCTGCACGATGAGGACAGCCATCAGAGCCGCAACGACGAGCCCGAGGGCGGTGTACGCATGAACGCACCACGCAATAATCCGGTTTCCGTTTATCATGAAGCTCCATTGTGAGCAGATTTCGAGCTCTACGTAAAGGACAAGATCGGGGGGTACCGAGTGCGACCGGGCGATTCGCGACGGGGTGCGGAGTCAGGCGAACGGATTTCGCACTTCGATGCCGGCGTAGCGCCGTCCGGCGGCGAACTCAAGGCCGTTTCGAATGATCTCCGGGGAGACGGAGACAACCTCGAGACGCTCGAGTAGGAAGGTCTGCCTCGTGACGGCATCCCGCGGTTGACCGAGGCGGGTGGATGCTACCGCAGCGTACTCCATCGCCACTTGAGTGGAAACGACGCCCCAGCCTTCGGTAAGTGCGCGGGTTACGTGTCAACTACGTCAGGTGCGTGAGAAATCCCTGCTGATCGAAATGCGGATCGAAGGCGAATGCTCGGTCACAGCGGTTGCGCCGCATCAGCTCGAAGCTGACGCAATCGGTGAGGCTCAACCGGCGTTTCCCTGTGGCAAGCAGATAGTGCAACGCCGCGGCATGAATCGCCTCCGTGACCCACTGCACCGTACAGACCGGGAGTACTTCCACCACCAGGTCTCGGACCGCCTCCATCCCTATGCGGTGCTGCAGGAGCGCCGTGAGCTCGAGGACGACGTAGTTGTGAGTGATTAGGCGGGCATCGGCAGCAAGGAGGTCTTCCCACACCCGGGCGGCGGCCTCATGGTTTTCGTCGTCCCGGTCGAGGACTGCGTACAGAGCAGAGGTATCGAGAAGAACTGTCACTCGCGAGCCCCATCGGACCGGTACGCCTCAGCAAGGTGGCGATCGTGATCCGTCGACGTATCCCGGTATCCCGATGCGTACCGGCCGATAACTGCCCGAGCTCGGGATCGTAGTGTCTCTTCCCGGGCAGCCGACACGTTGTGCTCCGCGTAGTGGTCAACCGCACGTCGGACCACCTCCGCGATGGAGACCCCCTCGCTCCGCGCAATCGTGCGGATACTTTCCAACTGCTCTCTGGGAAACTGAATCTGAGAGCGTACCATTCCCTTTGTCATGCCATTATATTACATGAAATGATGGCATGGTGTCAATCCAAATACGATCGGGCCGTAACGCTCGCGACCGACCCGGTTCGTCGGGGGACCTGCCGCGCTATTTCAGCGGATTTCGCCACCTCAGAGCGGTGAATCGCGCGAAATCGTTGTCGGCCGTGTACAGGACCGCGTTGTGGTCGATACAGATGGCGGCGAGGTGCGCATCGGTCGTGAGGTTACCCGCGGTGCCGTGTTCGATCGTGAGCGTCTTGAAGACCTGGCAGTGACGGGGGCCGACATCGATGGGATGACAGCCTGGCTGATCGAGCCAAGCATCGATGAGCGCCCATGCGGCCGTCGGAGCGAGCGGCGAGGCGAAGACGCGAGGCGAGGTTGTAAGTCGGAGGAACCCGAGCAGAGCGACCCAGGGGAGACCCACGCTTTCTGTGCCGTTCAACACGGATTCCCACCACAGGCGCGCGTCGTCGTGATGCCGCGACTCCTCGTTGACGGCATAAATGAGCAGATTGAGATCGGGTACGATCATTTGCCGAGCTCCAGCTTGTCGATGGTGTAGTCGGTCTCCATCTCGGCAGCGAGGTCGAGCGACTTGTGGAAGTTGATGCCCGGTCGCGCGCCGAGCGGGTAGGTCTGCTGCCGGAAGGGCTCTTCGTGACGGCCTCTCCCGTGCAAATGAGCCTCGAGTATCTCGTTCACTATGGAAGAGAGACTCTGGTGACGTGCATCAGCCTGTTTCTTGAGAGAATGCATCAAATCATCACTAATGTTGAGTGTCGTCCGCATACAGACATCATAGTCCTCCGCCTTCTTCATTGCCAACACGGCAGGTCGACGGAAACCCGCGTCCCGGTCGCATTACGGACCTCCAGCCTCGCGTGTATCTGCTGCGAGAGGACCTGCATGATGCGAAAGCCCAACGTCTCGGGTTCCTCCGGATGGCAGTCGGCCGGGAGGCCGCCGCCGTCGTCTTCGACCACCAGGGTGCAGCTTGCGGCGGACCGGTGGAGGGTGCCGCCGTGCGCGGGCGCGGCCGCGTCGGTCTCTGTCGCCTCGCGGGCGAGGCTCACCCGGAGCTCTCCGCCGCCTCCGTCGCCGAAGGCATGAGCAAAGCCGTTGGTGACCGCCTCGTTCGTGATGAGGCCGAGCGGAAGCGCGGTGTCCACGCCGAGCCACACGTCCTCGAGCGCCGGGGTCACGTGCACGTGGTGCTCTGCGTCGTAGCGCTCCTGAAGCTGGTACACCAAATGGCGCACCACCTCGGCAAAGTTCACCCTCGCCAGTGCCTGCTCGGTGTAGAGCATGTTGTGGATGAGTGCCATCACCTCGATCCGGTCGCGCGTTTTGCTGAGCGAAGCGCCCTCGTCCGCGCCCACTTCGTGGAGCTGCAGGCGGATGAGGCCGGTTATTACGGCGAGGTTGTTTCGCACCCGGTGGTGGACCTCCCGCAAAAGCGTCTCCTTGTGCCCGAGGGACTCGTGGAGACGTGTCTCCGCCTCTTTGCGGCGGGTGATGTCGCGGGCAAAGGAGAAGGTGAACTCCTCTCCCTCGTAGCTGAGGTAGGTGACGGTGACCTCAACGGGGAACTCTTTGCCGTTCTTGGTGCGGTGCATCGTCTCGAAGGTCTTTCCCGAGAGACGACGGGTCTCTTCGCGGTGCTCGCGCCACGTCTCCTCGGTGAAGGTCGAGTCGATGTCGAGGATCGTCATCGAGGAGAGCTCCTCGGCGCTGTAGCCGAGGGTCTCGCGTGCCGACCGGTTGGCGTAGACGATGCGGCCGTCGGGCTCCCGGATGCGAAAGACTCCGATAATCGAGTTCTCGGTGGAGTAGCGAAGCAGATACAGCTCCCGCTGTGCGGCGAGCTCTTGGGTGATGTCGCGGACGATCGACAACAGCCGCGGGTTCCCGTCCATGGTTACCGTTCCACTGTAGACGGCGACATCACGTACCGACCCGTCGCGCAGTCGATGCCGAAACTGAAAGTAGTTTCGCTCCGACCTCCGTGCGAGTTCCATCTCCCGCTTTACCTCCTCGGGGGACAGCACGTTGATGTCGGAAACCTTCATCTCGCACAGCTCCGCCCTACTCCACCCGTAGAAGCGCTCCGCGGCGGTGTTCGCATCGTGAATCCGCCCGTCCTGGGGGTCGACGATGAGCATGGGGGCGTAGCCGCTTTCGAAGAGACTTCGGTAGCGGCTCTCGCTTTCGGAAAGCGCAGTCCGGGCATCACGCCGTCGCTCGAAGGTCGTCACGACCTGCACCGTGAGGAGGAACGCAAGTGGATACAACAGGAGCACCGGTGCGGCCACGGTGGTGAGTAACTGATCGTAGAGAATCCGCGGAATGAGCAGCTGCGAGAGAAGCATCGCGACGTGGACGGCGACTCCGATTCCCCACACCCGGAGCGTTCCCTCCCACCGGGAATCGCGGCGGCGCAGGTACCAGCTCGCCGTGCCGATGGCAGCCGCTGAGGCCACGGTGGCAACACCGGCTGCCGTGCCCGCTCCGCCGAGCCAGATTCGGAATGCCCCGGCTACGATTGCGCTCAGCCCCGCAACCGCGGGGCCGCCGAGGTAGCCGGCGACCGCGAGAATGACCGAGCGGCCGTCGTAGATCACCCCGCTTGCAAGCACCACCGGCGTAAGCATCCCGGCCACAGTAGCCGCCCCGAAGAGAAGCCCCGTGACAAGCTTGTGCCACCACAGGTAGGACATAACCCGTATCCGCAAAAGCTCGTATACGACGGCGATGGAGAGAAGGAGGGCCAAATTGTGAACCAGTTCAAGTATCATCGGGCTTCAATATTATATCTCAGAGATGCGATCCGAAAAAGAACAGAGGGGGGCAGGTCGACCGGCCCGACGGCGCGAGTCCGGCGGCTGCGAGCCGAGTGATCGGCCGGCCGCGAAAAACGATTACATCTCGTGAGAACCGCTCTCGGGGCCGAAGAGCTCCGCGTATGTGGCTTCCACCTCTGCCGCTTCCTCCTCGGCAAGCGCGGGAAACTCGCTTTCCCGCGCACGGCGCGACAGCCGCCCGTCGTTCTGCTCAGAAGGCGTTTCGAGTAAGAGGAGAGAACGCGCTCGTAGTCGGAAATGCGTTCGAGGATCGCCGCGGACACTGGAAAGACGAAC
>CAZVXU010000026.1:0-22971 GCA_964631585.1 uncultured Spirochaetaceae bacterium | reverse complement strand
AAAAGGACATTCACCCCGAGTATCGCCCCGTGGTGTTCAGAGATACCGCATCGGGTACCCTCTTCATGGCCCGCTCGACGGCCAGGACCAGCCAGACAATCAAGTACGAGGACGGCAACGAGTACCCCGTTTTCGACGTCGAAATCTCGAGCGCCTCGCATCCCTTTTTCACGGGTAAGCAGAAGCTCGTCGATACCACCGGTCGCGTCGAGCGCTTCAAGCGCCGTTACAACATCAAGTAGCCGGCTCCGCATACTCGAGAGACAGCGACCCCTCCGCCGACCCCGTCGGTAGAGGGGCGTTTTTCGTTAGAGGCGGCGCCGGCGGTCAGATGTGCCGGTAGTCGCGGTCCCGCAGGAAGAGCGCAGCCGCGATAAGCATACTCACCCCGAGCAGCAGCATCCCGAGCCAGTCGCTGTAGCGGGTGTAGATGGTGAGCTCCTTCGTATCGTAGATCGGGATCTCCGCGGTGAGCGCCTCGGGCTCGAACATGGGCAGCTCGGCGATGACGCGCCCGTAGGCGTCGATCACCGCAGTGAGACCGGAGTTCGTGGACCGGGCCAGTGACCTGCGATTCTCGATGGAGCGAAAGCGGGCGGAGACGAAATGCTGGATCTGGGCGGAGTCCGTCCGGGACCATGCATTGTTGGTGAGGTTTACCAGTACATCGGCCCCGAGGTACACGAATCCGCGGGCGAGGTAGCCGAAGGAGTCCTCGAAGCAGATGGGTGCGCCGAATTGCACGCTCTGCACGCCTGGGTCGGCGACCGGAATCTCGAAGAGCGTATACTCGTTGCCGACGCTCCACCGGCCGGAGAGGCCGATGACGTTGCGGTAGAACTGTCTCACCAGCTCGAAGTTCCAGAACGGTATGTTCTCCGCCATGGGCACGAGGTGCTGCTTGCCGTAGTGGTCGACGAGTCGACCCGACGGCGAGAGGAGGATGGCTCCGTTCATGAGCTCCCAGTTCTCGGCGTCGAGGATAACCGGCGCACCGGTAAGAAACGGCGTTTGGATCTCCCGCAGGAAGGACGTGAAGGGGTCGCCCGCGGGATGGGTGCGGTAGAAGTCCTGATACCGGGGATAGGGACGCTGCAGGGATGTCTCGCTCCAGGCGACGAGGTCCGGAGGCTGATCGGCCTCCCCCAGTGCCTCGCGGGTTAGCTCCTGACCGCGGCGCAGGCTCGCCTCTTCCTGCCCGACGCGCCATTGGTCGACGTTCTGCTGCACGAGCACCGCGCTCATGTGGCCGGCAACCGGCAACGGGTTGGCGAATCGCCATACACCGAATCCGACGGCGAGGGCTATGAGCAGCAGCACGAATCCAGCCGGCCGAGCCGCTGCAGCGATCGCCGGGCCGAGCGTCCGTGCGGAACCGGCATGCAGGCGCCCGAAACCGGCGCGGAGTCGCAGAAGCGGCTCGGCGAGCACCGCGTTTGCCGCGGCGGTTATGAACGAAAGAGACCAGATGCCGGTAATCTCGACATGCTGCACGTAGACGAGAATGTTGCTCGGCGGGTAGGCAAGCAGGCCCCAGGGATAGGCGAGAAAGCCGACCGACCTGAGGTATTCGTACGCCGTCCAGGCCGCCGCCACGGCGAAGGGGCGCCACAGACGTTCCTCGCGCAGGAATCGCACCAGCACCACGGCCAGAAACGCGTGGATAAGGGTATACCCCAGCGTGGTCCCGCCGAGCGTCCATACCGAGAAGTCTCCGAAGAAGGCGAGCCAGTAATTCGACGCAAGCGTCGAGACGGCGCCGTAGACGGCTCCCATCCGGGAGCCTTCGTGCAGGCTGCGCGCGCCGGCAAGGGCGAGGAAGTAGGGAACCACGGAAATGGCGCCGAAAAGGGCACTTCCGTCGGGGAACAGCTCGTTGGGAAGAGCAAGCGCAGTAACCAGTCCCGAAAATGCAGCAAGTACCAGACCCATCGGGCGAGCATAGCGCAAAAACAGAGTTTGTTGAACAATGCCCACCTTTCGGGGTAGAATGGATCGTGGCATAAACTGTGGGGGGCCTCCGGATGAAAGACTACGCCGCCGCTCATGAGGCGGAATACGGTGATGCGGCAGAAATCGTGGTTTCCGCCCCTGGAGGCATCACCCTCATGGGGTCACATACCGAGGTAAGTGGAGGTCCCGTACTCAGATCGGCGATTCCGCAACGCATGTGGGTCGCTATGTCACTTCGCACAGACTCTTCACTTCGATTCTACGCTGCCGATTACGACGAGCGGAAGCGCACCAGTATACCAAATCTGAAATACCGGCGTGAAGACCGCTGGGCCAACGTACTGAAGGGCGCGATCGCCGAGCTTCTCGGTACCGGGGTTGCGCTGAGCGGCTTGAATCTGACTGTCGGGGGCGACGTGCCTGCGGATGCGGGTCTCTCGGCATCGGCGGCAATTGCGGTTGCCACGTTGACCGGTCTTCGGGAGCTCTTCTCCCTCGATATCACGGACCAGGAGTTGTGGATCTGCGCGAAGCGTGGAGAGAGCGGCTACTCACCCCGAAGCTCCGGTCTTGCCCCCTTTGCATCCGCCCATCTCGCGCGTGACGGCTACGCGGTGCTCTTCGACACACGCTTCGACGAGCCGCAGCTCATTCCCCTCGAGCTCGGCAGCGCGGTGCTCGAGGTTACCGTGGCCGGTGTCCCGCAGCTTCCGACCGAATCGACATTTTCCGCCCGTGCGAGGGAATGCCGGCAGGGGCTGTCGCTGCTGTCCCGCCGCCGACGGGGAAGCGCTCTTCGCGATTACAGAGTCTCCGAAATAAACGAGGAGATGGGACGTATGCCTGAGACAGTGCGTCGTCGCTGCATCCACGTAATACAGGAAGGACGGCGGGTGGGCGAGGTGGCCCAGGCGTTCATGCACGGTCGGCTGCAGGAAGCGGGGCGACTGCTGTCCCACTCGCATCAGAGCCTTCGTGACCAGTACGAGGTGTCCTGCCCCGAGGTGGACTGGATCGTCAAGCATGTCGCGGCGATCGAAGGGGTGTATGGTGCCCGCCTCGCGGGGGGAGGGTTCGGGGGCTCCACGGTGACCCTGCTTGAACCCGACGTCCGCGCTGCGTATCATGAGGTTTTGGAGAATTATCACCGAATATTCGGTTTTCGCACCGATACCTTTTTGGCCTCGCCGGCAGGGGGAGTAAACGTGCAGTGGAGGGAGAATGCGAATACTGCTGACCAACGATGACGGCATCGACAGCCCGGGACTCCACGCGGTCAGAGAGGCGCTCGAGCCTCACCATGAAACCTGGATTCTCGCGCCCGACGGCGAGCGAAGCGCCACCTCCCACTCCATCACCATAAAGGACCCGATCAAATGCCGGGAGATGGGTGAGCGCATCCTCGCTGCCGACGGCTCGCCTGCCGATTGCGTCATCCTCGCTCTTGCCGGTGTGCTGCCCGACCGGCCCGACGTGGTGATCTCCGGCATCAATATCGGCCCGAACCTGGGCACCGACATCATCTACTCCGGTACCGTTGCAGCGGCCCGTCAGGCCGCGATCATGGGCGTGCCCGGAATTGCGCTCTCGGTTGATGGGTTTCGCGGTACGCTTCATTTCGAGCCGCTTGCGGAGTTCATACGCGATCGTCTCGAGGATCTCCTCGAGCTATCGAACGGGGAGCATTTCGTAAACATAAACGCGCCGAACACGCCGGAGCGCAACAAGCCGGTGGAAGTCACCTCGCCCGCCGTCCGGATGTACCACGATAAGCTCTCGGAGTTCCGCACGCCGCACGGGGACGTGTACTTCTTCATGGGCGGGTATCCCGCGGATCCCGAGCTTGTACCGGGGACCGACTGGTACGCCGTCCACCACGGTGCCATTTCGGTCACACCGGTGATGATAAATCCGGTGAGCCATCCCGCCGAGGAGGACTACCGGAGGGCCCTCTACGTCGATTCGACGGTATAAGCGCTATGGCATCGATAGAAGACGGCCTGCAGCTACTGGAAAAACGGCGTTACGCGGAAGCACTCGAGACCTTCCTCGCAGTGGACGTGAACCCCGAGCAGCATCCCGAGCTCTCATACTACCTCGGATTGTGCTACACGAACCTCGAGCGCTTCGACGAGGCGGTGCTCTATCTCGAGCAGGTGGTCACCGGAGACGAAGATTTCTCTCACATCTACCAGAGCCGCATGCTCCTCGGCTACATCTACACGGTGACGGATCGCCACAGGCTCGCCGAGTTCGAGTTCTCCCGCTTGCTCGAGGAGGGATTCGATTCCGCGAAGGTGCATGCCGCCCTCGCCCACGTGCAGTACGCGCAGGGAAAGACCAGCGCGAGCATCCTGCAACTCGAGAAGGCGCTCGAAATCGACTCGGATAATTCCACGGCCCTCAACTCGCTCGGCTACATCATGGCCGACAACGGGATCCGCCTTCAGGCTGCGCTGTCGTACTGCAAGAAGGCGGTGGAGATCGCTCCCGACAACCCGGCGTACCTCGACTCCCTCGGGTGGACGTACTTCAAGCTCGGGGACGCCGCCGACGCCCGCGTGTACCTGAAGAAAGCACATGAGCTCGCGCCCGACAATGATGAAATCGCCTCGCACTGGAACGAGGTAAGGAGACTGTCGTGACAGAACGTACCGGCGTGACAGAACGCTCGGGTTCGAAACCGACCCGCGCCTGGTTCTCCGCTGCGGTTCCCGCCGCGCTGTTCACGTTCCTCACGCTGTTGATCCTCGGCATGCTCGGGCCCGGGGCAGTCCACCTCGAGGCCCAGGACATCAACATGGACCGCATCGAGGCGGAGGAGGAATTTCGCTTCGGCGTTCGGGCATTTCACAACGGTCGCTACAACGACGCCATCCTCTCCTTCAGCCGAAGCTTGAGCTTCGACCCGGAGGACATGGACACCCGCTACTGGCTCGGGCGCGCCTACTATTTCGCGGGCTTTGTGGATGCCGCGCTGAATCAGTGGCAGTACATCGTCGATGCCGGCGCCGGTGGTTCTCATCTTCGGGCCCTGCTCGACATCGTGAATGCACGACAGGGAGTGGTACCGGAGCTCTACGAGCCGGGAGAGTGGGCGGTGATGAGTGAGCTCGAGGGCGTGCAGGGCGAGAGTGCCGTATTCCGCCGGCCGGTCTCGATCGAGCCGCGCAGGGACGGAGCCTTCTACGTCACCTCCTTCGCCACCCAGGAGGTGATTCTCCTGAACGCGAACGGCGTGCTCGAGCAGCGCCTCCGCGGCGGACTCGCCGGTTTTGATCAGCCCTTCGACGTACTTCATCACGACGGGGTGCTCTTCGTGAGCGAGTTCGGTGGAGACCGGGTTTCCAAGGTGAACATGCGGGGCAACAAGATTCTGACCTTCGGCGGGGGGGGCACGGCGGAGGGCAACCTCCTCGGACCGCAGTACCTCGCCACCGACGGGCAGCGCTTCATCTACGTGAGCGATTGGGGCAACGGACGAGTATGCAAGTACGATTTCGACGGTGAGTTCGTGCAGTGCTTCGGGGCGACCGCCCAGGGTGATTTCGACGGGCTGCGGGAGCCGACCGGCATCGCCTGGCTGAACGGGCGTCTCTTCGTGGCCGACGCCTCCGACGGCGGCCTGCACGTGTTCGATGAGAGCGGTAATCACCTGCGGAGCATCGGCGGGCTCGGACTCGTCTCGCCGGAAAGAATGACGGTTATCGAGGACGGGGAACTTCTGATTGCCGACGGTGCTCAGCTCGTTCGGATCGACCCGGAGGAAGAGGTCCTGCATGAGGTGTCCGATGTTGCCGGCTCCTCGGATCGGGTGACATCGGGTGTCATCGACGCCAACGGTAACCTTCTTGCCACGGACTTCGATAAGAACAAGTTGTATTTTCTCTCCCGCGTCCCCAATCTGTACTCCGGCCTGCACGTGCAGATCGAGCGGGTCATCGCGGACAATTTCCCGGAGGTATACATCGATGTTGCGGTGGAGGATCGCCTCGGGAATCCCATCGTCGGGCTCGACGAAACCAACTTCTTCATAACCGAGGACGGCCGGCAGGTCGGCGGGCCGGAGCTGATTGCGGCCGCACACGCTATCGATCGCAGCCAGATTGCGCTGCTTCTCGACAAGTCGCGTGCCATGGCCAAGCAGCGGGAGGCGATGGGGGAGGCCGCAACACAGCTGGCGTCCGCGGCAAATGCGACGCTGCGTGTCGTGTCCGCGGGGGTGTCTCCGGTGCTGGAGGCACCGGCGGGATCGTCGACCGCTCGGGTTGCCGCGGAAGCGGCCTCGCCACAGGGGTTCTCTCCCGAGTGGTCCTTCGACCGGGGGCTCTATTTCTCGGCAACGTCTCTTCTCGATACCCGTGAGCACCGGGCAATCGTGTTCGTGACGAACGGCCGACTCGGGCAGGGCGCATTTCAGAACTACGGGCTGCAGGAGCTCGCTGCCCTGCTCCGCAACAACCACATTCGGTTCTATGTGGTCTACGTAAGGCAGGTACAGCGCGACGACGCGCTCGAGTACCTGAGCGCGGAGTCGGGCGGTGAAAGCATGTTCCTGTACCAGGACGACGGCATTCGCGGCATCCCCGGCGACGTGGTCAGTCGCCCGAGCGGACGGTATACCCTGCGGGTGAGTTCGGGAAGCGCCACGGACTTCGGCCGTGCGTATATTCCCCTCGAGGTGGAGGCCTACCTGATCCGCCGCAGCGGGCGCGATGAGGCGGGATACTTCGGGCCGAGGGAGTTCTAGTCCGGCATGCTCCAACGCCTCACTGCGGTCCTGCGGCGACGGCGCGCGCGTTGGGAGTCGCTGTGCACCGGCTGCGGGCTCTGCTGCTACAAGCGCGGCCGCCTCAACGGGGGCGGTGTTTTCATCGACTATTCCCAGCCCTGTCGCTACCTGGATACGGCAACTCGACGTTGCACCGTGTACGAGCGCCGTTTCGAGGTGAACCCTGATTGCCGCAAGGTTACCATCTTCCACGCCAAGTACGATCGGCTGATGCCGCCGACCTGCGGGTACGTGCGCGCCTACCGCCGCGGGAAGTGAATGTTTGACCGCCTGAAGCGCCCGCTATTATCTTTCGGCTGTACTCGAATCAATAGACTGGGTCGGGCGGAGAGATATGTTTCCTGGACAATCGGAAGACACAAAAGAAAAAACCAGGGAAGAAGTTAAAGAGCCCGACATGTATCGGGTTTTCCTCCACAATGACGACTACACCACGATGGAGTTCGTGGTGGAGGTGCTGATGAAGGTCTTTCGAAAGACCGTGATGGATGCGACGAAGATCATGTTGCATGTCCACAAGAACGGAAAAGGCAACGTCGGATCCTTTACCTATGATGTTGCCACCACGAAGGTCAACCAGGCACACAAGATGGCCCGGGAGCGGCAGTATCCGCTCAAGTGTACGATCGAGAAGGAATGAACAGGGGCTCACCCATGCGAATAAACCGAGAACTTCAGGCCATTCTGAATGCGGCATATCAGGAAGCGAAGCAGCGCAATCACGAGTATCTTACGCCGGAGCACGTGCTCTATGCGGCGCTTCACTTCGACTATCCCCGTGACATCGTCGCGGAATGCGGCGTGGATCCGGACGGCGTGCGCACACAGCTCGACCAGCACCTCAAAGAAAAGGTGCCCGTGCTCGAGGGGGCCGATCCGCTGCAGTCGCTCGGCTTTCAGAACGTGATCGAGCGCGCGGTCTTCCACACCGAGGCAGCCTCCAAGGAAGAGGTCGACATAGGTGACATCATCGTATCGATCTTCGACGAGGATGAGTCTTTCGGCGCCTACTTTCTGAAGAAAGCCGGTCTGCAGCGAATTGATCTCTTACAGATCATCTCCCATGGCGTCTCCTCCACCGAGCGAGAAGAAGTGGAGGAAGAGGACTACGAGGTCGAGAGCGACGAGCCCTTTCCCGACACGGATGAAGAGGAAGAGGGGACGCCCGGGCTCGGCGAGGCCGAGGAGAGCGAAGAGGAAGGCGGCAAACCCAAAAAGAAGGACGCCCTCGCCAAGTTCACGACCGACCTCACCGAGCAGGCCCGCGAGGGCAGGCTGGAGCCGCTCATCGGGCGCGAGGACATCCTCGAGCGCACCGTGCAGGTGCTCTGTCGGCGCATGAAGAATAATCCCGTCCACCTCGGCGACCCCGGCGTCGGGAAAACCGCCATAACCGAGGGGCTCGCCCAGCGGATAGCGGACGGCACCGTGCCGTCGGTTCTCAGGGACCACAGTGTGCTCGCGCTCGACATGGGCGGCATGCTCGCCGGCACCCGCTACCGGGGTGATTTCGAGGAGCGGCTGAAGCAGGTGGTCAAGGCCCTCGAGAAGCGCGACGACGTTATCCTCTTCATCGACGAGATCCACACCGTCGTCGGGGCCGGGGCCGTTGCCGGGGGATCGATGGACGCAGCGAACATGCTCAAACCGGCGCTTTCCTCGGGGCGCATCCGCTGCGTCGGCTCGACAACGTATGAGGAGTACAAGAAGTATTTCGAAAAGGACCGGGCGCTCTCACGTCGTTTTCAGAAGATAGAGGTGTTGGAGCCAAGCGAAGACGAAACTGTGGAGATCCTCAAAGGGCTGCGCGAGAAATACGAGGAGTATCACAACGTTACCTACACCGATGACGCCCTCGAGGCGGCGGTGCATCTCTCGCATCTCTACATAACGGATCGTCATCTGCCCGACAAGGCGATCGACGTCATCGATGAGGCCGGCGCATACATCCGGATGCGTGTAGAGGCTTCGGAGCACGACGCGGAGCCGGTCACCATCAGCGAGCACGATATCGAGAAGGTCGTCTCCAAGATTGCCAAGATCCCCGAGCGCAGCGTCGGCACCTCCGAGAAGGACCGACTGGGGCACCTCGACAAGGATCTCCATCAGGTGGTTTTCGGCCAGGACGATGCCATTGCCTCGGTCGTGGAGGCGGTCAAGCGCTCGCGCGCCGGGTTCCGTAACCCCGACAAGCCGGTGGCGAACTTCCTCTTCGTCGGTCCCACCGGCGTGGGAAAGACCGAGCTTGCGCGTCAGCTCTCCTCGACACTCGGCGTGGCCATGCATCGGTTCGACATGAGCGAGTATCAGGAGAAGCACACCGTCTCGCGCCTCATCGGGTCGCCTCCGGGCTATGTCGGCTACGAGGAGGGCGCGCTGCTCACCGATGCCATCCGCAAGACGCCCCATGCGGTTCTCCTGCTCGATGAGATCGAGAAGGCGCACCAGGATATCTTCAACATTCTGCTGTCGGTGATGGATTACGCTACGATGACCGACAACACGGGGAAGAAGGCGGATTTCCGGAATGTCATCATCATTATGACCTCGAACGCAGGCGCCCGGGAGATCGGAAAGCCGATGATCGGCTTCGGCGAGCGGCAGGTGACCAACGAGGCGGTGAACGACGCGGTGCAGCGCATCTTCAGCCCCGAGTTTCGTAACCGCCTCGACAAGGTGGTCATCTTCAACGCGCTCGCTACCGAGGTGCTCGAGGACATCGTCAGCAAAGAGATCAAGGCGTTCAACTCCCAGCTTGCCGAGAAGAAGGTGGAGGTGGAGGTCACTCCCGCCGCTCTCACCTGGCTTGCCGAGCACGGATACTCCGAGGAGTTCGGCGCACGGAACATCTCCCGCCTTGTGGAGGACAAGGTGAAGTCCTTCTTCGTCGACGCGGTGCTCTTTGGTGAGCTCGAGCACGGCGGCACGGCCGTGGTCGACGTCGAGGACGACGACATCGTCATCCGGGCGGAGGGAGCCGCTCAGCCCGAGGAGATCGAATCCAACTCCGACGAGCGCCCGGCGCTCGAAGCTCCGGAAACCGCCGGTGACGATGAGTAGAGCGTCGGGCGCAGCGGTCGGCCGCGGACGCTGCAGCGTTGATGGATGAACGAAGGCTTCCCGTATCTCGACGAGAATCACCGTGTGGCGTTTCCCTCGCCCCGAGAGACAGGCGCGGAGGGCCTGGTTGCGGTCGGCGGTAACCTCTCGCCGGGTGTGCTGCTCTCCGCATATGCCCAGGGTGTTTTCCCCTGGTACTCAGACGGCGAGCCGATTCTGTGGTGGTCTCCAGACCCCCGCTTCGTTCTCTTTCCCGAGGACCTCCACACACCGAAGAGTCTGCGGCGGACCCTGAACCGCGGTCGTTTCACCTTCACGCTGGACCGCGCCTTCGAAGAGGTCATTGCCGCCTGCAGCGTCGCTCCCCGGCGCGGCCAGGCCGGGACGTGGATCACCGACGAGATGATGGAAGGATACGTCACCCTCAATACGCTGGGCTATGCCCATTCGCTCGAGGTCTGGGACGAGGGTAAGCTCGCGGGAGGACTCTACGGGGTCAGCCTGGGGGGCATGTTCTTTGGCGAGTCCATGTTTGCGCGCGTGTCCGACGCGTCGAAAGCAGGGTTCGTGACCCTCGTTCGGGTGCTTTCCGAATCGGGCTTCGACTGTGTGGACTGTCAGATGTACACTGAGCACCTGGACCGCTTCGGTGCGGGGGACATGGCCCGTGATGAGTTCCTCGAGCTGCTCTCGGAGTCCCTCGAGCGGCCCACGCTGAAGGGCGATTGGCAGCAGGCGCTCGGTGACCACCCGCTGTTCGGTGGTGTCCGTTGAGCCCGATCCGGCTGCCAGGCCGTCGACCTACTTGTAGCTGAAGCCGCTTTCCCCGACGAACTCCCTCAGAATCGAGTCATCGGGCACGTGCTTCTCCGGGATCGGCGTAAAGTTCTCGAGAAATGATAGCAGCCTTATCGCCTCATGGTAGACGTCGTGGTAGGGCTTTACCTCGTCGAGCAGCGGGAGCGCGTGATTGCGCAGCACGCCGAGCTCGTAGTCGAGGGCCGAGTTGAAGGCAACGTCGGCTGAGTCCTGGAACGGAAAGATGTTCCTGTTCTCGCCGCGGCGAACCGAGGGCCACATGTGCAGCGTCTCGAGGGCGTCATGGCCCCGGAACTGATGATCACGTACGAGGCGACGGATGAGGCGATTGTCGGTGGTGGAGATCCGATTGTGATCGTCGAGATTCAGCTGAGTCAGCGCCGATACGTAGGCTTTGAACTTCTGCGAGGCATCTATGCGCGGGGTAAGGTGATCGTTCAGCCCGTGGATGCCCTCCATGAGGAGGATACCGCGTTCGGGAAGCCGGATGCGATGCCCGCCGTCCGACGTGCGTTCGCCGGTCTTGAAATCGAAGCGCGGAAGCTCGACCTCGCGCCCGGCGAGTAGCTCCTCGAGGTGCTCGTTGAGAAGCGGGATGTCGATGGCGTCGATGTGCTCGAAGTCATAGTTCCCGTCTTCGTCGAGGGGCGTCTGATCCCGTGGCACAAAGTAGTCATCGAGGCCGATAGAGACGGGCTTGAATCCAAGAACCGTCAGCTGTATCGAGAGCTTCTTGGCGAACGTGGTCTTCCCCGAGGATGAGGGACCGGCAATGAGCACGATACGTGCTTCCCCACGACGTTCGTGTATGCGGTCGGCTATCTCTGCGATCTTCTTGTTTTGCAGGGCCTCGGCGACCCGGATGAAATCCCGGGTACCTCCTGTTACGGTAAGATCATTGAGCTTTCCAACCGAACTCACGTTGAGAATTTTCCCCCACTGTTTGTGCTCCTGATACACCGAAAACAGGATGGGGCTGGCCTCGAATGGGCCCAAGCGGTACGGGTCGCCGTCGCGGGGGAAGCGCAGAATGAAGCCGGGCGCGTAGGTGCGAAGCTCGAAGTGTTCAAGTGTGCCCGTCTGCGGTACCAGTGGGCCGTGCGAGATGTCCATCATGCCGCCGCAGGTGTACACGGGAATCTTCGCATCGTTGCGATGTTTGAGAAGCATCGCCGTATCGTGCATGCCGTTCTGCTCGAAGTATTCGAGGGCATCGGTGTAAGAGACGAGGCGCCGGACGATCGGAATATCCTCGTCAACCAGCTCCCGCATCCGCTTCTCGAGCCGTGCAACGTCGGAGTGGTCGACCCGGTCCTCGTCTTCGAAGCAATAGTAGTAGCCGTTTCCCAGCGAGTGACCGATTACGAGATGCCGGTCCGGACATACGTCCTGTGCGGCCATGGCGAGGAGAAAGCACAGGCTGCGGCGGTAGACCCGCTGGCCCTCCGTCGTGCTCATGGTAACCGCCTCGAGCTTCGTATTCACATCGAGGCGATAGTAGAGGCTGGTCAGCTCATTGTTTGCGAGTACGGCAATTATCGACTCCCCGTCGACCGTGTAGCCGGTCTCGCTGAGAATGTGAGCTACACGCGTGCCGGTTGGAAATTCCCGGGTCGTTCCGTCTGGTAGAGATACGTATACCGAGTGCATGATTCGTTAAGCCTGTTTGAGTTCCTGGATTTCTTCGCCATTCAGCGAGCGGGCGATGCGGTAGTCGTCGTCGACCGTTCTCACATGTGGCTGGTCCACGTAGCGCTCGCCGTCAGGCGAGCGCATGAGACGCACGATGGGAGCACGCGGGCTGTCGGAGCTGGTATCGACCACCATTCCGCGATAGCCGTTTTTGAGCTCTACGAAGGTCCCCAGCGGATAGATGGAGAGGTTTGCGACGAGAGCCTTCAGTACCGTCGCGTCGTAGAGGGTATCGCGTCCTTTGAGGAGCTCGAGCATCGAGGCGTGACCATCGCGGGCCGCACGATACGGACGATCGGAGATCAGCGCCGCGAAGGAGCTTGTGACCGAGATGACCTTCGCGTAGAAGGAGATCTTCTCGCCGTCGAGACCCCGGGGGTAGCCGCTCCCGTTGAGATACTCCCGACACTCGAGTACCGCCAGGCAGACACTCAGGGGATAGGAGTACTGCTTGAGTATCTTGAATCCCAGCAAAGTATGCGCGGTGATGGATTTACGTTCCTGATCGGTCAACTGGCGGTCAGTCATGTAAAGTTGCGGCGGCAGCCGTATCATGCCGACTTCGTGCAGCAGGGATGCCGTGCCGAGCTCGATGAGCTTGTGATGCGGAAGCTTCACCGTGTTGCCGATGGCGAGCGAGAGCATTGTTGTTTTTACCGAATGCTCCACCACGTAGTTCTTATCCTCGTTTCGCAGGTGGGAAAGGCGTAGTGCCTGCTGTCTGTGTCCGCGAACGAGATCGTTGAGCTCCTTGATTTTGTCGGTAACGGCACCCTGGGGCAACTCGCTCTTCGTCACGAAATTCGTGAAGAGCTTTTCGGTGAAGTTCAGCGCGTCGGTATAGGCACTCTGGATCTCTCTGAGAATCTCACCCTCGCGCACGCCTTCCTCGACGGCGACGAGCGGTGCATTCTCCGCGGCCTCCGCCCCCGGACCCGCGCCCGGGTTATCCACCTGCTGGCCGTCGGTCAGCAGGTACTCGAAGCCCCACTGCAGCATGCGATCTCGCAGCCGTTCCGTGAACGGCGTGTCGGGGGAGAGGAGGATGTAGCGGTCGTCGAGGTAGACTTCCTTATTGAAATACTTGCCGGGTGCTACGCTGTGAACAAGCACGTGCTCCATTATTACCGTCCGTTGACCACGTCGTGGCGATCATTTAGACTTCTCAAGAATGCATTATAGGGTAAAACGAGATGAAGTTTAAGGTCATATTTCTCGTCTTCAATGCGATTATCGTCGTCTCGTTTCTGTTCATCTTCCTGATTCCGTTCTTCATGCTCGGCTGGGACTACACCCGGATGTTCTGGGCCGAGAACTGGACCGTCGCCGTTGTCTTCGTCGCGGTGCTGACCGGCCTCAACGGTTACTTTCTCTGGAACTGGAAGCTGTTCACGCTGCTCGAGCGTGAGGACTGGTATGGTCTCATCGACTATATCGAGGACCGCGTATTCACGAAGAAACGTCTCGGTAAACAGCACCTTCGTGTTCTGATCAACACCTATGTCATCACCTCCCAGCCCGAAAAGATAACACAACTCGAACAGTTCCTGCGCGAGAACCGCCCGGCGCTGGTTCCCCGCTTCGCCTTGCATTTCGGTATCCCGCATCTGCTGCGAAATGACGCCGAGGACATGAAAAGCTATTACGCCGAGATGCGTGACAATCCGAAGTGCGCCGACCGCGAGTGGATCGACTGGTCTTACGCATTCTCACTGATGCTCAACCAGGAGTCGGAGAGCGCCAAAGAGGTGCTCATCGATCTTCAGCGGCGCACGAAAAACGACGTTCTCGCCCTTCTCACTCTCTACCTTCTCGACGCATTCACCGTCAGCGATAACCAGGTCAATAACATCGTGCTGGAGCGCAAGAAGGGTTTCCAGTCCAAATACACGCCCGAGCAATGGAACAAGGAAGTGGAGAAGAATCGGGGTAACCTCCAGGTTATCGTTCTCTCCAAGCTCGTGCGCGACGCGGGCAACTGGGTGTTTTCGGACGGGACCCGGGCGGCGTGAGCCGGCGGTAATCCGCCGCCGCA
The DNA here is from genome assembly GCA_964631585.1 of uncultured Spirochaetaceae bacterium. Taxonomy (GTDB): domain Bacteria; phylum Spirochaetota; class Spirochaetia; order DSM-27196; family PWMO01; genus JAAAOH01. The sequence goes on along the minus strand of CAZVXU010000026.1, from coordinate 8,620 downwards.
CCGATTGACCGCCAATTGCGAGCGCCGGGCTGCCGGTGCCGCCCCGACCGCGAGGACGCGAGGGATCGAAGCGGAAATGCCGGCGCGCTTGAGCGCGCCGGCATTGCAGCGGAGAGCCCGACCCCGCCCACCCCGCGCCCCAGAAGCTGCATGCACGAAGCAGGGTGAGGCGGCCGCGGCACGCCACGCCCTCGATCACGGCGGCCCCGCGCCCGGGGCATGGCCGGCGGCTGCCGACCTCGAGCTTGCTCGGGGAGGCACGACGGGCATGTCCCGAGGCAGAGGGCCGCGGTGCGACTGCAGGCGCGTGCCGGGGCGGGATCTCCCGCCGGCGGGGGCGCGCCCGACCCCTCGGTTGACCGGCAAGGTAGGCGCAAATATAATTCCCGCGTAGCGGCTCGGTTCACAGTCTTCAGTCAGAGGTAATTATGAGCGTACGCGTTCGGTATGCCCCGTCGCCCACGGGGCTTCAACATATCGGTGGGGTTCGTACCGCCCTGTTCAACTACTTCTTCGCACGCTCGGCGGGCGGTCGGTTCATACTGCGCATCGAGGACACCGACCAGGAGCGCTATGACGAGCGCGCTCTCCGCGATATCTACGAAACCTTCGACTGGCTCGGTATCCACTGGGACGAGGGGCCCGACGTCGGCGGCGATTTCGAGCCCTATGTGCAGTCGGAGCGCGAGGGGCTGTACAGGAAGCATGCCGCCGAGCTCATCGAGAAGGGGCTGGCCTACAAGGCCTACGAAACACCGGAGGAGCTCGAGGCCATGCGCGAGGCGGCCGGCGGCTATGACCGTAGAAGCCGTGATCTGAGCGATGAGCAGCGGGCCGCCTACGAGGCGGAGGGGAGACAGCCGGTCGTTCGCTTCAAGGTGCCCCTTGAAGGGGATACGAGCTTCGATGATGTCGTGCTCGGCAGGGTGAAGCGCAAGAACAAGGACATCCCGGCCGATCCCGTGCTGCTGAAGTCCGACGGTCTGCCGACCTACCACCTGGCCAATGTCGTCGATGACCATTACATGCAGATCACGCATATTCTTCGCGCCCAGGAGTGGGTTCCGTCCGGCGCCCTCCACGTGCTGCTCTACAAGGCCTTCGGATGGGAGCCGCCGACGTACTGCCACCTGCCGATGGTGATGGGCAAGGACGGGCAGAAACTGTCCAAGCGCCACGGCGCCACGAGCGCGGTGGAGTTTCGGCGGCAGGGCTACCTCCCCGAGGCGATCATCAACTACGTGACCCTTCTCGGGTGGGCCTATGATGACTCGCGGGAGTTTTTCACCACCGAGGACCTCGAGGCACTGTTTTCCCTGGAGAAGATCAACAAGGCGCCGGCGGTGTTCGACTACAAGAAGCTCGAGTGGTTCAACGGCGTCTACATACGCGAGAGGAGCGACGATGAGCTCGAGAAGCTGGTGCTCCCGTATCTGACCGCCGAGGGGCTCGTCTCCGACCCGCCGACCGAGGAGGAGCTCGAGACCCTCCGCGGTGCCATGCCCCTGATCAAAGAGCGCATGAAGACCCTCTCCGACGCCCCCGATCTCGTGCGCTTCCTCTACCGGGACGTGCACGACTACGACATCACCCAGGCCATCCCCAAGAAGCACGACGCGGAACGGACGCTCGCGCTGCTCGAGGAGGCTGAGAAACTGCTCGACGGCTTCGATGGGCAGGGTGATGAGGAGAACGAGGAGCGCTTTCGGGCGCGGGCGGAGGAGATCGACACCAAGATCGGCAACCTCCTCATGCCGCTGCGGGTTGCGCTGACGGGGTCCCGGGTGTCGCCGCCGCTTTTCGGTTCCATCCGGCTGGTGGGCGCTGAGACCGCGAAACAGAGAGTGGCCCGCGCGAAAGAGCTGCTGCGCGAACATATCGAACGCGAACATAACGAAACAGAGACTGAGTGAGGAAGGACACACATGGCTGACGAGACCGTAGACCCGAAGCGAATGGAAGCGATCGTATCACTTGCGAAACGCCGGGGATTCATTTTTCAGTCCTCGGACATTTACGGCGGCCTGAGCTCCGCCTGGGACTACGGTCCCATGGGTGTGGAGCTCAAGAATCGCCTGTCCGGCTTCTGGTGGAAGGAGATGACCCAGCTCCACGACGATATCGTGGGCCTCGACGCGGCGATCATGATGCACCCGCGCGTGTGGGAGGCTTCCGGGCACGTGGAGAGCTTCGTCGACCTCATGGTCGAGGACACGGTGACCAATGAGCGGTTCCGCTTCGATCATCTGCCGGAGGAGAATCAGAAGTCGATGACGAGCCCCAAGGGAAATCCGCTCTCCGAGCCCCGCCGGTTCAACCTGATGTTCCAGACGCACCTCGGTCCTGTGGAAGACGAGGGGTCGCTGGTGTACCTTCGCCCCGAGACTGCGCAGGGCATCTACGTCAACTACAAGAACGTCGTTCAGACCTCGCGCGTGAAGATTCCCTTCGGCATCGCCCAGGTGGGCAAAGCCTTCCGCAATGAGATCGTCACCAAGAACTTCATCTTCCGCACCTGTGAGTTCGAGCAGATGGAGATGCAGTTCTTCGTCCACCCGTCTGAGGACGAGAAGTGGTTCGACTACTGGAAGGATCAGCGCATAAAGTACTACGAGAAGCTGGGTATCCGTCCGGACAAGCTGCGCTTCAAGCAGCACGGCCCCGACGAGCTTGCCCACTACGCCAAGGACGCCTTCGACATCGAGTACGAGTTTCCCTTCGGCTGGAACGAGCTCGAGGGCATTCACAACCGCACGGACTTCGACCTCAAGCGCCACTCCGAGTACTCGGGGAAGGATCTGACCTACCTCGAAGATCAGACGAAGGAGCGCTACATCCCCTACATCATCGAGACCTCGGCGGGCCTCACCCGAAGCGTCCTGATGGTGCTCTCCGACGCCTACGAAGAGGAGAGAATCGATGAGAACGACACCCGTACGGTGCTCCGTTTCCACCCGAAGGTGGCGCCGGTGACCGTCGGTGTGTTTCCGCTGGTCAAGAAGGACGGCCTCGCCGAGCTCGCCCGCGAAATCGAGCATGATCTTCGCGAAGACTTCACCACCTTCTACGACCAGGGCGGTGCGATCGGCCGGCGTTACCGGCGGATGGACGAGATCGGCACGCCCTATGGCATCACGATCGACTACCAGACCAAAGAGGACAAGACGGTCACGCTGCGCTTCCGCGACTCGATGGAGCAGGTCCGCGTTCCCATCGCGGAGCTACCCGCGCGCATCCATGAGGCGACGAGAAACTACAAACGGGTGGGCTCATGAGCGGCGCGCGCAACGGCTTCGAGATCCTCGAGGAGCGTGGGTTCGTGCAGCAGTGCACGGACTGGGAGGCGTTGAAGGCGCTGTCCGAGAAAGAGCCTGTGACATTCTACGTCGGACTCGATCCCACCGGCGGGAGCCTCCATGTGGGTCACATGGTTCCGATCATGGCGGTGGCTCACCTCGCGAAAGCGGGGCACAATCCCATCATCATCATCGGGGGAGGCACGGCGCGCATCGGCGACCCCTCCGGCAAGACCGAGATGCGGAAGATGCTCACCGTCGAGAAGATAAATGAGTACGGAGACAACTTCCGTCGCCAGATCGGCACCTTTCTCGCCACGCAGAACGTGGAGCCGCGCTTCGTCGACAATGCCGAGTGGCTTGCCGGGCTCAACTACATTGACTTCCTCCGGGACATCGGGCGGCACTTTTCGGTAAACCGCATGCTCAGCTTCGAGGCCTACAAGAAGCGCCTCGAGACAGGGCTGTCCTTCATCGAGTTCAACTATCAGCTGCTCCAGTCCTACGATTTTCTGGTGCTCAACGAACGCCACGGCTGCAAGCTGCAGATCGGCGGCGACGACCAGTGGGGGAATATCGTCGCGGGGACGGACCTCATCCGGCGCGTCCGGGGCGAGGAGGCCTACGGGCTGACCTTTCCGCTCGTGACCCGCGCCGACGGGAAGAAGATGGGCAAGACAGAGCAGGGCGCGGTGTTCGTGGACCCTGAGCTCATGGGGCCCTATGACTTCTTCCAGTACTGGCGAAACGTGCCCGATCAGGATGTGGTGAAGTTTCTCAAGCTCTACACCTTCCTCCCCATGGAGGAGATCGAGAAGCTCTCCGGACTCTCCGGGCAGGAGATAAACCACGCCAAGGAAGTGCTTGCCGGCGAGATTACCCGCCTCGTCCACGGCGAGGAGGAGACGCAGAAGGCGATCGAGTCCTCCAAAGCGGCCTTCGGCGGCGCTGCAGCAGGCGACACCTCGGCGATTCCGCAGATGTCCATCTCGCAGGCTGATCTCGAAGCCGGCATCGACGCGGTTGAACTTTTCAGCCGCACCGACCTCTGCAGCTCCCGCGGGGAGGCCCGTCGCCTCATCCAGCAGGGCGGTGCGAGGGTGAACGATCGCAAGGTGGAGAGTGTCGAAGAGCCGGTGGACGCCGGCTGGTTCGAGGACGGCGAGGCGCTGCTGAAAGCGGGCAAGAAGCGTTACTTCCGCGTGGTACTCAGAGAAGACAGCTGATGGCGGACCGGCGGAGGCGGGGCAGGGAGTACCTCTCCATCGTCGCGGCCGCCGCGGTGCTCATTGGTGTATGGAAGCTTGTTGCCGCCGCGGTCGGCCTGGAGATTATCCTCCCGTCGCCGGAGGTGACCTTCGAGCGGCTCGTCGCGATTGCCGGAAGCCGCTCGTTCTCGGTGTCGGTCGGGGCGACGGTGGCGCGCGGGCTCACGGGCTTTGCTATCGCCGCGGGGGCCGGCCTCGTAGCCGGGGCCCTGGCGGGGCTGCGTCCGACCCTCGAGCGCCTCTTCCTGCCGCTCGTGACGGTTATTCGCTCAACGCCCGTGGTGGCCTTCATCCTCATCGCCCTCATCTGGTTCGACACCGATTTCGTGCCGGTCTTCGTTACCGTACTCATGACCTTTCCCGTGATCTACGAGAACATCGTGCAGGGAATCCGCTCGGTGGACCCGCGACTGACCGAGCTTGCCCGCGCCTACCGCGTTTCGCGCCGGCGTACGTGGTTCCGCGTGTACCTGCCCTCCCTCTTTCCGTTTCTCGCGTCGGCTGCGCGGACCGCCCTCGGGTTGACCTGGAAGGTGGTGGTCGCCGCCGAGGTTCTCAGTATTCCGGCGCACGGCGTGGGAGCCGAGCTACAGCAGGCGCGGGTTCTGCTCGAAACGCCGGTGGTGTTTGCCTGGACGGCCGTGGCGATCCTGCTGAGCGCCGCGACTGACCTGCTGTTCTCGCTCATCACGCGCAGGCGGCGCCGCATCATGGCACGGGGGGCGTCGGTATGAGTGGCGCCGGCAGTCCCGGGGGCGGCGGCCATCCGGGGGCGCGAACCGGCAACGGCGGCGGGGCCGGCAACCACGGCGCCGCCGGGGCCCCCCTTTCCATTCGCGGCCTCGTAAAGCGATTCGACGATCTACCGGTACTCGACGGCCTCGACCTCGACGTGCCGGCGCGGGGGGTGACCGCGGTGCTCGGGCCCTCCGGTTGCGGGAAGACGACGCTACTGCGCATTCTCGCGGGGCTCGTGAGGGCGGATGCCGGGCGCATCGAGGGGGCGCGGCCCGAGCAGGTGACGATTCTCTTTCAGGAGCCGAGGCTGCTTCCCTGGGAGACGGTGCGCGCGAACGTGGAGTTTGTGCTGCCCCCGCATTGGGAGCCCGGCGAGCGCGCCGCTGCGGTGGCGGCTGTCCTCGCGGATGTTCAAATGGCGGAGTTCGCAGGGTACTATCCGGCCGAGCTCTCGGGCGGCATGGCCCAGCGGGTGGCGCTGGCTCGTGCCTTCGTATACCCCGGAGAGCTCCTCCTCCTCGACGAGCCCTTTCAGGGGCTTGATTTATCTCTCCGCCTCTCCCTCATCGGGGTATTCGAGCGGCTGCTTGCCTCCAGGCCGCGCACGAGTCTCTTTGTGACCCACAGCGTTCGTGAGGCCCTTCTGGTCGGGGAGGAGATTGCTCTTCTCTCGGCCCGGCCTGCACGTGTTGTCGAAATGACGGGAAACGACTTGCCCCGCGGGGAGCGGCGTCTCGACAGCGAGGCGTTTATCAGACGCGAGCGTGATCTCTATCGGGCTATCTCTGCCGAGTGATCAGACTTCGGCGTTCGCCGTCTGTGAATGCGTGAGGCGCATTTTCACCGAAAGCACCGCGTATCCGGAGGAGAGGTCCTCCTTCTGGACGATGACGTCCTCAGGTACCTTCAGTTTGACGTTTGTGAAGTTCCAGATCGCCTGAATGCCCGCGCGCACGAGAAGGTCCGCGACAGCCTGTGCGTGTCCGGAGGGAACGGTGAGGATGGCCATGTCGACGCCTATTTCGGCGATCTTCTCCGACATCTGGCCGAGCGAGTACACCGGCGTGCCATGATGTGTATTCCCGATTTTGTTCTTGTCCAGGTCGAACGCGGCAACAATGTTCATCCCCCGTTTGTTGAACTCCGGGTAGCCCATGAGGGCGGTGCCGAGGTTACCCGCGCCGACAAGTATGGCTCGGTGTTCTCTGTCCCACTCGAGAAAGGAGTAAATCGCACGAATCAAATCGTCAACCGGGAATCCTATGCGGGGTTTGCCCACGATGCCGGTGAGCGCGAGGTCTTTTCGGACCTGAATCGGCTCGAGCTTGAGCTCTTCGGCGATAACAGTGCCGGAGATGTACTCCTTGCCGTCACGCTGGGCACTCTCGATAATATGCAGGTAGGATGGGAGTCGCTTGATCGTGGGTTGATTGGTTACCTTAGGCGCGTGCATCGTGGACTCCTTCGTTGATGTGGATATACATAGTCATCGCGATTCCCGTCAGATGTTGTATTCGATGTGTGTTGCCGATTACCGTAACCGAATTATAACGCAGGCGGCGAGTTTTTGGTAGGGAATACACCGTGTTGAATGGATATAAAAGGGCGACATTAACCCTCGTGGCAGTTCTCTGGCTTGCCGGTGGCTCGGTGGCTCCGGCCGGCGCGGTGGAGCCTCTGTGGCGGGCAGTGACCGGCGGCTCCTTTCCCGGTCCGCCCGTCATAACGCAGGAGGGGCAATCCTATGTGACGAGCAACGACCGTTACCTTTACGCGTACTCCCCGGGGGGTGAGCTTCTGTGGCGGTACGACCTCCGCGCAAGACCAACCGGGCACGCCTGCGTGACCCCCGACGGAATCGTGCTCGTGCAGCGAGACGACGGCACTCTCGTCGCCGTAAACCCTTTCGGCAAGACCGTCTGGAGCCGACGCGAGGGCGCCGCGCCTGCATGCGCTACCGACGGCGTGATTTATCGCGTCGAGGGCGGTAATCGGCTTCTTGCGCTCTCCCCAAGGGGCGGTGTCATATGGGGGGTGGAAACTCACGCTCCCGTCGTCACCGGACCGGTCGTGATCGGTCACGCCGTGGTCATCGCCGATGCCGACGGACTCTTGGCCCGGGATCGCTCCGGCGCCGAACTGTGGCGCGTATCCCTGCCTGGCGCGCCGACCTCCATCGCGGCCTCCGTCGACGGCACCGTCCACGTCGGGCTGCGGGAGGGAGACATCGTCGATGTCTTCGCGGGAGAGGTCATCGCGCGCCGGCAGGCGGGTAGGGATGCCGTTACTGCAGTGGTGGTCGACGAAGCCGCAGGAGTCGTGTATGCGCTCTCGTCGGCCGGTGAGGTGTTTGCGGCGGGAGAGGCGGGCTCTGACGCCGACGCACTGCGGGTTTCGGGCGACGCCGAAGAGGTGGCGGCCGTGGTTGCCCGGAGCGCCGGAGGAGTCTTCATGCTCATGACCTCGGGGGAGGTCCGCGAGCTCGCGAGGGCGGACGCGAGGGCGCGGCAGCTGGTGCCGGCGCCTGGAGTTGTCGGCGGCCGTCGGGATCCGGCAACCTTCGCGATCGGGCCGGACGGCAGGGCGGTGGTTGCCGGTCCGGGCTGGACGGTTTCGGTGGTGCGGGTGGGGCGACCGGCGGCCGGATGGAGCCACGCCCGCGCAGGGGCCCACGGCAGGGCGTCCATCGCTGCAGACACTGCCGCATCGGGGAGAGGACCCGGGGCGGAGATAGACCGCATTTACCTCTCCCGGCTGCTTTCCTCCGGCGACGTTGCCGACAGGCGACGAGCCCTCGACGACATCGCCTCACGCCTCGACGGAGACGGCCTCGCGGGAAGTTACCGGCGCGTCGTCGAGGCGCTTTTGGCTTTCGTCACCGACACCGGCGACGGTCGCGCTCCGGCCGAGCGGATTCGTGCCGTCCGGATGCTTGCGCGAATCGGCGACTACGCTGTGCGGGACAGACTGTTGGCGATCGCACAGAGGTCAAACGACCGAAGCTTCCGCATCGCTGTCCTCGAGTCGATTGAGTACATGCCCGTCGATGGCGAGGGACGGACGGCCCGGATGATTCACACGGTTCTGCGGCAGGAGGCCCGGGCCGGGGCGGACCACCGGCTCGGTCGGGCCGGGATCGATGCGATAAAGGGGTACGTATCCTACCGGGGTGGCGTGGACCATGCGGAGCTCGGGGCTGCCTTAGGCGTGCTCGCGACCGGCGGCTTCCCGCCCGAGATTCGTCGGGAGGTCGCGGGTCTCGCCTCCGAACTGTACTGAGCGGCGCAGGAAATCCCCGGGGCGTCCTTTGAAAAGCCG